>NZ_JBCAUP010000019.1:0-105213 GCF_038433355.1 Brucella cytisi
AAGAACACAAATCAAATCATCTTCTCAAATATATACAAAACACCCATGGCGCGGGGTGGAGCAGCCCGGTAGCTCGTCAGGCTCATAACCTGAAGGCCGCAGGTTCAAATCCTGCCCCCGCAACCAAATTCCCACAAAAATACACAAAATCGCTCAATCATATCCGATGTTCGTATCGTTGCGAGCTGGCTCCGGCTTCTCGCAGAAGACCGTTCGACCTAATATCGATGCACGGAAGCGAGTTCTATACGGACGCACCGCAGCGCGCTCATAACCCCAAGGGTGGGCAGCAAAAGGAACCGTTCCTGCGAAACAATCCCCCGACATACGCAACCAGGCATCAGCCAAAAACCAAATCAAAACCCGCCGTAACGCGGGCTTTTTTTTGACCAAAACCGCCTGGGGCAGCTGCAAAACTTCCCCGTCCCGACCATAACGACAAACTGACCTGTTTAAGCTATCAAACAGCCTCGTTATCAAAGGAAGACAATCGTGAACCTCGATCGCTCCGCGCTGGCTGATCTCAACATATTCGTGACAATCGTACGCCGCAAAAGCATGAAACTGGCCGCTATCGAGCTCGGCGTAACAACCTCCGCTATCAGTCATCGTATGAAAAATCGAATGTGTCCGGTAGCCTGGCTCCAAATACCCACTAAGTGAGTGACTTATTCATATTGATACCGGTCACATGAAATCCCGTTGCATCATAAACATGCCTGGCACGCACATTGTCAGCGGCAACGCGGAGCTTGATTTGCTGAAAGCCTTGACGCTTTAAGTCGACCTCCAGGGTTGTTAAGGCCAGCTTGCCGTATCCCTTCCCCTGGAAAGAGGGAAAGATGTAAAAGTCCATAATGAATGCTACCTGTTTCGCTGGATCCCGTTTGTACCAGAGATAGCCGAGAAGCTTTTCCGGACTGCAGGCAGGGTCGATCAAACACAGCAAGATCTGGTCAGTCGTATTGACACCGTCAGGCAAGTCCGAAGCCATTTCTCGTTTTACCTGATCAAGAGCGGCTACATCGGAAAGACGATAAATTGATGCAACCTCCGCTGCGTAGTCAGGAATGAAATAGCCGAGATAAGTCGGGAACTCATCCTCTCGCATAGGTCTTAGTTGGAGCATGAAGGATTCCTTTCGTCGTACAGACGGGGATCGTGTCACGCCCCGTGCCCTTGCAGGTGAAGCTTGTGAAACAATAACCTAACCAGCCTATCGTTTGTGTAGCCTTGACGGAGCGTGAACGGTATGCGGTCCATCGGTTGAACAGGAACTTTACGTCTCTGGCTCGACTTCCGCCACAAGCGGAGCATTGGGAGCAAGCGCGTTGCTCGATGGGGCGGCTTCTGTCGATTGCGATACACAAGCTGCTTCCCCTTGAAGTTCGTGGGCGTCGATATGCATCGATGAGTTCTTTTTCCATCCGCCGTGAAAATAAAGGACCGTCGCCATCAGCAGGGTTGATACCATTGCAGCTGGGAAACTCAGCCAGAGCGCATCGGAACCAAACTGTTCACGCAGACCAACGGCGACACCGAGACGCACCGGGTACATGGATACGAAGAGAATGATGAGCGGCCAGATAACCTGGCCGTTTGCTCTTACAGTTCCGAAAAGAACCATCGATACGCCGAAGGCGATGAAGCCCCAGGTCGCGATCTGCCCGATGTGCTGGCCAATCGCGATTGCCGGACTGTCCGCGCCGAGAAATATCTGCATGGCCTGTCGATCCGCGAGAAGCAGCAGCACAACCAGGGCTCCCGTCATCAGTACTGCATAAATCGCCCCTATACGCGTTATCGAACTCACGCGGTCCCATTTTCCCGCACCGATATTCTGGGCAGCCATAGCGCTGACAGCAGCGCCAAGTGCCATGGCGGGCATCTGCACATAAGTCCAGAGCTGCTGCGTAGCGCCGAAGGCGGCTGTCGTATCGACCCCCTCCTGATTGACCAGCCGCATCATGGTCAGCATCGAACTCGAAACAACGATCATCTGGACGCCCATTGGCAGTCCTTTGGTGAAGATCAGCCGCAGTAATTCCCGGTCCGGAACTAGAAGCCATAATTCCTCGCCGCGCAGGCGCAGAGGCAGATCACGGTAGTAGATATAATAAAGCATCGCTGCGAGGCTTATGTAATTGGCGGCAGCCGTCGCCAAGGCAGACCCTGCGATACCTAGTGCGGGCAACGGCCCCCAGCCCAGAATGAAAAGGGGATTGAGCGCTATATCCAAAAGAACGGCCATTCCCATGAATATGAGCGGGGTCATGGCGTCGCCGCTGCCGCGCAATGCCATCATCAATGTCGTCTGCATCAGAATCGCAGGCATGGCGAGGAACGTAACTTGCAGAAACGCGCGCGCCAGCGGTTCAATTGCTTCAGGCGTTCCGAGCAGATCCAACACCTTTGGGGCCAGTAGCCAGCCGATGATGGCGACGACAATGCTAAGCGGCACGAAAGTACCAACCGTGGTGCCCGCTATTGCGCGCGCTGTCTCGACATCACGCCGCCCGAATGCCTGTCCGATCAGGATCGTCGATGCCATGCCGAAACCGAAGACAAAGGCGGTTAGCAGAAACATGACCAGGTTGCCGTTTGTCGTAGCAGCAAGTGCATTCTCGCCCAGCAACTGGCCGATCCAGATCGTATCGATCGAACCGTTGGCCGATTGCAATATGGAAGAGCCAAGCGTCGGCAACGCAAAAAGCAGCAAAGCCTGATTGATCGGGGCTGTTGTCAGGTCGATGCCTTGTTTCATGAGACCTCGTCATCGGAATGTTTTGTTGTGAAAGAATTGCCTAAATGAAACTGAATGTTCGTCCCCGTTACCGGAAACCTAATGGTTGTACTCCGGAGTGATGTTGGCAGTTTGCACACCACACGTAAAGTCACGGAAAAGAGTATCGGATGTGACGCAAAGCGATGGTACGACCGTTTTATGCCATTCCCACTAATCAAAAGATTGCTAATATGGTCATGAAAGCATGGAGGGGCTCTATCCATGAAAGGTCTGGCAAATAAGGCATTGCAAGATGCCGATAAGAATGAGGGTGATCTACATCCTGCTCACGCGGGGTGTCAGCCATCACAACTGAACCCGGGCGACCACGCCTGTGCAGGCGAAGAGCAGCTCAATTGGCTCATCGCAATGATTAATCACGTGCCAGATTTCATCTATGCCAAGGACCTGCAGGGTCGGTTCCTGTTTGCCAATGATGCTGTGGTTCGCAACAACGGACTGTCGGACATCAGAGATCTGGTCGGACTGACCGACTTTGAAATTCATGGTGAAGCTGCGATCACTGCTCGCATTTCCGAAATCGAAAAGCAGGTCATGGAAAGCGGCCAGCCGGATCTCGGTTATGAAGAACGCGCCATGCGCGGCGGAGCTGATCGCTGGCTCATGATCTCGCGCGTGCCTTTGCGTGATAGAAGCGGCAATATTATCGGCGTTGTGGGTGTGTCTCGTGATATTTCCATCAAGAAAAGGGCTGAACGCTTCATACAGGTTCAGGCCCGTATTCTGGAAATGACGGTAAGCGCGGTTGCCATACCGGAATTTGTCGATCAGCTGGCACATTTGCTGGAAGATATTACAACTGGTGCTCACTGTGTTGCCATGGTTACCGGGGAAACGACTGACGAAGTCGTCATATCCGCGCCTTCGCTGCCTCAACTGGTGACTGGTTTGAGAGGTGGGCTTGAATCGATTTCGGCCGCGAGTCTCGAAGTGGTGTTGAGGACATTGCTTCCAGACAGCCAAACCATATTCTGCATCGAGATTCCGTCTGCGGACGCTGAGGGGCACGGTTTTCTAGGCTTGGTGGCCGATGTTGACGCTTCGAAAGACCTTGATCTCAGGGAGTTTTTCACTACTGCAGCGAGGCTGACCGGCATTGCCATAGACAGGCGCATTGCCGATGAGCGCATCCGCTATCTGGCCGAACACGATACGCTGACGGGACTGGCGAACAGGGCCTTCCTGGAGCGAAGGCTCGACGAGATTCTCCAACAGGCAGCTTCCCGATCTCGGAGGGTGGCTGTTGGCTTTCTCGATCTGGATCAGTTCAAACCGGTCAACGATACGCTCGGCCATGCAGCGGGAGACAAGCTCCTGCAACGGATTGCCGGACGAATTTCGGTGCTCCTGCGCGACGGTGAACTAGCCGGTCGCATGGGAGGCGATGAATTCATTCTGGTTTTGCAGGCGGATGAAGGTGATTTTTGCTCCCGGCTGGACGAAATCAGGCGGAAGATCAGCGAGCCGGTCGAACTGGACGGGGCATGTCTGGAAGTCACCTGCAGTATCGGCGTCGCCTGTTTCCCAAGACATGGCGGTGCGGCGGGGGAACTCTTGGCGGCTGCGGATGCGGCCATGTATGATGCCAAGGCGAAAGGGCGCAATGGCCTCAGTGTCTATTCCGGCGAAATGTTGCGCGGGCCCACTACAGGCGGGAGTGGCCAGTCATAGTTGTTGCATGATGTTCAACTCAGCTTGGCTTTGACGAACACGTCATAGCGCGTGCTTTTGCCGAGTATCTGGTGGGAAGGTTTGCGCAATCCGACCATTGGGCCGGCACGCAGGGGCCATTTCAGCACCACGCGGTTCTGCGCGGCTTCCAGCGCCACTTGCATCAGTCTTTCGGCATCCGGATCTGTGCCGACGATCTCGCGGATTTGCCGCATTTCCTTTTTGACGAGCGCACTGTTACCGCGTGGAGGGTGCATCGGGTCAACCAGTACGACCTGTGGCTTCAGATCCGGCAGGAGCAGGCTGGAATCACCCAGCAGAAGCGTCATGCGTGCGACAGTCTCGGCATAGCGACCGCCTTCTTCAGCAGCGCGCGCCAGCCCTTCGGCGAGAAGAGCGTGCATCTTTTCGGAACGCTCGATCAAAGTTACCTTTGCACCCAGCGATGCCAGCAGAAATGCGTCGCGTCCGAGCCCCGCTGTCGCATCCACGATTTCCGGCGTGGCATCGCGTGTCAGACCTGCGGCCTTGGCGAGTGCCTGTCCGCGTCCTTCGCCGGAGCGAAACCGGTGGCCGACAGCGCCTCCGACGAAATCAACGACCAGTTCCGATGTATCGATTTTCTGCGACATGGATGCTCTCAGAAGGGGCAGGGCGCGGTAAAGGTCACGGAACGACCATCGGGATGCTGGAAAGACAATTCTTCCGCGTGCAGAAGAAGGCGATCTGCAGCAGCCAGCGCTTCACCTTCGGCATAGAATTCGTCGCCAAGGATCACGTGGCCGAGCGCTTTCATATGTACACGCAGCTGGTGCGTGCGCCCTGTGAGGGGATGAAGCCGCAGACGCGTTGTGTTCTCGTCCCGATCCAGAACCCGCCAGCGAGTTTGTGCTGGTTTGCCATTTTCACGATCGACACGATGACGCGGTTTGTTGTCGGGGTCTATGGCCAGAGGCAGGTCGATCAGCCCTTCGTCATCTTCAACAAGCCCCCAGACCGCTGCAACGTAGGATTTTTGCGTCGTCCGCGCTTCAAACTGCGAGGCGATGGCAGCATGTGCCTTGCGGTTGAGCGACATCAGCACAAGGCCCGACGTGTCCTTGTCGAGACGATTGATCATCTGGGCTTGCGGAAACTGTTCCTGAACGCGTGTTGCGAGACTGTCCGACAATGCAGGGTGACGCCCCGGTACGGATAAGAGGCCGCTCGGCTTATCCAGCACGAGAAAGCCCGCATCGCGATGAAGGATCGAGAGGTAGGGTTCCAGCGGTGGATGGTAGACGGGAGTAACGGCGGATAACACAGTCATGATACGCTTCTAGCATGGTTTACGTGTTGCGGAGAAGCGGGCCTTTGTTGACAGCAAGTTCGGGTCGCTTTACCGTATATAAAGATGCTCTAAAATACGTTTTTTTCTTTTTATTTTCATGGTGATACGATGATGACCCGCCGCCAAACCTTGTTGGGTGCTGCCGCTGCTGCCGTTGCTATGTCTACGCAGTCACAGAGAGGGCAGGCTAAAGGTCAATCGGCTCGTTCTGCCGGTTTCTGGTATCCGGAAGAAACAGAGCCGCATGAACGCACTTTCATGCAATGGCCGGTGAATCCGGCGGTCTATGACGATCCTGATTTTCTGGATGACATTCAGAAAACGATCGCGAAAATCGCCAACACCATTGCTGAATTCGAGCCGGTCGTGATGCTGGCGGCGGCACAGCACCACCGCGCAGTTCGCAAGCTGGTGTCGCGGAATGTGGAATTATGGGACATTCCAACCGATGATTTGTGGTGCCGTGATTCCGGTCCCTCCTTTGTCGTGGATGGCAAGGGTGGTCTCGCCGTCACGCAGTTTAACTTCAATGGTTGGGGCAACAAGCAGACCCATGGGGCAGACGGTCAGATCGCCGCGCGGATAGCCGAACGGATGGGGGTGCAGGTTTTCGACACCGGGCTGGTGGGGGAAGCGGGTGGTGTTGAAACCGACGGCCATGGCACGCTGATCGCTCATGAAAGCACCTTCGTCAATGGCAATCGCAATCGGGGCAGCAAAGCTGAAATCGAGAAGATGCTGCTGGATACGATGGGCGCTCGCAAGATGATCTGGGCGCCCGGAATCATTGGTGCCGATATCACCGATTATCATATCGATGCGCTTGCCCGTTTTGTTAAGCCGGGACAGTTGGTAATCCAGATGGGAGATAAGATCGATCCCGACGATCCCTGGTCGGCTGCTGCCTTCGAAACGCACGACATTCTGGCTGCAGCCACCGATGCCGAGGGTCGCAAACTCGATATGGTTATTCTGCCGGAGCCTTATAATATCCGCTCGAAAAGCCACGATTTCGTGTCTTCCTATGTCAATTACTACGTTTGTAACGGCGCGGTGATAGCTGCCGAGTTCGGGGATCGTAAAGCCGATGAACGGGCTGCTGCTATTCTTGCCAAACTGTATCCCGGTCGGGAGATTGTTACATTGAATATCGATCCGGTGGGTGAGGTTGGCGGTGGTATCCATTGTGCTACCCATGAGCAACCCAAGGTCTGAACATGTGGAACTGGTTGCGGCGTAATACTGAACCGTTAGCCGCTCTGGGCGGGATTGCTACAGCCTTTGCCGCGCTCTCGGCGCTGGTTATCATTCCCTATCAGGTCGGTCAGGCCGATCTCATTCAGCGCGACCAGACAGCGCGCGAAATATATCGCGAGTTTCTGAATCTGACGGTACAAAAGCCCGAGCTGGCCCAGGCCGACTATTGTGCGCTGAGAGGCACGACGCAGCTCACGGCCTATGGGGCATATGTCGAATATCTGCTTTATACATCTGAACAGATGATCGAAACCTCGCCTGACTGGCGTGCGCCTATGGCCGGATATTTGAATGATCACATGGAATATCTGTGCGATCCCGAGGGGCTGGGCGCACGTGATGGCGTGGCTGGTCTGCTGGCGCAGGCTGGACTGGTCTGCAAGCCCGAGAATACCTGTCAGGAAGACACACAACCTTGAAGTGATATGGCGGAGAGGGTGGGATTCGAACCCACGGTGGAGTTACCCCCACGCCGCATTTCGAGTGCGGTACTTTCGACCACTCAGCCACCTCTCCGCATTGTGCACTACGGTAAAACGATCTATAAAAATCGCGCCGTTGAAAAGCATCTAAAGCGAATGCTAAGTGTGTAGCGGCTCATTAACGAGCCAGAGGCAATTAGACAAGACCTAATTTGCATTCCGTTGTGAAAATTCTTGACTTTTCTGCCGCTTCACACCTATAAGCACCAAACCTTAGGCGTGGGATAGTCCGCGCCTATTGTTTTGATTGCAGATTTCGGACTTTTCCGGGCTGCGATCAGGGGCCAAAAGCCCGCTCATCAACCGACTGATAAAAAGACGGCCCATCACTTCGACGCCAATGTCGTGGAAATGAGAGCCGGACCGAACAACCGAAAGGACAACAAATGTTCGCAGTCATCAAGACCGGTGGCAAGCAGTATCGCGTTGCCGCAAACGACCTCATCAAGGTCGAAAAAGTTGCTGGCGAAGCCGGTGACATCGTAGAATTCGCAGAAGTTCTGATGGTCGGCTCGACCATTGGCGCCCCGACCGTCGCCGGTGCTATTGTCACCGCCGAAGTCGTCGAACAGGGCCGTGCCCGCAAGGTCATCGCGTTCAAGAAGCGTCGTCGTCAGAATTCGAAGCGCACCCGCGGTCATCGTCAGGAACTGACGACCATCCGTATCTCGGAGATCCTCACCGACGGCGCAAAGCCTTCCAAGAAGGCCGCCGAGAAGAAGGCTCCGAAGGCAGCGCCTAAGAAGGCAGCAGCCAAGGCCGAGTCGGCTGAGTAAGTAGAGAGATTAAAGGAGAACACCAATGGCACACAAAAAAGCTGGCGGTTCCTCGCGTAACGGTCGCGATTCAGAATCCAAACGCCTTGGCGTGAAGAAGTTCGGCGGCGAAGCTGTGCTCGCCGGCAACATCATCGTGCGCCAACGCGGCACGAAGTGGCATCCGGGCGCCAATGTTGGCCTCGGCAAGGACCACACGATTTTTGCAACCACGAACGGTTCAGTATCTTTCCGTACGAAAGCCAACGGCCGCACGTACGTATCGGTAGACCCGATCGCGGAAGCAGCAGAGTAAGCCGGGCACTCTCTAAAGCACCGGCGTCCCATCGGACCCGGTGCAAATGGCAGCCTAGCCAAAAGATCGAAGGGAAGATGGGGCCACCATCTTCCCTTTTTGCATCTGGAGGAACGAAAAATGGTTGTCGAAGTTCTGGAAGAAGATTGTTACGACGCAAGCAGTAGCGAAAGAAGAGACAGTTACACGGATCTGTCGCCCGGATTGGCTCCCGATACGAGCGCTGATCTGGCCCCCGATCTGGCTTATGAATTAGACTGTCCTGTCCTCGTCACTGAAAGGCTGGTCCTGCGCCCGCCGCATGTCGAAGACGTGGATGCGATTTCCTATCTTGCCAATAACGCCCGCGTCTCCGGTATGCTTGCCCGCATGCCGCATCCATACACGCGTGAAAATGCGGTCGATTTTGTCGAGCGCGTGCGAAAAGGCGAGATGGGCAATTGCATCTACGCTATCACGCAAGCGGAAACCGGCATCTTTATGGGCTGCTGCGGCATTCATGCGCATAAGCATGGCGAGGGGCTGGAAATCGGGTACTGGCTGGGTGAGCCCTATTGGGGGCACGGCTTTGCCACCGAAGCTGCTCACGCCCTGATCGATCTGGCTTTCCGTGCAACTGCCATCGAGCGGCTGCATGTCTCGTGCCGGGCCAGCAATGGCGGCTCCCGCCGGGTGATCCACAAGTGCGGATTCCAGTTCAGCAGCATGGGCATGGCGGATTCGCTTGCCGCAGGCAATGTGCCGGTCGAGCGCTATGTCCTCGATCGTCGCACCTGGATCGGGCTGAGAAGCTGGCAGTCATAACAAAGGGTCCTGCGCGCCAAACCTTATAGGCCGCAGGACCAATAATAACGGGGAATGAGATGATGGATACTCATGCAATCGCACGCGAGAAGATCGTGGTGCGTGCGCTCGAAAAGGGCGATCTGCATCGCTATCGAGCCATAAGATTAAGCGCTTTGCAGCGTGCGCCAATGGCCTTCGGTTCGAGTTTCGAAGAAGAGAATGCCTATTCGGACAGCGTGTTCGCACGTCGTCTGGAGCAGGTGGACGGTAATGTGGTTTTCGGTGCCTTCGACGGTGAAAACCTGCTGGGAACGGCTGGCCTTTTCCGCCACGACCGCAAGTCCGAGCGCCATCGCGGCACGCTCTGGGGTGTCTATGTGGCCCCCGAAGCGCGCGGGCTGGACTTGGGCAAGGCTCTCGTCAGCAAGGTCATCGACCATGCCGCAAAGCAGGTCGTCGTTCTGGATGCCAAGGTGGTGGCCACGAATGAAGCCGCCAAGCGCGTCTATTATGCGCTCGGTTTCAAGACTTTCGGTGTCGAACCCAAGTCACTTTACGTGCAGGGCCAGTATCTGGATCAGGAATTGATCTATATCGATTTCACCGATCCGGTCTGGAAAGACAAACTCGGATGAAATCTGGCCTCCTCGACTGTTTGCAGGAGGCCGCTTTTGCTGTAATTGCAACACACCACATGCGGGCACAGGCCCGCATGTAACAATATTCAGGGCGTCTGCCGCCCAAAAGCCCGCCAGAGTGCGGGCATCCAAGAAGGTTACGTTCAGATGAAGTTTCTCGATCAGGCAAAGATCTACATCCGCTCCGGCAATGGCGGTGCGGGGGCGGTTTCGTTCCGCCGCGAGAAATTTCTCGAATTCGGCGGTCCCGATGGCGGTGATGGTGGACGCGGCGGCGATGTCTGGGTGGAGGCTGTAAACGGCCTCAACACGCTGATCGACTATCGCTATCAGCAGCATTTCCGGGCCAAGACCGGCATGCATGGCATGGGCCGCAATATGACCGGCGGTAAGGGCGACGACGTTATTCTCAAAGTGCCGGTCGGCACGCAGATCTTTGAGGAAGACGACGAAACGCTGATCTGCGACATCACCGAAATCGGCCAGCGCTACCGGCTGGCCAAGGGCGGCAATGGCGGCTTCGGCAATCTGCATTTCACGACCTCGACCAATCGCGCGCCGCGCCGCGCCAATCCCGGACAGGAAGGCATCGAGCGCACCATCTGGCTGCGCCTGAAGTTGATCGCCGATGCTGGTCTGGTCGGTCTGCCCAATGCCGGAAAGTCCACCTTCCTTGCAAGTGTGACAGCTGCCAAGCCGAAGATTGCCGACTATCCATTCACCACGCTGCATCCCAATCTGGGCGTCGCCCGCGTGGATGGCCGCGAATTCGTCATCGCCGATATTCCGGGCTTGATCGAAGGTGCGAGTGAAGGCGTCGGCCTTGGCGACCGTTTCCTCGGCCATGTCGAGCGCACGCGCGTTCTGCTGCATCTGGTTTCGGCGCAGGAAGAAGATGTCGCCAAGGCCTATCAGGTCATTCGTGGTGAGCTTGAGGCCTATGAACACGGGCTTGCCGACAAGCCGGAAATCGTTGCGCTGTCGCAGATCGATACGCTCGATCCTGAAGCGCGCAAGGCCAAGGTCAAGGCGCTGAAAAAGGCATGTGGGCGCGACCCGCTGCTGCTTTCAGCCGTCAGCCATGAAGGTCTGAACGATGCTCTGCGCCAGCTCGCAAGCGTCATCGACCAGAGCCGCGCCGCAGAGGCCGGTACGGCGGAAGCCGAAGAATAAGACGACAGGGCGCGGCGAGGGGGAATGAAAGCATGCTGAAGCAACTGAAAAACTATCGCCGCATCGTTGTTAAAATCGGGTCCGCCCTTCTGGTGGATCGAGCAGCCGGTCTCAAGCGGGACTGGCTGGAAAGCCTCGGGCAGGACATTGCCGCTCTGCATCATGCAGGCGTCGAAGTGCTGGTGGTTTCTTCCGGTGCTATTGCTCTTGGACGCACCGTTCTGGGGCTGCCGAAGAAGGCGCTGAAGCTTGAGGAAAGTCAGGCGGCCGCCGCCGCAGGCCAGATCGCGCTCGCCAAGGCCTATGCCGATGTGCTTGGCGGTCATTCCATCCGTTCAGGCCAGATTCTCGTCACGCTGTCCGACACCGAGGAGCGCCGCCGCTATCTCAACGCGCGCGCGACCATCGAGACGCTGTTGAAGCTGAAGGCCGTGCCGGTCATCAATGAGAACGATACGGTGGCGACCACCGAAATCCGTTATGGTGACAATGATCGTCTGGCTGCCCGCGTGGCGACCATGATGGGCGCGGACCTGCTTGTCCTGCTGTCGGATATTGACGGGCTTTATACGGCCCCGCCACACAAGAACCCGGACGCCGAGTTTCTGCCGCTGGTCGAAACCATCACCCCGCAGATCGAGGCCATGGCGGGAGCGGCGGCGTCGGAACTGTCGCGCGGGGGCATGAAGACGAAGCTCGACGCGGGCAAGATCGCCAATGCGGCAGGGACCGCGATGATCATCACATCGGGCACGCGTTTCGGCCCGCTTTCAGCAATCGATCGCGGTGAACGCGCGACACTGTTTGAACCGGCGCGTGCGCCGGTAAATGCCTGGAAAACCTGGATTTCCGGCAATCTTGAACCGGCTGGCCGTTTGACGGTGGATGCCGGTGCGGCCAGGGCACTGAAATCCGGAAAGTCGCTTTTGCCCGCAGGCGTCAGGGAAATCGACGGCCAGTTCGAGCGCGGTGATACGGTCGCGGTGCTGAACGAGGACGGACGCGAAATCGCGCGCGGACTGATCGCTTATGATGCCGAGGATGCGCGCAAGATCGCAGGCCATAAAAGCGATGAGATCAGTGAAATTCTTGGCTATGATGCTCGCGCGGCGATGATCCACCGCAACGATCTGGTTGTGCGTGCTGCCAGCAATGCAGAAGTCGCATAGGGGAGATGGGATGCTGACCAAGGCAGAAACGGTAAACGATATTGCTGCAGTCATGGCGGAAGTGGGCCGCAAGGCGCGCGCTGCCGCAGCCCCTCTTTCCATCGCCACCACTGAACAGAAGAACGGGGCGCTGATTGCTGCCGCCGATGCGATGCTTGAAGCGCGTGGCGATATTCTTGAAGCCAACAAGCTTGATTTGGCCAATGCGGAAAAGAGCGGCATGGCAGCATCCTTCGTTGACCGGCTGACGCTCGATGACAGCCGGATCAATGCGATTGCCGACGGTATCCGCGCTATCGCAGCCCTGCCTGATCCGGTGGGCGAAGTGATTGCTGAATGGGATCGTCCGAACGGGCTCCATATCGAGCGCGTGCGCACGCCGCTCGGAGTGATCGGCGTCATTTATGAAAGCCGCCCCAATGTGACTGCGGATGCCGGCGCGCTGTGCCTCAAGGCAGGCAATGCCGTTATCCTGCGTGGCGGCTCGGATTCGGCGCATTCATCGGCTGCTATTCATAAGGCGCTGGTCAGGGGACTCGAAGCAGCCAGCCTGCCAGCCGATGCGATCCAGATCGTGCCAGTGACCGACCGTGCCGCTGTTGGTGAAATGCTGAAAGGTCTGGACGGTGCGATTGATGTGATCGTGCCGCGTGGTGGAAAAAGCCTTGTTGCGCGCGTTCAGTCAGAAGCGCGGGTGCCGGTCTTCGCGCATCTGGAAGGCATCTGCCATCTTTATATCGACAAGTCCGCCGATCTCGACATGGCCCGCAAGATTGCGGTCGATGCCAAGATGCGGCGCACCGGCATTTGCGGTGCGGCGGAAACGCTTCTGGTTGATCGTGCCGCAGCTGCGATGCATCTGGCGCCGATCCTCGAAGACTTGGCTGCCAAGGGTTGTGAAATTCGCGGGAGTGCGGACGTGCTGGCGCTCTATCCGGCAGCAAAGCCTGCCACCGAAGAGGACTGGTCGACCGAATATCTCGACGCGATCATTTCCGTTGCGCTGGTTGACGGTATTTCGGGCGCGATTGAGCATATCAACCGCTATTCCTCGCACCATACGGAAGCTGTCGTGGCTGAGGATGCGGCAGCGGTTGCGCGCTTCTTCAACGAGATCGACTCGGCCATTCTCCTGCACAATGCCTCGACGCAATTTGCCGATGGCGGCGAGTTCGGCATGGGCGCGGAAATCGGCATTGCCACCGGCAAGATGCATGCGCGTGGACCGGTCGGCGTGGAGCAACTGACCTCGTTCAAATATCGCGTTCGCGGTGACGGTCAGATCCGTGGTTAGGTTCGAATGAAATTCGGCTTCGGGCTTTCCGCATTGAGGGAACAATATCCTGGTGTCGATGCGCATTATCTGCGCATGCCTTATGTCGAGAAGGGCATGGCGGTCGGGCTGTTTGGCGGCTCGTTCAACCCGCCGCATGGCGGGCACGCGCTGGTGGCGGAAATCGCAATCCGGCGGCTCAAGCTCGACCAGCTCTGGTGGATGGTGACGCCCGGCAATCCGCTGAAGGACAGTCGCGAACTGGCGCCGCTTGCCGACCGATTGAAGCTGAGCGAGGAAATCGCATCTGATCCGCGCATCAAGGTGACGGCGCTCGAGGCAGCCTTCAATGTGCGGTATACGGCGGATACGCTGGCGCTTATCCGCGATGCCAATCCCGGTGTCCATTTCGTCTGGGTGATGGGGGCGGACAATCTTGCCTCCTTCCATCGCTGGCAGCGCTGGCGCGAGATCGCGCAGAATTTTCCGATTGCGGTTATCGACCGGCCGGGTTCGACGCTGGCCTATCTGTCGTCACGCATGGCGCAGACATTCTCCGACAGTCGCGTCGATGAACAATATGCGCCGATGCTGGCGCGTCGCACACCTCCGGCCTGGACCTTCATCCATGGACCGCGTTCGTCGCTCTCATCCAGCGCGATCCGCAAATCCCGTACATGATCTTGATGCTTTCATGACGATTTCGACAAGATATATGCAAAACGGGCGAATAAACTGAAAAAGTGAACGGTTTGGAAAAGCCGATAGTCTTGAAACAAAACAGGGACTCTGCCTATTTTAGGGAGTGTGGTGCTTATAACTGCCACACGGCGTTGTTCTGCTGAGAAAGGGAATACACTGAGAACAGCAATTGAGAAGAAGGCTCATCACGCGCCTTCAACGGTCAGGATGGACGAGTCCAATCTCGTGTCCCAGACCTTCGACGCGGCCTTGGCCAGTCTCGAAAACTCCAAGGCAGAATCCATCATCCCCATCGACATTCGCGGAAGATCAACGATCGGCGATTATATGATCGTCGCGTCGGGCCGTTCGCATCGTCATGTGACGGCGGTTGCCGACCATCTCCTGCAGGCTCTGCGTGAAGCAGGCTGCAAGGATATACGGGTCGAAGGTCTCGAGAGTGGCGATTGGGTTCTCATCGACACCGGCGACATCATCGTCCATGTCTTCCGACCGGAAGTCCGTGACTTCTACAATCTCGAGAAGATCTGGCTCGACGAGGGTTTCGACGCGTTCGACACCGAACGTGCGCCGGGATTGGTGCATTAGAGCATTTTCGAGCCAAAACTGCGAAGCGGTTTTGCGTTGGATAATGCGCGAAAAAAGAAGATTAAAGCGCGATCCGCTTTAATTCGATGAATTGAGAGCGTCATGCGTGTGAGTGTTTTTGCCGTGGGCCGGATGAAAGCCGGCCCCGAACGGGAACTGGTCGAGCGCTATTTCGACCGATTTTCGAAAGCTGGACCGCCATTGGGGCTTGAATTCGCCGGTGTGAGCGAAATTCCCGAAAGCCGGGGCCAGACGGCAGAGTTGCGCAAGGCCGAAGAAGCCCAGCGCATTCATGAAGCTCTCGATAATGGAGCTGCCTTGATCCTTCTCGACGAGCGCGGCAAGGCGCTCGGATCTGAAGCTTTTGCGGATCGCATCGGGCGGATGCGGGACGACGGCAAGCGTCATCTCATCGTCGCCATTGGCGGGCCGGACGGTCACGATCCGGCATTGCGATCACGCGCTGATCTCGTTCTGGCGCTGGGCGAATTGACGTGGCCGCACCAGATCGCCCGCATCCTGATTGCCGAGCAGCTTTACCGCGCCGCCACTATTCTGGCAGGCCACCCTTATCACAGGTCCTGATATGGGGGCTGGTTGTAGACTGCGCCCCTCAGTGTGAAACTCTTGCCGCTTTCGGGAATGAGAACGGTAAGGCCATCTGCTGCTTGCCGGGTGATCTCCAGACCGGCCTTAGCAAGAGTTTCAACGATGAAGGCGCGGTCGGAACGCTTTGCCGCTACGATATGCTTGCAAATATAGGTATGGACATAGCCGCGCCCTTCGCGCCAATCCTCCGTCATCGTCTTCAGTGCTTTTGCATTCATGACGACCGGTTTATCGTGCGAAGGCCGGTTTAACCAGCGATCTGTTATCGGCGGTATTTATGGTTGATGGTTCGTTAACGGGTTCAGTCTAGTTTCGGCTCTGAATTTGGCCTTGTTTCGTCCTGATAGAACACGCATGAGTCCTGAACGCCTTTTCAAAAGACCACGATTGCTTGCTTTCACGCAGGCTGGCCTCGTTTTGGCTGGCCTCGTTTTGGCTGGCTTGTTCGGCTGCGCGCCGTCGGTTCTTGCGCAGGAAGCCTTGCAGCAGCAGCGTGATCAGGCGGCGAGCGAATATGAAAAGCTCAGCAGCGAACTCACCGTCACCGGCGACAAGCTGAAACAGCTTGAAGATGAGGTGGCCGGGCTCAAGAAGGACCAGACCACCATCACCGCAGCGCTGATCCAGTCGGCCAAGACCGACAAGAAGCTGCAGCAGGATATTGCCGATATTGCCGACAAGCTTACCGCGCTGCGCGAGCAGGAAGATGGCATTCGCTCGTCGCTGCGCGCACGGCGCGGCGTTCTGGCGGAAGTGCTGGCCGCATTGCAGCGCATGGGGCTGAACCCGCCGCCTGCCATTCTGGTGCGGCCTGACGATGCTCTGGCTTCAGTGCGCAGCGCCGTGCTTCTTGGTGCTGTCGTGCCTGAAATGCGTGAGCAGGTGGAAGAGCTGACCGGCGACCTGAAGGATATGCAGCGGGTCACTGCCTCCATCCGGCAAGAGCAGGATAAGCTGAAGGCGACGCGCACGGTTCAGGCCGAAGAGCAGAAACGGCAATCACTTCTTCTTGAGGAGAAGAAGAAATTGCAGTCGCAGTCGGAACAGGAAATCGATGCGCAGCGCCAGCGTTCGGAAGAATTGGCGGCCAAGGCAGGCAGCCTGAAAGACCTTATCGACGGGCTCGACAAGCAGATGGCGGGCGTGCGCGATGCAGCCGAATCCGCTCGAAAGGCCGAGGCGGATCGCCTTGCCGCAGCAAGGGAAAAAGCCGGAGAAGCAACGCCAAACGACAATCATCTGCGAGCCCAGATTGATTTTGCTTCGCTACAAGGCAAGCTCGCTTTGCCTGCAGCTGGCAAGACGATGCGCCGCTTCGGCGAGAAGGACGGTGTCGGCGGCAGCATGATGGGGCAGGTCGTTGAAACCTTGCCTTCTGCCACGATTACGTCACCTTCCGATGGCGTGATACTTTACGCAGGCACATTCCGTTCTTACGGGCAGCTCTTGATACTCGACGCGGGCAATGGATATCATGTCGTCATGGCTGGCATGGGTCGAATCGACGTATCGCAAGGCCAGTTTGTACTTGCGGGAGAGCCGGTCGGCGCGATGGGAGAAAAACTTCTGGCAAGTGTTGCACCGATAGAGGTGGGCAATGGTGCGCCATTGCTTTACATTGAATTTCGAAAGGATGGAAAACCCGTCGATCCTGCCCCTTGGTGGACCGAACGGCTTTCTGGAAGGACGTGAAAATGATACGTAAACTATCGCTGCTGTTCGCCGGGGCCCTTCTGGGGGCGTCAGCCATGGTGATGGTCCAGGGCGCGCCGGCTTCCACTGCTTTTGCGGCAGGGAAAGATAGCGATGTCTACAAGGAACTGGCCCTTTTTGGTGATATTTTCGAACGGGTGCGCGCGCAATATGTGACGCCGCCGGACGACAAGAAGCTGACCGAAAGCGCGATCAACGGCATGTTGACCTCGCTCGATCCCCATTCCTCCTATCTCAACCCGGAAGCCGCGCAGGACATGCGCGTGCAGACCAAGGGTGAGTTTGGCGGTCTTGGCATCGAAGTGACGATGGACAACGATCTCGTGAAGGTCATCGCTCCGATTGACGATACGCCCGCTTCCAAGGCTGGTGTGCTGGCAGGCGATCTCATCACCAAGATTGACGGGCAGGAAGTTCGCGGTCTTTCGCTGACCGATGCGGTCGACAAGATGCGCGGTGAAATCGGTTCGTCTATCGAGCTGACCATCCAGCGCCAGGGCGTCGACAAGCCGATCACGCTGAAGATCGCACGCGCTGTCATCAAGGTGAAGGCCGTTCGCTATCGCGTCGAGAACGATATCGGCTATCTGCGCGTCATCTCGTTCACCGAACAGACATCCGAAGACCTCAAGAAGGCGATCAAGGATATTCAGGACAAGATTCCGGCCGAAAAGCTCAAGGGCTTTGTGCTGGATCTTCGCCTCAATCCGGGTGGTCTGCTCGATCAGGCTGTGGCTGTTTCCGACGCCTTCCTCGACAAGGGTGAAGTCGTCTCGACTCGTGGTCGCGATCCGCAGGATGTTACCCGCTTCGATGCACGCAAGGGCGACCTGACCGACGGCAAGCCGGTCATCGTTCTCATCAATGGCGGTTCGGCCAGCGCGTCGGAAATCGTTGCCGGTGCATTGCAGGATCATCGCCGCGCCACGGTGCTCGGCACGCAGTCCTTCGGCAAGGGTTCGGTGCAGACGATCATTCCGCTTGGTGAAAACGGCTCGCTGCGTCTGACTACGGCGCTTTATTATACGCCGTCGGGCACGTCGATTCAGGGCAAGGGCATCACGCCTGACATCAAGGTCGACCAGCCTTTGCCGCCGGAACTGAAGGGTGAGGACGTCGTTCGCGGCGAATCCGAACTCAAGGGCCACATCAAGGGCAATGCCGAGGATGACAATGGCTCTGGTTCGTCGGCTTATGTCCCGGCTGATCCGAAGGACGACATCCAGCTCAACGAAGCCTTCAAGCTCCTGCGTGGTGAGGTGGCCAATGCCGCATTCCCGCCGGATCCGAAGAAGGGTGTGTTGAACTGATCGCTCCATGCTGGATCTGAACAGCCCGTTAGGACTGGATAAGAAACCGCAAAAGCGCGGGGGCTCACGCTCCCGCGCTTTTCGTTCGTTCGTGACAGGCCTTGTCATTTTAGGCGGGCTTTGCCTTGCCGGGGGCGCGGTGTTCGCCATCTGGCAAGGCAATCAGGCAGCTTTTCGCAAAACTGAAACCGCCGCCGTGGACCCGACGCAAGTCGAAGTGCCAGTCGCCAACAAGACTGAAGCGAAGCCCGTAACCGGCAATACACCGCCGCCCGGCAGTGCGCTGCGCGGGGCAAGCGGTCAGCCGGGGCCTGCCATCATGAAGGTCACGCCGGACATGCCGCCCGGTATGCCAGGTGCTGCCACCGGTATGGCAGAGGGTAATGTGGTTGTGGTGCAGAACACGCATCAATCCGGACAGGATAAGCGTGTCGCCCATCTGCCGGAACAGGCGCTGGTCGAGCAAAGCCCCACCGGCCCGCTGCCGGTACGCGGGGCGGACGGTCTGCGCCCCATGGATGCCTATGCAGCCGCATGGTCCGGCGCGCGGGGCGCGCGGATTGCGCTTGTCATCGGCGGACTTGGGCTGTCACAGACCGGCAGCATGGAGGCAGTCGACAAGCTTCCGCCGGAAGTCACGCTCGGATTTGCGCCGCAGGGCAACAGTTTGCAGCGCTGGATGCAGGCGGCCCGGCAAAACGGTCATGAACTTGTGCTGCAATTGCCGATGGAGCCTTTCGACTATCCGCGCGTCAATCCCGGTCGCAATACGCTGACGGTGGATGATGGTGCCAGCAAGAACCAGGCTTCCTTGCTGTGGGCGCTGTCGCGGATGACCAATTATGCCGGTGTGATGAATTATATGGGCGCGCGTTTTACATCCGAGACCGAAGCCTTCTCGCCGGTGCTGGGCGAGATCGGAAAGCGCGGCCTGTATTATCTCGATGACGGCACCTCGGCGCGCAGTCAGGCTGACCGGATTGCAGGAAGCGATGTGGTGCCTTTCGCGGCGGCGGATATTCTGATCGATGCGGCGCAGGAGCGCGGCGCGATCCTCGACCGCCTTGACGAGCTGGAACGGACTGCGCGTGCCAATGGCAGCGCCATCGGCACCGGCTCGGCCTTTGCGGTGACCGTCGATGCAGTTGCCGAATGGGCCAATGAGGTCAAGAAGCGCGGCATTGAAATCGTGCCGGTCTCGGCGCTGGTCCGCGACCCCGAACGGCAGTAATTTGCATATCATGGAGAGTGTCATGTCGAAGCACAAAGGTCCCGTCGATCCCGAAAGCTTGCCTTACCGCCCCTGTGTTGGGCTTATGGTGCTGAACAAATCCGGTCTGGTCTGGTCTGGCCGTCGTATCGTCATTCCGGGCGACGAGATGGATGGCGCGACCCAGCTCTGGCAGATGCCGCAGGGTGGGATCGACAAGGGCGAGGAGCCGCTCGAGGCGGCTATCCGCGAACTTTATGAGGAAACCGGCATGAAGTCGGTATCGCTGCTCGAAGAAGCGTCGGAGTGGATCAATTACGACCTGCCGCCGCATCTGGTTGGTTTGGCACTCAAGGGCAAGTATCGCGGCCAGACGCAGAAGTGGTTTGCTTATCGTTTCGAAGGCGACGAGAGTGAAATCGCCATCAACCCGCCGCCCGGCGGACACACTGCCGAGTTCGACTGCTGGGAATGGAAGCCGATGGTCGAGCTGCCGGAACTGATCGTTCCCTTCAAGCGCAAGGTTTACGAGGAAGTCGTCGCGGCTTTCAGGCATCTGGTAGCCTGATTTAACAGGGGGGAGGAGCCTCCGCCCCCTTGTGCCGCCGCCCAACATATAGTCAACTCGCTTCAGGCGCACCGAACGGTTGCGTTTTGAGAGGGAGAAAAACGCATGGATGTTGGAAGTCTTCTCGTATTTCTTTTCGTAGGTCTGATCGCCGGCTGGCTGGCTGGCAAGGTCGTGCAGGGTGGTGGTTTCGGCCTGATCGGCAATATCATCGTCGGCGTGATCGGCGCATTCTTTGCAGGCTGGTTGCTGCCGCGTCTCGGATTTTCCGTTGGCGGAGGGATTGTCGCCTCAATCATCAACGCCTTTATCGGCGCGGCCATCCTCCTGATTATCCTGCGCATCGTCAAACGCGCCTGACCTGTAAATATTCTTCTGAACAGGCCCGGCTTCCCGCAAGCCGGGTTTCTTCATTCCGAAGTTCAATCCCATGACACCGAATTCCAAACTTTCGCTCGGTCTGGTTCTGACCGCATCGGCTGGTTTCGTCGATGCGATTGCCTTCCTGCAGCTGGGCGGTTTCTTTGCATCCTTCATGAGCGGCAATACCACGCAGCTGGGTGTCGCGCTGGCGGGACAGCCCGGCGTGCAGGGCACTGTGCTGGTCTGGTTTCCCGCGATCCTGATCGTGCTGTTCTTTTCCGGCGCCTTCTTCGGCACGCTTGCGGTGCGTTCATACGGTCGTGCGGGCAGTCTTTATGTGATGGCAAGCGTGGTGGCGATCCTGCTGCTGGTCGGCGTGTTGCGGCGCGAGGGTGCATTGCTGGTCCAGCCGGTGCTGTTGCTTGCCGCAGCCATGGGCGCGCAGAATGCTGCGGTGCAGCCCATCGGGGCTGCGCGTCTTGGCGTGACCTATGTGACTGGTACGCTTTTCAACGCAGCCGCAGATCTTGCCTGTTCGCTGCGCGGTGAAACGCCGAAATGGCGCTGGCTGCAGCATGTGGCGGTCTGGCTGTCCCTGATGCTGGGCGCTGTCGGCGGCGGTCTCGGCCATTATTTCATCGGCCTCGACGCCTTGTTCGTTCCGGCTGCAATGATTGTCGGCGTCATGGTCGCCTATATGCGGCTCAATTGATTTAGCATGATCTGATCCGAAAGCTGGCTTCCACTTTTCGGGATCATGCTTAACTGAACAGCGATTTCTCGCTTTCCACCAGTTCGGAAATCAGTGCCGATATGGCGGTGACGCGCCGCAATGTGCGGGCAGATTCATGATAGGCGAGCCAGTAGGCGCGCCGGATCACCCGATCTGGCAGAATGGGCACGAGATCGGGATCGGCGCGGGCGATGAAGGCGTGCAATATGCCGATGCCTGCACCGGCGCGCACGGCCTCGACCTGTCCAAGCGCGCTCGATACTTCGAAGGCCGGTTTCCAGTCGCGGCTGATTTCCGGCGCATAGGCCAGCGACGGGTTGATGACGAGATCCTCCACATAGCCGATGAGCCGGTGCCGGGCGAGATCGTCGGTGTTTTCCGGCGTGCCGTTCTCCTCCAGATAGCTGCGATGCGCATAGAGACCGAGCGTATAATCGACGAGCCTGCGCGCGATCAGCCTGCCTTGTTCCGGACGTTCGACGGTAATGGCGATATCGGCTTCACGGCGCGACAGTGAGAACGAGCGCGGCACTGGCACAAGCTGGATGGTCAGGTCCGGATATTTCTGTGTCAGCCGCGCCAACCGGGGCGCCAGAAAGTTGACCCCGAACCCGTCCGGCGCGCCGATACGCACTGTGCCCGACACGGCAATATCCGCATTGCCGACATGCGAGCGGGCGGAAAGCATTTCGGCTTCCATGCGTTCGGCGGCGAGCAGAAACTCCTCGCCCGCCTGTGTCAGCGTCGAGCCGTTGGTGCGGCGGGTCAGGAGCGTGGTGGACAACGCCGTTTCAAGCGCGGTCAGCCGCCGGGCAACCGTGGTGTGGTTGAGGCCGAGCCTTTTGGCCGCGCCCAGAATTTGGCCTGAGCGAGCAACAGCGAGGAATATGCGAATATCGTCCCAGTTCATGATGCTCTCTGCATAAGGATGTATTCTGATTACTATAAAATTTGCACAACGGATACGCTTTTCATCGCCTTGCAATCATGAATTTGCAGAGTCAAGATGATGTCAACGATGGGAGCTTTGCAGGCTCCTCAAAGCGATCATCAGGGAGGTTCTTCGATGCGCAATATCGGACATTTCATCGGCGGCAAGCATGTGGCAGGCAAGAGCGGCCGCACGGCAGACGTCTTCCAGCCGCTCGACGGCTCGGTGCAGGGCAAGGTAGCGCTCGCCACCAAGGAAGAAGTGCGCGCGGCTGTCGAAAACGCCAAGGCCGCACAGCCAGCCTGGGCTGCGACCAACCCGCAGCGTCGCGTTCGCATCCTGCGCAAGTTCGTCGAACTGGTCGAAGCCGAATATGACAGCCTGGCCGAATTGCTGGCCCGCGAACACGGCAAGACCATTGCCGACGCCAAGGGCGACATCCAGCGCGGCCTCGAAGTGGTGGAAGTCTGCCTCGGTGCGGCGCACATGCTGAAAGGCGAGTTCACCGACAATGCCGGTACGGGCATCGACACTTACTCCATGCGCCAGCCGCTCGGTGTTGTTGCTGGCATCACGCCATTCAACTTCCCGGCCATGATCCCGCTCTGGAAGGCCGGTCCGGCGATTGCCTGCGGCAATGCCTTCATCCTGAAGCCATCCGAACGCGATCCGGGCGTACCGATGCGCCTTGCCGAACTGTTCATGGAAGCCGGTCTTCCGGCAGGCATTTTCAACGTCGTCAACGGCGACAAGGAATCGGTGGATGCGCTGCTCGACGATCCGGACGTGCAGGCCATCGGCTTTGTCGGCTCCACGCCGATTGCCCAGTATATTTATGGCCGCGGCTGCTCGAACGGCAAGCGCGTGCAGTGCTTCGGTGGTGCGAAGAACCACCTTCTCATCATGCCGGATGCCGACATGGACCAGACCGTCGATGCGCTGATCGGCGCTGGCTACGGTTCGGCTGGCGAACGCTGCATGGCGATTTCGGTTGCCGTTCCGGTCGGTGAAGACACCGCCAACCGTCTGATGGAAAAGCTCATTCCCCGTGTTGAATCGCTGAAGATCGGCACCTCCACCGACAATTCCGCCGATTACGGCCCGCTGGTCACCAAGGCTGCGCTCGACCGCGTACGCGGCTATGTGGACCTCGGTGTCGAAGAAGGCGCGAAGCTGGTCGTCGATGGCCGTAACTTCAAGATGCAGGGCTATGAAGATGGCTTCTACATGGGTGGTTGCCTGTTCGACAACGTGACCAAGGACATGCGTATCTACAAGGAAGAAATCTTCGGTCCGGTTCTCTCGGTCGTGCGCGCCAAGAACTACGAGGAAGCGCTGGCTCTGCCGAACGATCATGAATATGGCAACGGCGTTGCGATCTTCACCCGTGACGGTGATGCTGCCCGCGATTTCGCCAGCCGCGTGCAGGTCGGCATGGTCGGTATCAATGTGCCGATCCCGGTTCCGATCGCCTATTACACCTTCGGCGGCTGGAAGGCTTCCGGCTTCGGCGATCTCAACCAGCACGGCCCGGATGCATTCCGCTTCTACACCAAGACCAAGACCGTCACCTCGCGTTGGCCGTCTGGTGTGAAAGACGGTGCGGAATTCGTCATCCCGACGATGAAGTAATAGGCAAGCCTTACTGTCCCCCAAGCGAAACCCCGCCCTTGTGGCGGGGTTTTTATTTTACGGATGCGGCAGCGGAAAGCCGTGCCGCTCCGCAAGGGCGGCCAGTATCTTGTGCGGGTCGCCGATCAGCGAACACCCTTCGTGCCTCCCGGTCTCGAACGGGGACCGGTCGCCTTCCTTCAGTACCAGCAAGGGCAGGTTTTGGTTGTCTTCGCCTGCCAGTTCTATGACGGCCCTGCGCGGGCGCTGCCAGTCGACGCGCTCTATATCCAGCCTGTCTCCCAGTGCCGGAAAAGAAGCCAGAACACCCTCGATGAGGGCGCAATGCCAGCAATAGAAAAGCTGGCCGGGATAAGCCGGATCTTCAAACCCCGGTTTCAAGAGAAAAAGCTTGTCCTCATTCATGTCGTTTGTCCTAAGAGCCTGTTCCAAAAGTCGCCATGCCGGTCTGCAAATGGCAATTTCCTGCGTTCCGGTGCTCATGTACGTTAATAAGTACATTGCGCTCCGGTACTCGAAAATCACCATTTTCGCCACGGCCTGCCGATTTTTGGTTCAGGCTCTAAGGCGCAAGGCCGCTGCAAAGAGGGTGACGCACAGCGCAAATTCGCTAGCTTTGGAACAGCTTTCCAAGCCAAGCGTTCACAACGGATGTATAGCTTGATTTTGATTGCAAAAGCTCAACTTTTCCGATCATCGCCCTAAACTAATAATATGTAGCTCGAAGCCCGATCATCACTGTCAGGAGTTCCGTTCATGAGCGAAAAGATCAATCGCCGTATCGTGCTGGCATCGCGCCCGGAAGGCCGGCCGACCGCAGAAAACTTCCGGCTGGAGGAAGTGGCGATCCCGAGCCCCGGCGACGGTGAGGTTCTCCTGAGACTGCATTATCTGTCGCTCGATCCTTATATGCGTGGGCGTATGAGCGCGGCCAAATCCTATGCCGCGCCGGTGGCAATTGGCGATGTGATGGAGGGTGGCACGGTAGGCGAAGTCGTTGAAAGCAAGAGCGCGGGCTTTGCTCCGGGTGATTTCGTGCTTTCCCATTCCGGCTGGCAGGATTATGCGGTTGCCGATGCCTCGACCTTGCGCAAGCTCCACCCGAAGGAAGCCCCTGTAACGACGGCGCTTGGCGTTCTTGGCATGCCGGGCTTTACCGCCTATTCCGGCCTGCTCACCATCGGCCAGCCGAAACCGGGCGAGACCGTCGCGGTTGCGGCCGCAACCGGTCCGGTCGGTTCTGCTGTCGGGCAGATTGCCCGGATGAAGGGCGCACGCGCTGTCGGCATTGCGGGCGGAGCGGATAAATGCAAGGCGTTGATCGATGAATTCGGTTTCGATGTGGCTATCGATCACCACAGCAAGAATTTCGCGCAGGAACTGGCTGAGGCCTGCCCGAAGGGCATCGACGTTTATTTCGAAAACGTCGGCGGCAAGGTTTTCGACGCGGTGTTTCCGCTGCTGAACCAGTTTGCGCGGATTCCGGTCTGTGGCCTAATTGCGCAGTACAATCAGAGCGGCCCGTTCGATGGACCTGACCGGCTGCCGCTGGTGATGCGGGATATTCTGTCGAAAAGCCTGACCATTCGCGGTTTTATCCAGCGTGATTTTGCCGATCAGAGGCCAGCCTTTTACCATGACATGGTGAAGTGGATTGCCGACGGTCAGGTGCGTTATCGCGAAGACATTGTTGATGGGCTGGAGAATGCGCCGAAAGCTTTCATTTCCCTGCTGGAAGGAGGTAATTTCGGAAAGCTGATCGTGAAGCTCGCATGAGACTGCAATAAACTGCTTGCAGAACTGCGACTTGAGCGTGATGCTGTGCCTGTTTCTTCTGTTGGAAACTAGTGTGGCGAATCCGAAATTCGTATCACTCTGGGGCGGGGTTGCGAACGAATTTCGGATTCAAAGTCACACTAGGTCATTGCAAAGGGCAGGCAGAGCATGGGCGAGCGCCAGCAGGCGGGCATAGGGGAAGGCGGCGGGCCGGGACGCGAGCGTCAGGAAGAGGCTCGGCGTATTCTCGACAGGCTCGAACGCGAGCAGACCGGTGCCGAAGGCATCGTGCGGCGCGGATTTTCCCGCACTGCTCATCATCTGGCTGCCACCGACGCTCCCGAAAATGATCCCATCGAACTCTGGGCCACGCGTGTCGGGCGCGGGCTCGGCTTCCTCATCACGCTGGCGATCATCGTCTGGCTCATTTTCTATCTCATGCAAAGCTAGGTACCCAATGACGCTTTCTGCGCCTTCGGATGCGACAACCGTTATTGTCATCTCAAGCCATGTCGTGCGCGGGTCGGTTGGCAATCGAGCCGCCGTATTCGCATTGGAAACGCTGGGCTTTCCCGTCTGGGCCGTGCCGACCGTGGTGCTGCCATGGCATCCGGGCCATGGGGTTCCAGGTGCTCCGGCTGGACGCATCGTGCCACCGGCGGAAGAGTTTTCGCGCCTGATGCAGGATCTTCAGCGCGCACCGTGGCTTGGCGAGGTGGGTGCTGTCCTGACCGGCTATCTCGGCCATCCCGAGCAGGCGGCAGCCGTTGCCGAACTGGTCAAAGCCGTGAAGGCAAAGAATCCGGGGGCGGTCTATCTGTGCGATCCCGTCATCGGCGATGAAAAGGGGCTTTATGTCCCCGAAGCGACTGCCATGGGTATTCGCGACAAGCTTCTGCCGCTTGCCGATATCGCAACACCCAATCGTTTCGAGCTTTCATGGATGACCGGCGTTCCGCTGGAAGACAATTCCGCCTTGATGGAGGCCGCTTTGGAAGCCGGTCCGGCAACCATGCTGGTCACCTCGGCCTTTCCGCTGATGAGCGGCAGCATCGGCAATATTCTGCTCACGCCGACCATGGCGCTGATGGCCGAACATCGCCGTGTCGATGGCCCGACCAACGGTCTCGGTGATCTGACCTCTGCCGTGTTTCTGGCGCGTCGCCTGTCTGGCATGGCGGAGGAAAAGATGCTGCAGAGCACTACTGCGGCAGTGTTCGAAATCATGGCGCGTTCGGCAAAGCGCGGGGCGGACGAGCTGATGCTGGAAGCCGATGCGTCGAGCCTCGCCACGCCGATGGCCATGGTGCAGACGCGGCGGCTGATGCATCCGACCAAGGGGTTCCGCGCTTGACACTTATGGCTCCAGTGCTTGCTGGTGTTGACGGCTGTCCTCGCGGCTGGATCGCCGTGATCGGGGATGGCGGCGGTTTGCGAGCGGAAGTGTTCGGCAGTTTCTCCGCCCTGGTGGCGTCGCTTCCGGACGAAGCGATCATTGCGGTCGATATGCCGATCGGCCTGCCGGAAAAGGGCGGGCGTTCGGCGGAGCGGGCCGCACGAGCACATCTTGCCGGAAGGCAATCGAGTGTTTTTTCCATTCCGCCGCGTGCTGCTGTCTATGCCGAAGATTATCGCGAGAGCTGTTCTTTGTCGCTGGAACGCACCGACCCGCCACGCAAGGTTTCCCGGCAGGCTTTCGGGCTTTTCCCGAAGATCTGCGAGATCGATGAATTTTTGCGCTGCGATCTACGGCTTGCCGAGCGTATCATCGAATCGCATCCCGAACTGGCTTTTGCGGTTTTGAATGGCATGAAGGCCATGTCCCTGCCGAAGAAGATCAAAAGCCGGGTGAATCCGGAAGGAATGGCCGAGCGCCGGGCCTTGTTGCAGCACTGCGGATTGCCGGAGGATTTTTTGAAAGGTCGCGTTCCACGCGGTGCCAAGGAGGATGACTTTCTTGACGCCTGCGCCATGTATCTCGTGGCTGGTCGTCATGCGCGCGGTGAAGCGCGCCCGCATCCCGACCATGAAGAACGCGATGCTTTTGGTCTTCGCATGGCGATATGGGCTTGAGAAGCTTGCATGAAAGCGAAAGGGATCATGCGTCCAATTGGACGCAGTCCGTTCAGTGCATTTCGATTGATCTCGGTTTTCGATAGGGATATTGGAAAAATATGGTTGATCTTCCAGACTCACTTCTCGCCGGTTATCGAACCTTCATGCGCGAGCATTTTGCCCACGAAACTTCACGATATCGCCATTTGGCCGACAAGGGACAATCACCGGAAACGCTGGTTATCGCTTGCTGTGACTCCCGTGCGGCTCCCGAAACCATCTTCAACACGGCGCCCGGCGAAATCTTCGTCCTGCGCAATGTTGCCAATCTCATTCCGCCTTACGAGCCCGATGGCGAATACCATGCTGCTTCGGCAGCACTGGAATTTGCGGTTCAGAGCCTCAAGGTGAAGAACATCGTCGTCATGGGCCATGGCCGTTGCGGCGGCATCAAGGCTGCGCTCGACACCGAAAGCGCACCGCTTTCGCCGGGTGACTTCATCGGCAAATGGATGAGCCTGATCGCGCCTGCAGCCGAAGCCATCAGTGGCAATCAGCTCATGACGCAGAGCGAGCGCCAGACCGCGCTGGAACGTATCTCGATCCGCTACTCCATCAACAATCTGCGCACATTCCCTTGCGTCGATATTCTGGAGAAGAAGGGCAAGCTCACTCTGCACGGTGCATGGTTCGATATCTCGACCGGCGAGCTGTGGGTGATGGATCACCAGACGGGTGATTTCAAACGGCCAGACCCGGCCTGATCCAGATTTAAAAAACGCTTCCTGAAACGGCTTCTCTCAGATCGAGAGGGGCCGTTTTGCCATATTTTGGCCAGCCAAGATTGACGTTTTTGTCTTCCAAACGCGAAAATTCGCATCAAAACATACGAAAATAGCCCCAAACTTTGGGGCTATTCTGTGAAGCATGAGGCTTTTCTACGACAATTTCAGAGCGAAATTGCGATCTCAGCCTTCAGTTCTTACTTGCCGTCGATGGCCTTGCCCATGACGGCGATGGCGCGCTGGTAAACCTGTGCAGCATTCCAGCCCTGGATCGCACCGTAGTTCGGTTCGCCTGGCTGATAGCCTGCACCGCGCTGCCAGCCATGGCCGACAAGGAAGTTCGCGGTCGAATAGAGAGCATCCGCCTTGGAGCGGGCCATGTCGATATGGCCGCTGCCGTCGCCGTCGACGCCGTATTTCAGGACGTTGACCGGCAGGAACTGCGTCTGGCCGATTTCACCATGCATGGCGCCAACCGCATTCGGATTGAGGTCCTGACGGTCGATCAGCTTGAGCGCTGCATAGAGCTGGTCGGTGAAATAATCGCTGCGGCGGCAGTCATAGGCGAGCGTCGCGACAGCCGACAGCGTGTGCTGCTTGCCGAGATAGGCGCCGAAGCCTGTTTCCATACCCCAGATCGCGAGCAGCGGGCCGGCTGGAACGCCATAACGCTTTTCGATCGCAGCGAAGAGAGCGGCGTTCTGCTGCTTCTGCGCACGGCCGCGCTTGATGATGGTATCAGCGCCGCGCTTCTGCATGAACTGTTCGAAGGAGAGCTTGAAGCTCTTCTGGTTGCGGTCGGCATTGATAGTGGCCTGCGCGTATTTGGTATTGCCAAGCGCACCGATCGCGGCCTTGCCAATACCACGCGAAGCGGCTTCCTTCATCGTCTGCTGGAGCCAGGCATTATAACCGGCGGCATTATTGCCGCACTGGGCTGCCTCGGCAATGCCTGTTCCCGTCATCATGCCCACTGCAAGAACTGCTGCTGCCGTCCAAGACCGGCCCTTGGCAACCAATGCCATTCGTTTCTCCTTTGGAGTTGATTCGACCTCAACGCGAATTTGCCATTCCTTACACCAAATGTCATGCGGCAACGGCAAAGCGGGACGAGGCAGGTGCGAAATGCCGCGTCTCAAGCATTTTTGCACAAAAACAGCAAGCTTTTGTTGGTCCCAAAACCTTGATCGGAATTTTTCGCTTGGAAGCTGTGGCTTTCATACCTATTGCTTATGGTCTTACTGGTAAAATTTATTTACCAGAGTTTCATAGTTGACTTTCAAAGTTCGTGACATTGACGGGGAGGACGCCACATGTCGAACGGATTTCTTGCATTATTTGCATTTCTGCCAATTCTCGTAGCCGGCGTGATGCTGGTCGGATTTCGTATTCAGGCCCGCATTGCGATGCCGGTGACCTATGTGCTGACTGTCGTGATCGCAATGGCGGTCTGGGGCATGAGCGGCAACCGGGTCATTGCCTCGACCATTCAGGGCCTGATCCAGACTGCAGGTCTGCTCTGGATTATTTTCGGTGCGATTCTGCTTCTCAATACACTCAAATATTCTGGCGGCATTTCTGCGATCCGCTCCGGCTTTGCCCAGATCAGCCCTGACCGCCGCATTCAGGTGTTCCTGATTGCCTGGCTGTTCGGCTCGTTTATCGAAGGCGCATCCGGTTTCGGCACGCCCGCTGCTGTCGTGGCGCCGCTGATGGTGGCCGTCGGTTTTCCGGCACTTGCCGCCGTTACTTTCGGATTGATCATCCAGTCGACGCCCGTGTCGTTCGGTGCTGTCGGCACGCCGCTTATCGTCGGTGTCCAGTCAGGTCTCAATCGCGAGGCGCTGACGGCGCAATTGCAGGGCACCGGATCGAGCTGGGAACAGTTCTTCCATATCATCACATCGGAAGTGGCTATCCTGCACGCCATCTGCGGCACGTTCATGCCGCTGTTCCTTGTGGTCATCATGACCCGCTTCTTTGGGCGCAACCGCTCATGGACGGAAGGTCTTGCCATTCTGCCCTTCGCGCTGTTTGCGGCCTTCTCGTTTACCATTCCTTATGTGCTGAGCGCAGTTTTCCTTGGTGCTGAATTCCCGTCCATGATCGGCGGTCTCGTCGGGCTTGCGCTGGCGACGTTTGCCGCACGAGCCGGATTCCTGATGCCGAAGCAGAGCTGGGATTTCCCTCCCGCTTCGGAATGGCCTGCAGGCTGGGTCGGCACCGTCCAGATCAAGCTCGATGAACTGACCTCGAAGAAAATCCCGCTTGTTCTGGCCTGGACCCCTTACATTCTGCTGGCGATCTTTCTGGTGGTCAGCCGTACGTTCCCGTCGGTTGGCAATGCGCTGAAGTCGATCACGTTCGTTGCCAAGGACATCATGGGCGAAACCGGTATAGGTGGTGATTTCACGCCGCTCTTCCTGCCGGGCGGTCTTCTGGTCATCGTCTGTGTGATCACCTTCTTCCTACATCGGATGAACGGCGGACAGTTCGCCAAGGCTTTCGGTGAAAGCACCAAGACGCTGGTGGGTGCGGGCTTCGTGCTTCTGTTCACCGTGCCGATGGTGCGCGTCATGATCAATTCCGGCGTCAACGGCAAGGAACTCATCAGCATGCCGCTGATGGTTGCCGACTGGGTGGCGGTGGAAGTCGGGAATGTCTATCCGTTCTTCGCACCGTCCGTGGGTGCGCTGGGTGCGTTCCTCGCCGGGTCCAACACGGTGTCGAACCTCATGCTCAGCCAGTTCCAGTATGGCGTGGCGGAAGGGCTTGGCATTTCCGGTGCGCTGATGGTCGCTGGTCAGTCAGTGGGCGCTGCCGCTGGCAACATGATCGCGATCCACAACGTGGTTGCAGCTTCCGCGACGGTCGGCTTGCTGGGACGTGAAGGCACGACCTTGCGCATGACCATCATTCCCACGATCTATTATGTGGTTCTGGCGGGAACGCTGCTGATGATCGGCCTTTATGTGCTGGGCATCGGCGATCCGCTTGCCGGTGTGGCCGCACAGTAAAACAAAATCGAAACCGGCCCTGTATTGGAGCGCATCCCGAAAAGTGTGAAACGGTTTTCGGAACAAGATGCGCCCAAAACAAACTGGGCCGGTTTCAGTGAGTTTCAGGCCTTTTGCTTGACATTGCGGGCTGATCACCTTAAAGCCAGCTCCAATCTATCCGCGATCTTCAGAACGCGAGCCACCGACCGGGACCCATTTGGTATAAAGCGATCCCGGAGGTCCACATCCGACAGCGCGATGCGCCCTCGGGTGCTGTATCGCTTTGGTTGCTTCTTGAACTGGCAGATAAGCGGGACGATTTATCCCTGACGAAGCATATGCCTCTTCTTGGATTAAAAGGAAATTCGATGTTTGAATCACTTCAGGAGCGTCTTGGCTCCATCCTGAACGGCCTTACCGGACGCGGCGCTCTTTCTGAAGCCGATGTGGCCGCGGCGTTGCGCGAAGTGCGTCGCGCGCTGATCGAGGCTGACGTTTCGCTGGAAGTGGTTCGCTCCTTCACCGACCGCGTTCGTGAGAAGGCCGTCGGCGCAGAGATTCTGAAAAGCATCAAGCCCGGCCAGATGGTCGTCAAGATCGTCCATGACGAGCTTATCGAGATGCTTGGCACCGAAGGTGTCGCAATTGACCTGAACGCGCCTGCACCTGTCGTCATCATGATGGTCGGTCTGCAGGGGTCGGGCAAGACGACCACCACCGGCAAGATCGCCAAGCGTTTGACGGAGCGCCAGCGCAAGAAGGTGCTGATGGCGTCGCTCGATACGCGCCGTCCTGCCGCACAGGAACAGCTTCGTCAGCTCGGTATTCAGACCAGCGTCGACACGCTGCCGATCATCGCCGGCCAGTCGCCAGTCGAAATCGCCAAGCGCGCCGTACAGGCTGCAAAGCTCGGCGCACACGATGTCGTCATTCTCGATACCGCAGGCCGCACGCATATTGACGAGCCGCTGATGGTGGAAATGGCGGATATCCGCAAGGCCGCCAATCCGCACGAAATCCTGCTCGTCGCCGACAGCCTGACCGGTCAGGATGCCGTCAATCTGGCGCGCAATTTCGACGAGCGCGTTGGCATTACGGGTATCGTTCTCACCCGTATGGATGGCGATGGCCGTGGCGGTGCAGCGCTTTCGATGCGTGCCATCACCGGCAAGCCGATCAAGCTGATCGCCACCGGCGAAAAGATGGATGCGCTTGAGGAATTCTATCCGAAGCGTATCGCCGACCGTATTCTCGGCATGGGCGACATTGTTTCGCTCGTGGAAAAAGCTGCCGAAAACATCGACGCGGAAAAAGCCGCGGCGATGGCCAAGAAGATGCAGTCGGGCAAGTTCGATCTCAATGATCTTGCCGATCAGCTGGGCCAGATGAAAAAGCTTGGCGGCATGGGCAGCATCATGGGCATGATGCCCGGCATGGGCGGAATGAAGGACAAGGCAGCAGCAGCCGGTCTCGACGACAAGGTGTTCGACCGCCAGCTCGCCATCATCGGCTCGATGACCAAGGCCGAGCGCGCTAATCCCGACCTTCTCAAGCACAGCCGCAAGCAGCGCATTGCCAAGGGTTCCGGCACGACTGCTGCCGACATCAATAAGCTTCTCAAGATGCAACGCCAGATGGCCGACATGATGAAAGTCATGGGCAAGGGCAAGGGCGGAATGATGAAGCAGATGATGGGCGGCCTTGCCAACAAGATGGGCCTTGGTGGTCTCGGTGGCGGAATGGGCGGCCTTGGTGGCATGCCTGATCTCTCGAAGATGGACCCCAAGCAGCTTGAAGCGCTTGCCAAGCAGGCGGAAGCAGCCGGTCTGACGAAAGGCGGCGGTTTGCCGGGCCTTCCGGGCGGTGGTCTTCCGGGCTTGGGTGGACCGAAACTTCCCGGTCTTGGTGGCGGCCTTCCAGGTCTGCCGAAGAAGAAGTGAGCATCATGAGCGACGAACAGAACACTGCACCGGCTGAACTTCTGGCACTGCGCGCCTCCATCGATAATATCGATGCTGCGCTGATCCACATGCTGGCCGAACGTTTTCGCTGCACCAAGGCTGTCGGTGTACTCAAGGCCGAACGTGGCCTCGCACCGGCTGATCCGGCCCGCGAAAAGCGTCAGGTGGAACGTCTGCGCGCCCTGGCAACCGATGCCCACCTCGATCCCGATTTCGCCGAAAAATTCCTGAACTTCATCGTGAAGGAAGTCATTCGGCATCATGAGCATGCCGCCGCAAACCACGGCGGAAAGTAAAGCGCATCCCGAAAAGTGTGAAACGGTTTTCGGGTAAGATGCGCGTCAAAACAACAACCGTAGCTACGGTTTAACCCGTTTTGCCCAGACCAACCCTCGGGCGAAGCAATTGTCTAAAGGAAAGAAAAAATGTCTCTGAAGATTCGTTTGGCCCGCGCTGGCTCCAAGAAGCGTCCTTACTACCACATCGTTGTTGCCGACGTCCGCAGCCCGCGCGACGGTCGCTTCATCGAAACCGTTGGTGCATGGAACCCGATGCTGGCCAAGGACGCTGAACGCGTGAAGCTCGATGCCGACCGCATCCAGCATTGGATTGCACAGGGCGCACAGCCGACCGACCGCGTTCTGCGCTTCCTCGACCAGGCTGGTCTTGCAAAGCGTCCGACCCGCAGCAACCCGACCAAGGGTGAGCCGGGCAAGAAGGCTCAGGAACGTCTGGCCATGGCCAAGCAGGCTGAAGAAGAAGCTGCCGCAAAGGCCGCTGAAGCTGCCGCAGCCGCTGCTGCTCCGGCTGAAGAAGCTGCAAGCGAATAATCTTCGCGCAGCTTGCATTTTGAGAAAGCGGCGGAGCAATCCGCCGCTTTTCTTATGGGCTGGTCTTATGGGCTGGCTAAGATGTTGCCGGTCGAGCCTTACCTCAGGTCCAGCTCCCATGTCTGGCCGGTGAGATCCGCGCCGAAGGAATGGTGCGGTGCTTCATCAATGAGCCGGAATCCGGCGCGTTCGTAAAGACGCCGTGCTGCCGTGAGAACACTGTTCGTCCATAGAGTGATGCGCTCATCGCCGACAGTGCGCGCGCGTTCGATACAGGCGTTCACGAGCTTTGCACCGACACCGGCCCCGCGCGCATCCGGTTCGACATAGAGCAGGCGCAATTTGCCAAGCTTTGGCTGGTCCCCCTTGACCAGAAACACCGATCCAACCACACGACCGTCGAGTTCAGCTACCCATGCCGCGTCGTGGGCGGGATCGAAGGCTTCAGAGAAATCGGCAAGAATGCGGGCAACGAGTGCCTCATAGTCGCTGCTCCAGCCATACTCGTCCGTATAGAGCACTGCCTGCCGGTGAATGATCCACCCCAGATCACCAGCCCGCAGATTGCGCAGCTGCAAATCCTTGGGGTGCTCGTCATCAAATAAGCGCTTGATCGTACCCGCTGCTGCCAGCAGATTTCTGCGCTGATCCGGCTGCAGTCCGTCGAGAAGTTCGCCAACAGCGTCGCAGGTGTTACGTTCCAGTGCGCCGAATGTCTTGCGACCGGCATCGGTCAGTTGGATGGGACGGCTGCGGCCTCCGTCGGGATGCTCTGACGTCTCGATCAACCCACGTTCGGTGAAGCGTTTCAGTGTTCTGCTCAGCTGGCCGCGGTCGAGCCCGAGCGCTCGCATGATGTCTGACGCCGCAGGTGCTGTGCGATGTGCGATCTCGTAGAGGATACGCGCCTCGGTCAGCGTGAACGGGCTCTTGTCCAGATGGGCGTTCAGCAGGCCGAGACGGCGCGTATAGACACGGTTGAACGCCCGCAATGCGCTGATGTCGTCGAGATTGTCTACTTGCGTCATGTCTGCTTACGCCCGGCGCGGCGTCTCCCTATGTTGACATTATCAATATCTATTGTGTTGACTGAGTCAACATATTCATAAGGTGAAATCCATTCGGGAAAGACCTCGCTGCGGCGCCGTACGCGGGCGGTTTTCTTTGACTGTTGTGCATGCGCCGCAATCAGGCTGGACGATGCGCGAAATTGCGTTATCTTGTTGATTTGACGGCTCGCATTTGCGTGAACGCACATATGCGGGTGATGAATTTGTTTCCCCGGCGCTTGGCAAAGCGCTCTTTTCAGGAGAAGTCCATGTCGGCTGCGACGGTTGCCACTTCTTTCTCTTTTCGCCGTATTTTCATCGCTCTTGGTCTCGCTGTTCTGGTTCCGCTGCTATCGGCATGCGGTTTCAACACGATCCCGACCAATGAGGAAAAGGCGAAGGCTGCCTGGGGCGAGGTGCAGAACCAGTACCAGCGCCGCGCCGATCTCGTGCCCAATCTGGTCGAGACCGTGAAAGGCTATGCTGCTCACGAACAGGAAACCTTGCAGGCTGTGATCGAAGCGCGCGCCAAGGCGACGCAGGTGCAGATCACGCCGGAAACGCTCAACAATCCGGAACTCTTCAAGCAGTTCCAGGATAATCAGGCCAATCTGACAAGCGCACTGTCGCGCCTGATGGTGGTGGTCGAGCGCTATCCGGACCTGAAAGCCAACCAGAATTTCCTTGCATTGCAGTCGCAGCTCGAAGGTACTGAAAACCGCATCGCCGTCGCACGTCGCGACTATATCGAGGCGGTTCGCGTCTACAACACGGCGCTGCGCACCATGCCGACGATGATCTGGACGTGGATCTGGTATCGCGATGCACAGCCGATGCAGAGCTTCAGTGCCGATGCAGGCAGTCAGGCCGCGCCCAAAGTCAACTTCAACTGACGGCGCGTTTCATGATGCGTTTCGGGGCGAGTGCAGCACTCTCGCGTGATCGTCGCGGTCTTGGCTGGTTGGGCTGGCCGCGACATCTCCTTGCGCTCGCTTTCCTGCTGTTTTGCGCAGCGCTGACGCTGCACACGGTGGCCCTTGCACAAGACGCGTCGACGCCTGCACAGGCCTTGACCGGTCGTGTGGTGGATGCGGCGGGGATCATCGACCCCGCCGAGCGCCAGCAACTGACCCAGAAGCTTGCCGATTTTGAAGCGAAGTCATCGGATCAGGTGGTCGTGGTGACGGTCCCGAGCCTCAACGGCGAAGACATCGAAACCTATTCCAACCGTCTGTTCCGTGCCTGGGCGCTGGGGCAGAAACAGGAAAACAACGGCATATTGCTGGTGGTTGCGCCCAATGACCGTAAGGTGCGGATCGAGGTCGGCTATGGTCTCGAAGGTGTCATGACCGATGCGCTTTCAAGCGTCATCATCAATGGCACTATCATTCCCGAATTCCGTACCGGCAATTACTCGAACGGCATCGTACAGGGTGTTGATGGTATTCTTTCGGTGCTTTCCGGCGATGCCGCCGAGCTTGAAGCGCGGGCCAAGCGCAATGTGCAGTCGAGTTCGGATGATGTCGACTGGGTCTTTGTCGTCTTCATCGCCTTCTGGTGCCTGATCTTCTTCGGCGGCTTCGGCATGGCGATCCTGACGCCGGTTTTAGGACGCAAGATCGGGCCGGGCAAATATCAGTGGCTCGGCATGGTCGTGGATTACAACAATCGCGGCGGCAGCTCTGGCGGTAGGGGTGGTGGCAGCTGGGGCGGCGGCGGTGGCTGGTCGTCCGGCGGGGGAGGCGGTGGTTTCTCCGGTGGTGGCGGTTCATCCGGTGGCGGTGGCGCCTCGGGTAGCTGGTAGGGAGACGCAACGATGAAGCATCACACGCTGATTGGCGCCGAGGACCATGCCCGTATTGCCGAGGCCATCCGCAAGGCGGAAGCAGAAACCAGCGGCGAAATCTATGCCGTTCTGGCGCGCTCGAGCGATGACTATTTCTTTGCGGCGGGCTTTGTTGCGACTTGCGGCATCCTCATCGCTTCGGTGATCGCGGCTTTTCTCGCCCATTGGTACTGGTTCGATATCCGCCTGCCTATGTTCGGACTTGCGGTGCTGGCGGCGTTCCTGACTGCGATGCTGGTGCTCTGGTTCTTTCCGGCCATTCGCATGTTGCTGGTGCCGCGCCGCATCCGTTACAAGCGCGCCCATCTCAATGCGCTGCAGCAGTTTCTGGCGCGCAATGTCCATATTACGGAGCACCGCACCGGCATTCTGCTCTTTGTCTCAATGGCCGAACATTATGCCGAGGTGATCGCCGATGCGGGCATCCATGCGCGTGTCGAACAGGACGAGTGGAATGCAATCGTCGCGACGCTCATCCATCACGCCTCCCGCGCACAAATGACCGAGGGTTTCGTACTGGCTATCGGTCAGGCCGGGGTTCTGCTGGAAAAGCATTTTCCGGCAGGACCGGACAATATCAATGAGCTGGACGATCACCTGATCGAGCTCTGAGTGTCTGTTCCAAAAGTCGCCATGCCGGGCTGCAAATGACGTTTTCGCCACGGCCTGACGCTTCTTGATTCAGGCACTGACAGGCCGATTCATTTATCAGAATCATCTGCAACTTTAGTCGGAAATGTGGCGAAGCAGGGCCGCTGCTTGACCCTTTTGGCAGCACTTTTGAGCCGCGCGGAGAAATCCGCTGGCATATTCCGAAATTTCGCGGGAAGTTTTCGAAGTTTTGTTCCAAATTAAATGGATTAAATGCGGTCTTTCTGACTTTCCGGGAAATTTTTCGTTATTTTCAACGAATTGCCATCGAAACCAATGCCTAATCTGCTAGTTTGGCGCGCATTGCCATCATGACAGGAGTATCCGACGTGACTGCAAAGCAGGATCGGTCGAGCAAGGTTAAAGGTTCCAAGGCAAGCAAGGAGGAGAAGAAGGGAGGCAAGTCGAAGGCGCTTACGGCCTTCTCGCAGCTTCTCTTCGAATGGGCGCCGCCAGAAGATCTGGCCGCTTACGATGCTGCCGCTCTCGACAGTTCAGCCCGTCACGGCTATGCCGCCCTCGAATCCTACCGCAAGGGCAAGAGCATCATCAGTGTCGATAATGGTATCGAGCGCCATGGTCGACCAGTGAGCGTCATCACCATTGTCAACGACAATATGCCGTTCCTGCTCGACTCCATCATGGGTGAGCTGAATGATCATGTCAGCCAGATTTTCATGGTCGTGCATCCGGTTCTGGACATTGCGCGCGAAAAGGACGAGCTGGTCATTCTGGGCGAAGCATCGCAGCTCGCGCCTGCCAAGGGCGTCGAGCGCGTCAGCCTGGTACAGATTCATCTTCCAGCCCTCGACAAACAGGTCAAGGCCAATCTGACTGCCGCCATCAAGCGCGCGCTCGGACAGGTTCGTGCTGCTGTCAGCGACTGGAAGCCGATGTTGAAGCGCCTCGATGGCGCTATCGCCGATTACAAGCGCGTTTATGACATGACGAGTGATCCGGCCATGCCGGAGGCCATCGCATTTCTGGAATGGTTGCGCGACGATCGTTTTATCTTCCTCGGACTTCGCGAACTCACCTTCAAAGGCAAGGGCGACAAGCGCGAACTGGTTCCGGTCAAGGAAACGCTCGGCATTCTCAACGACAATGAAGTCCGCGTCCTGCGCAAGGATGACGACGACACGGTGACGCCGCGTGAGGTAACGGAATTCCTCGACAGCAACGAGCCGCTGATCGTGACCAAGGCGAATTCGCTTTCGCTGGTGCATCGCCGCTCCTATCTCGATTATGTCGGCGTGAAGATATTCGGTGAGAAGGGCGAGGCCATCGGCGAACTGCGCCTGGTCGGTCTCTTCACCTCGGTTGCCTATACGAGTTCGGTTGCAGGCATTCCGTTCATTCGCTCCAAGGCCGATGCCGTCATCAAGCATCTCGGGTTCAACCGCGAGGACCATTCGGGCAAGGCGCTCATCAACGTGCTGGAAGAATATCCGCGCGACGAGCTTTTCCAGATTGATGTGGAAAGCCTGACGGCCAATGCCGAGCTGATCCTTGCGCTCGGCGAACGCCCGCGCGTGCGCGCTGTTCCGCGTCTCGATCGCTTTGGCCGTTTTGCGACCGTGCTGGTCTATATCCCGCGTGACCGTTACGACTCGGTCGTGCGCGAGAAGATCGGGCACTATCTCGTTGATATCTATGGCGGTGACAGTTTCGAATTCCACCCGGTCTTCCTGCAGAACGGCCTGACGCGCGTTCAGTTCGTCATCCGCCGTCATGAGCGCTCCACACCGCATGTGGATCGCGAAGCGCTGGAAGCCGAAGTGCGCGCCATTGTCCGCACATGGGACGATGCGGTTCGTGAAAGCTCTGACAGTGCAGACGCAAAGACCGTCGCGCTTGCTGCAAGCTTCCCGCCATCCTATCGCGAAATCTTCACGGCGCCGGAAGCGCTGGTCGATGCGGAACGTATCGCTGGCCTCAGCGCAGAGGCTCCGCTTTTCGTAGACTTCTATCGTTATCGCACTGATGGTCCTGATGCGGTTTCGCTGAAGCTTTATCATCACGGTGCGCCGGTTGTGTTGTCGCAGCGTGTGCCGCTTCTGGAAAATATGGGCTTCCGTGTCGTCAGCGAGCAGACCATCGACCTGCCGCATGCTGGCAAGGACGGCGCTGCCGTTTACGTGCACGACATGCAGCTCGTGAACGCCTATGGCGCTCCCGTCGATCTTTCCGACGATGGCGAGATGCTGGAAGATGTGTTCCGCAATGTCTGGGACGGTCTGGCTGACAATGACGGTTACAACGCGCTGGTGCAGACCGCACGCCTGACGGCACGCCAGATCATGATCCTGCGTTCCTATGGTCGTTATCTGCAACAGGCAGGCATTGCCTATTCGCAGGGCTTCATCGCGGCCGCACTGAACCGTTATCCGGAAATCGCCAGCGATCTCTATTCGCTGTTCGATCTGCGCTTCAACCCATCGGCCAAGCGCCGTGATGCGGCTGAAAAGAAGCTGGTCGATGCCATCGAGACCGCATTGCTTGGCGTGCCGAGCATCGACGACGACCAGATTTTGCGCCGTTTCCGCAATCTGATCGAAGCGACGCTGCGCACCAATGCCTATCAGCCGGGTGCCGACGGCAAGCCGCGTGTCACCTTTGCCTTCAAGCTCAATCCGCGTCTGGTCGAAGGCTTGCCGGACCCGCGCCCTTATCGCGAAATCTTCGTTTATGGGCCGGAAGTGGAAGGCGTGCATCTGCGCTTCGGCGCTGTCGCCCGCGGTGGTCTGCGCTGGTCGGACCGCGCACAGGATTATCGTACCGAAGTGCTGGGCCTCGTGAAGGCACAGCAGGTCAAGAATGCGGTGATCGTGCCGGTTGGCGCCAAGGGCGGCTTCTATCCGAAGCGTCTGCCGGTTGGCGGCGATCGCAATGCCGTGTTCGAAGCTGGTCGTGATGCCTACAAGGTGTTCATCTCCACACTTCTGTCGGTTACCGACAATATCGAGGACAATCATGTCGTGCCGCCGGCGGAAGTCGTGCGCCATGACAATGACGATCCTTATTTCGTCGTTGCTGCCGACAAGGGCACGGCCACCTTCTCCGATACGGCCAATGCCATCAGCCAGGCACATGATTTCTGGCTGGACGATGCCTTCGCATCCGGCGGTTCCGCCGGTTATGACCACAAGGGCATGGGCATTACCGCGCGCGGCGCATGGGAAGCCGTGAAGCGGCATTTCCGCGAATTCGACACGGATATCCAGACCGAGCCTTTCACGGTTGCCGGTGTGGGCGATATGTCGGGCGATGTGTTCGGCAACGGCATGCTGCTTTCCGAACAGATCAAGCTGGTGGCTGCGTTCGACCATCGCGATATTTTCATCGATCCGAACCCGGTTCCAGCCGACGGCTTTGCCGAGCGCAAGCGTCTGTTTGAACTGCCGCGTTCGAGCTGGCAGGATTATGACCGTTCCAAGCTTTCGGCTGGTGGCGGCATCTATAGCCGCAGCCAGAAGACGATCACGCTCTCGCCGGAGGCTGCTGCAGCCATCGGCCTTGGAAAGACCTCCGGCACGCCGCAGGAAATCATGACTGCGATTTTGAAATCGAAGGTCGATCTCCTCTGGTTCGGCGGTATCGGCACCTATATCCGCTCGTCTGCCGAAACGGATGCGCAGGTAGGTGACCGCGCCAATGATGCGATCCGCATCATTGGCGCGGAAGTTGGTGCGCGGGTGATCGGCGAAGGTGCAAATCTTGGCGTAACGCAGCGCGGGCGTATCGAATATGCGCTGGCAGGCGGTCGCGGTAATACGGACGCCATCGACAATTCGGCAGGCGTCAACTGCTCGGACGTCGAGGTCAACATCAAGATCGCTCTGGCCGCCGCCATGCGTTCGGGCAATCTCAAGCGCCCGGCACGCAACAAGCTTCTGGTCAGCATGACCGATGGTGTGTCCGAACTGGTTCTGCGCAACAACTATCTGCAGCCGCTGGCGCTTTCGCTCAGCGAAAGGCAGGGTCTGGCAGAGCTGCCTTATCAGGCGCGGTTCATGGCGGAACTCGAAAATCGCAAGCTTCTTGATCGCAAGGTCGAGTATCTGCCATCCGATGCGCTTCTGGCCGAACGCCAGAAAGCGGGTCAGCCGCTGACGCGTCCGGAACTGGCGGTTCTGCTTGCTTATGCCAAGCTGTCGCTTTCGGATGATCTGGTGGCAAGCCAGCTTCCGGATGAGCCTTACTTTCAGTCGCTGCTGTTCGGCTATTTCCCGAAGCGCATGACCAAGACTTATGCCGAGGAAATCTCCGGCCATCGTTTGCGCCGTGAAATCGTCGCTACTTTGCTGGCAAACGATGTCATCAACCGCGGCGGTATCACCTTCATCAGCCGTCTGGCCGATACGACCGGCAAGTCGCCTGCCGATATCGTCCGCGCCTATGTGGCGGTGCGTGACGGCTTCGATATCGACACGATCTATGATGCCATTGATGCACTCGACAGCAAGGTGCCGGGCGATGTGCAGAACCAGTTCTATCATCTCGTCGGCGAAATGTTGCAGGCGACGACGGCTTGGGTGCTGCGCAACGATACGACACGCGCCAATCTGACGGAACTGGTGGACACGATCACCAGGGCACGTGCCGAGCTGGAACCGCGTTTCGACGGTCTGATGCCGGAATACCTGAAGAGCACGCTGCAGGCCGACAAGGCTGCTTTCGTGGAAAAGGGTGCACCGGAAAAGCTGGCCCAGCGTCTTGCCAATCTGCAGCTTGCAGGCATCATGCCGGACATCGCGCTGATCGCGCATCTGGCCGATGCCGACCGGGTGGTAACCGCCAAGACCTATTTCGGTGTTTCGGAAGCCTTCCGCATCGGACGCATCGAGGAAGCCGCGCGCTCCATCCCCGTCACGGACTATTATGACGGGCTTGCTCTGTCACGAGCAAGCGATACGATCACGCAGGCCGCACGCGGTATCACCATTGCGGCGCTCAAGCGTTTTGCCAAGGATAAGGACCCGGCAGCAGCCTGGTTTGCAGCCGATGGCGCGCGCATCGAGCAGGTGAAGAACCGCATGGTGGCGCTGACGGAAGGTGGTGACCTGACGGTCTCGCGACTGGCGGTTGCAGCGGGCCTGATGTCCGATCTGGCGCAATAGAAAACAACGACATAAACTTGCAAAAGGGCGGCTTCGGTCGCCCTTTTTGTTTCTTTTGAAGCCGAGTTTCGGGTTATAAGGTGCGGCTGATAAAGGAGAGGCTTCCGACCGACTGGCCGGTCAATGGTTGGGCCAACTTCTTGCCCGGGGGGAAGGAAAGAGCAATTGAGCGATCAGGTTGCGGCTGCCCGCAGCTATGCCTCGCGGCGTGGCATCTGGGGCTGGATATTTTTTGACTGGGCGGCGCAGCCCTTTTTTACCGTTGTGACCACGTTCATCTTCGGGCCTTATTTCATCTCGCGCATGGCAGAAAATCCTGAAGCCGGCCAGGTGGCTTGGGGTTATGGCTTTGCCGCTGCCGGTTTTCTCATTGCTGTGCTTTCACCGATCCTGGGAGCGGTGGCCGACCGGACAGGCGCGCGTAAGCCCTGGATCGCTTTCTTCGCCGTGCTGAAGATTATAGGCCTCTGCCTGCTGTGGTTCGCCGTTCCGGGTGCGAACCTGTTCTGGGTACTGTGTGCGTTTTCTATGGCCATGGTGGCTGCCGAATTTTCCATCGTCTTCAATGATTCCATGATGCCGCGTCTGGTGCCGAGCAACGATATCGGGCGTGTCTCCAACATCGCCTGGGGGCTCGGCTATCTGGGCGGCATGATCGTACTCATTTTCGTGGTGCTATGTCTGGCGGCCTCGCCTGAAACAGGCACAACGATCATCGGCATGAAGCCCCTGTTCGGTCTCGATCCCGTACTGGGGGAGGATGCGCGCATTACCGGACCGCTGGCTGCCCTGTGGTATTTCGTTTTCATCCTGCCAATGTTTTTGTTCACGCCGGACGCGGAACGTGGCGAGCCTCTGCGCAAGGCGTTGCGCTCTGGCTTTGCAGAATTGAAGGTTACGCTCACCGAGGCGCGCAAACGGTCGGGACTTGTCCGCTTCCTTGTGGCGCGCATGATTTATCAGGATGGCGTCAATGCTACGCTGGCGCTCGGTGCGGGTTATGCGGCAGCCTTGTTCAGCTGGACGATCACCGAGATCGGGCTTTTCGGCATGGTGATGAATGTCATGGCGATTTTCAGTTGTCTGGTCGCAAGCCGCGTCGATACACGGATTGGTTCCAAGGCTGTCGTGATCTTTTCGCTGGTGCTGTTGCTGCTTGCTTCTATAGGCATTGTCTCGACCGGACGCGATTACACTTTGTTCGGCCTGATGCCTTTCGCATCTCCCACAACACAAGGACTGTTCTCCAGCGCGGCAGAACACGCCTATCTGATTTGCGGTCTGATGATTGGTGCGGCCTTCGGTCCGGTTCAGGCCTCGTCGCGTTCATGGTTTGCCCGCAGCATCAAGCCGGAGGAATCGGGCCGCTATTTCGGCATCTATGCGCTCGCCGGGCGCGCGACCAGCTTCCTTGGACCGTTTCTGGTTGCCACCATCACGGCGCTGAGCGGATCGGCGGCGCTGGGCATGTCGGTGCTGGTCATATTCTTTGCGGTCGGTCTGGTGCTGATTGCAGTGACGCCTTATCCGGCTGACAAGCTGGCTGCAACCAGCCCGTCGTGACGGGCCGGGGCGAGACTTCTATTCAATCCAGCCTAGCGAACGCTGCACGGCCTTTTCCCACGCATTGAACAGGCGCGTGCTTTCCTCAGCCGACATTCGCGGATGCCAGCGATGGCCCACCTGCCAGTTCTCCACAATGTCCTTCGTCGATTTCCAGTAGCCGACGGCGAGCCCCGCCGCGTAGGCAGCGCCCAGTGCCGTCGTCTCTATGATTTTCGGGCGCACAACCGGCACATCCAGAATGTCGGACTGGAACTGCATGAGCAGTTCATTGATGGTCATGCCGCCATCGGCGCGCAACTCGGTGATTTCGACGCCTGAATCCTTCACCATCGCATCAAGCACTTCGCGCACCTGATAGGCGCTCGCTTCCAGGGCCGCCCGGGCAATGTGCCCCTTGTTGGCGAAGCGGGTGAGGCCAGCAATGATACCGCGCGCTGAATCCTGCCAATGCGGTGCAAAGAGGCCGGAAAAGGCTGGAACAAAATAGACGTCGCCATTGTCCTCCACGGTGCGCGCCAGTGTTTCGATGTCGCTGCTGTTCTTGATGATGCCGAGGTTGTCGCGCAGCCATTGCACCAGGGCGCCGGTAATGGCGATGGAGCCTTCCAGTGCATAAACCGGTTTGGCACCGTCGAGCTTGTAGGCAACCGTGGTCAGCAGGCCGTAATTGGAGGGCACCAATTTCTCGCCGGTGTTCATCAGCATGAAGCAGCCCGTGCCATAGGTGTTCTTGGCTTCGCCCGGTTCCAGACATGCCTGACCGAAGAGCGCTGCCTGCTGGTCGCCCAGAATGCCCGCAAGTTTTACACCGGAAAGGGAGGGCAGGGTGATCTCGCCATAGACCTCGCTTGAAGAGCGGATTTCCGGCAAGCAGGCTGACGGAATATCGAAAAGACGAAGTATGTCTTCATCCCATTGCAGCGTCGAAAGATCCATCAGCTGGGTGCGGGAAGCATTGGTCAAATCGGTGATGTGGATGCCGCCATCGGTGCCGCCAGTCAGGTTCCAGACCAGCCATGTGTCGATTGTGCCGAAAAGTGCGTCTCCGGCTTCGGCCTTTTCACGCGCACCCGGAACATTGTCGAGTATCCAGCGCAGCTTGAGCCCGGAGAAATAGGTCGAGATCGGCAGGCCGGTCTTGGCACGAAGCTGGTCTGCGCCGACGTCCTTCGTGTACCGGGAAACAAGTTCGTCGGTGCGCGTATCCATCCAGATGATTGCATTATAGAGCGGCGCACCGGTTTTCCTGTCCCAGAGCAGTGTGGTTTCGCGCTGGTTGGTGATGCCGACGGAAGCGATATCACTTGCCTTCAGTTTTGCTTTTTTGAGTGCTGCGGCAATGACGTGCTGTGTGTTGCGCCAGATTTCTATCGGATTGTGTTCGACCCAGCCCGCCTTCGGATAAATCTGCTCATGTTCGCGCTGGTCACTCGCGACGATATCGCCCTGCTTGTCGAAAATGATGAAACGCGAACTCGTGGTTCCCTGGTCGATGGAACCGATAAACTGCGTCATGGGCGGGCTCCTCCGTTGATCCGGTCGATGTTGAAAGCGAATTTAAACGAAACAATGTGAAACTCAATGAAAACGAGGCCCCGGAATGGTTGGTTCCGGGGCCTCAATAAATACTTGTTATAAGGGGGGTAGAGCATTTCCAGCAAAAGTGCGGAGCGGTTTTGCGCAGGATAATGCGTAAAAGCTCTAATGGCGGAAGTGACGCATCCCCGTCATGACCATGGCGATGCCATGTTCGTCGGCAGCGGCGATCACTTCATCGTCCCGCATGGAACCTCCCGGCTGGATGACCGCGGTTGCACCGGCCTGAACGGCGGAAAGCAGACCGTCGGCAAACGGGAAGAACGCGTCGGAAGCGACCACGCAGCCCTTGGTGAGCGGTTCTGCAAGACCGGCGGCTTCTGCTGCGTCTTCAGCCTTGCGGGCTGCGATGCGGGCTGAATCCACGCGGCTCATCTGGCCTGCACCGATGCCGACCGTTGCACCGTCCTTCACATAGACGATGGCGTTCGACTTCACATGCTTGCCGACGCGGAAGGCGAATTTCATATCGTTGAGTTCGGCTTCGGTCGGCGCACGTTTGGTGACGACCTTGAGATCGAGATCGTCGACCACACCATTGTCGCGCGACTGGACCAGCAAACCACCGGCAACTGTCTTGGCGGCAATGCCCTTGGCGCGCGGGTCCGGTAGGCCGCCGGTGACGAGCAGACGGAGGTTCTTCTTGGCAGCAACGATGGCCTGTGCACCTTCGGTGGCATCCGGAGCGATAATGACTTCGGTGAAGATCTTTACGATCTCTTCAGCGGCTTCCTCATCGAGCGTTTTATTGAGCGCAACAATACCGCCGAACGCCGAAACCGGATCGCAGGCGAGTGCCTTTAAATAAGCTTCCTTGATGGTGGCTGCTTCTGCAACGCCGCAAGGATTGGCGTGCTTGATGATGGCGACGGCTGCGGTGCGGGCAGGATCGAATTCTGCGACGAGTTCGAAAGCCGCATCAGTGTCGTTGATGTTGTTGTAGGAGAGCTGCTTGCCCTGAAGCTGGGTCGCTGTGGCAACACCGGGGCGCTTCTCGCCAGTGAGATAAAAGCCAGCCGTCTGGTGCGGGTTTTCTCCGTAGCGCATGACGGAATGCAGCTTGCCTGCGACCGAGCGATAGACCGGAGTTTCTTCGTTGATCGCTTCGGCAAACCAGTTGGAAATGGCTGCGTCATAGGCTGCCGTGCGCGAGAAGGCCTTGGCGGCAAGCTTCTTGCGGAAGGCAAGCGGCAGGGAGCCCACATACTTTTCCAGTTCAGCGACGACGTCGGCATAGTCGGCAGGATCGACAACCGTGGCGACATAGGCGTGGTTCTTGGCCGAAGCGCGGATCATCGTGGGGCCACCAATGTCGATGTTTTCGACAGTGGTGTCGTAATCGCCGCCCTTGAAGCTGACTTCCTCGAACGGATAGAGATTGATGACGGCAAGATCGATGCCGCCGATGCCGTGTTCTTCCATGGCCGCGACGTGTTCCGGATCGTTGCGCACGGCGAGCAGGCCGCCATGGACTGCCGGATGCAGCGTCTTGACGCGTCCGTCCATGATTTCCGGGAAGCCGGTTACTTCGGATACATCCTTCACCGGAATGCCTTCGGCGGCAATCGACTTGGCGGTGCCGCCGGTCGAAAGGATTTCGACACCTTGCGCGTGAAGCGCTTTGGCGAAATCGATCAGGCCGGTTTTGTCTGAAACGGAAAGGAGGGCGCGGCGCACCCGATGAAGATCGGGAGCGGGAATATGCTTGGAGCTGACAGCCATAGGGAGTTGGTCTCTTCGTTGCTGAAACGGATGCGTTCAGGAAAGTGGACGGCTCGCCCTAACACAGGCGCGCCGAGAATCCTACCGCAAAAGGCCGGAAAAGAACGGTGAAGAGGTATTTCTTGCCCCGCATTCGGTCCCGTTGACCCTCGACCCTTCGAGACGGCGCTGCCGCGCCTCCCCAGGGTGAGGGGTTGAGAGCGGATTATACGTAACTGCCGAGTGCGACGCGGCTGAACTGCCAGTTCACTTCCGGCAATTCTGATGCCGGGAAGGAGAGCACGATCTGCTTCGATGTCACGGGGCCGCGGAAGCCCGCAAAGAAGATCGAATCTTCCAGTTGCGGCGCAACTTCAAAACAGGAGAAGACCCAGGTATCGTCGCGATCCGCCGACAGAACGATCAATCCGTTCTCATCGAAGGAAATATCGACCGACGGATGCAGATGGAAACGCACCGCGATATTGTCGCGTCCGTTCGCCTTCAACGGGCGGCCATCGCCGCGATAGAAGCGGTCTGCCCCCTGAATGACGCTGCCATTGTGCGACAGCACAAGGCGACGTTCGTGATAGATGCCGAACAGGCGCGCATAGCCGTCATGGCTGGCAACAAAGCCCTGCCGCCCCATTTCCTCGATCCGGTCACGCTGCACGCGGGTCGGGCCTGCAATGATCGGCGTGCCGATCATGTTGGAGAGACCCGCATTGAGGCTGAAGCGGCACGATGAGGTGTCGTTGATGGTGGCCGTGGAGTGCGCAGCCGTGGAACGACCTAATGGACGAAATTCCGGCGGACCGAAACGGTCAATACCGGAATTGACGATATAGCGCTGGCGCCCGGAGGACATTTCGAAGGCGAGACAACCGGCATGGGCATCCCGCGAAGCTGTGACCGGCGGCGGCAGTCCGGTATCGGCGATGATGGTGGTCGAACCCATCGAAAGCCGTTCATAGCCGGAATAGGGCGCATGGGTCAGCGGCGATCCAGCGGTCTCGTCATGCCTGAGAACCGAGATGATGCGTTCCGGCATGGTCGGGCCGACGCCGTTGAAAAGCGCAAGGCTGCCATCCTGATGGCGGAAGAAGCGCAGGGCCGGCAACATGCGCTCGACGGCTTCGATCAGCGCCTTGGGCGGGGCTTCCGTGCCATTGGCATAGGTCTGGCGGAGCGGCAGAAGATCGGCCAGCAGTTCCAGAACTGTAACGGGATTGCGCGAGATATGTCCGCCATCGGGCAGAATCTGGCGTTTCAGCTCGTACTCCAGATTGCGCCGGGCGGCGCGTGCCGTCGGTGGCGAAACAGGCAGAGCCAGAGCGGCGAATGCCAACGCGATACGGGCGCGCAACCGTTCCTCGCCATCATCCATGGCGGCGGCAACGGTGCGCAGATAACGCACCTGCATGGCGAGCGAGCGCATGAAGCGGCGATAGGCGGGAAGTTCGGCGCCTGACAGAATAAGGTTTGAATGCTGAAGCCAGGCGATGATGCGTTGGGCAGTGACTTCCGGTGACCAGGCGATGCCGCCGATCCGCTTGCCGAACATGCGCATCCAGTCATCGACGAGCGCGCGCGCATTAGCGGTTGCCAGTTCGCTATTGGCACTTTTCAGATGACGGAGCCAGCCGAAACTCTGAAGCGCTGCTTCCCATTCCGGCGTCGGCGGTTCGACGGCGAAAGGCGACAATCCGCCGGTTTCGACCAGACGACCGGCCAGCGCAAAACGGCCGTGATAGAATTCCTGTGCCAATTGCGCGTCGGCAACGCGCAGGTCGGGCGGAGCGATCAGGATACGATCCGGGGTGAAGCCGGTGAAGCGCCAGCGATAAAGCGGCCCCATGCGCAGACGGCGGCTGAACTTGCGCCAAGCCTGTGCAACGGCCAATCCCCAAAGATGTGGGGTTTCGCTGAGGGCGACTGCCACCCGGTCTTTCTCCGTATCGTTTGTCATTATTGTTTGGCCAGATCGAACAGCCAGTTCCTTTGATACAATTGTACAGAAATGGTGAATCGAGCGTTAACCATAACGGGTATCGCGACCCGTTATGGCAAATTATACGATTTGTTTGCTTATATCCGGTCTCAGGCCCGGCGCTTGAAGCGGGCCGCGAAGAAACCGTCCATGCCAGCCATGTGCGGATTGCCTTCAAAACGATCCGGCGGCAGGTCTGCCGGGGTGGATCGCAGAAAGCCTTCTGCTGTGACCAGTCCTTCCAGAAGCCCGTTCAGACTGGGGAAATCCTGCTCCGTGATCGGGAAAGGTTCCAGCAACAGATTTTCCGCTGCCTTGCGCGCCATTTCCTCGCCTTCGAGCGGGTGCAGCGAACAATTGGAAAAGACGATTACGCCGCCGGGTTTGACCAGAGTAGCCGTGTGCGCCAAAAGTTTGCCCTGAAGTTCGGCAAGCTTTGCTATGTCCTGCGGCGTCTTGGTCCAAGGCACGTCTGGATGACGGCGCACAGTGCCGGTGGAAGAGCAGGGCGCATCCAGAAGCACGGCGTCGAACAGTTCCTCCGGCTGGAAATCCATCAGATTGGTGGCAACGGTCTTCGCCTCGAAACCGAGACGTTCCAGATTGCCGCGCAGGCGCTTCAGCCGGTTTTCGGAAAGGTCGAGCGCGGTCACGTCGGCGCCCTGAAGTATGAGCTGCGCCGTCTTGCCGCCAGGGGCAGCGCACAGGTCGGCAACCCGTTTGCCCTTGATATCACCCATCAGGCGTGCAGGCAGGCTCGCGGCCACATCCTGCACCCACCAGTCCCCCTCGGCAAAGCCGGGCAGGTCGGTAAGATTGCCTTCGACCGTTTGCAGGCGCACCGAACCGTTGGGCAGCGCGACACCACCGAGCTTTTCGGCCCATGCCTTTGCGTCACCCTTGACGGTGAAATCGATCGGCGGCTCATAGGCATGCATGGCAAGAATGGCTGCTGCTTTTTCCGCGCCATAGGCGTCGGTGATGCTTTTGGCAAACCACTCCGGCACGTTGGTTTCGGGCTCAAGCGTGTGGGCGAGAGCACGTTCCTTGTTACGCGAAAGTCGACGCAGCAGCGCATTGACGAGACCAGCATATTTGCGATTGCGCGGATCATTGTTCGCCGCTTCCACCGCAAGATCGACCGCCGAATGATCGGGCAGGTTCAGATAGAAAATCTGGGCGATGGCGACATGCAGAAGATGTTTCAACGCTAGGGCATTTTCCGGCAATGGCCGGTCGAGCCGCTTGTTGATGGCGCGTTCGATGCTGCCGCGATTGCGGAGCGCAGAGCCGAGAATGGCGCGAACCAGCGCGCGGTCGCGCGGCTCCAGCGCCAGATATTGCGGATGGCCGTGCGTATTGTCGGTCAGGCCGTCGAGCGAGGTGTTCTTTTCGATCACCGCACCGAGAAGGCGTGCAGCACACAAACGCGCCGCCAGACCGGGGCGCAGGTCTGCGGCGCTGTTATTCGTTTGCGGCTTTTTATTTCCACGCTTTGGCGCGGGCTTTTTATCGTTCACACTGTTCAACTTTATTTATGACCACGGTCCGCGAAAACCCGAACCGCCATTGCTGTTACCGCCTGCATTACCCCATGGACCACTGCTTTGGGAAGGGGCAGCGGCACGCGGTGCCATTCCAGCCGAGCGGATGCCCATTTCGGCAGCCATCTGTTCAAGTGCGGCGATGCGGTTATCGGTATCAGGGTGTGTGGAGAAAAGATTGTCTGCGCCACGTCCGCTCAAAGGATTGATGATGAACATATGCGCGGTTGCCGGATTGTGTTCGGCTTCCTCGTTCGGGATGGCCTTGGCGCCGCGCGCGATTTTGCCCAGCGCCGAGGACAGCCACAGCGGATTGCCGCAGATTTCCGCGCCGCGCTTGTCGGCGGCATATTCGCGGGTGCGGCTGATAGCCATCTGCACGATCATTGCGGCGAAGGGCGCGACGATCATGGCAAGAATGGTGCCGACCACGCCCATGATGCCGTTGCCGTTCTCGCGGTTTCCGCCTAGGAAGAAGGCGAAATTGCCGAGCATGGATATGGCACCGGCAAGTGTTGCGACGATGGTCATGGTCAGTGTGTCGCGGTTCTGGACGTGCGCCAGCTCGTGCGCCATCACGCCTGCGACTTCTTCCGGCGTCAGGCGGTGGAGGAGGCCAGTCGTGGCTGCAACGGCAGCATTTTCGGGGTTGCGGCCTGTGGCAAAAGCGTTCGGCTGGTCTTCGTGGATAACGTAGACCTTCGGCATCGGAATGCCCGCATTGGCGGCCAGCCCGCTCACCATGCGGTAATAATCCGGCGCGCTGCGCTCATCCACTTCCTGCGCATTGTACATGCGAAGCACCATCTTGTCGGAGTTCCAGTAACCGAACAGGTTCATGGCGACTGCAATCACAAGCGCAATCATCATGCCGCCGCCGCCGCCCAGCAAATAGCCGATGCTCATGAACATGACCGTCATGAGGGCGATCAGCATGGCAGTTTTCGTCATATTCATCCGCGGCGGTCTCCAAATCTTAGGTTACATGACCCGCAAGGGTTTTGCACGGTAAGCCTTTCTGCCTATATGATGGGTATGAACAGGCTTTGCTTCAATGTTCGAAGTAAAAACCGAGAACGGGATTGTGACCGATGAGCGAAAAAACCGAAAGCCCGCAAAACGTTGACAAGCGCACGTTCGAAGACCTACCGCCTGCTGCTCAGCGCGCATTGAAGGAAGCCGAAGCGCGTCGCGCTGCCGAAAAGGCAAACGAAGCGCCCCGCGAAATCGGTGGTCGCGGCGGCAAGGACCCCGCCCGTTTCGGCGATTGGGAGATCAAGGGGCGGTCGATCGATTTCTAATAGGCTTGGGATATTGTCGCCTTGGTGGCCTGCAAATCGCGCTCTTCTGCGCTTCCGGTGCTCATGTACTTTAAGTACACTCCGCTCCGGTTCTCGAAGATCACGATTTTCGGCGTGCAGAACGAAAATCCCACCAAACTTGGGTGCCTTCTCAGGCAGCGTCGAAAAAAAGCCCCGGGAAACCGGGGCTTTTTATTATTTCTTGTTCTGGCGATTTTCGATCAGGTCGTCCACGACGCCCGGATCGGCTAGGGTCGAGGTATCGCCCAGTGCGCCGAACTCGTCTTCGGCGATCTTGCGCAGGATGCGGCGCATGATCTTGCCCGAGCGGGTTTTCGGCAGGCCCGGCGAGAACTGGATCTTGTCCGGCGTGGCGATAGGGCCGATCTCCTTGCGCACGTGCTGGGTCAGCTCCTTGCGCAGGGCATCTTCGTCCTGAACTGCTTCGCCGGTCATCAGCGTGACATAGCAATAGATGCCCTGTCCCTTGATCGGATGCGGATAGCCCACAACGGCGGCTTCTGAAACCGAGTGATGCGAGACGAGTGCCGATTCGATTTCCGCCGTGCCGAGGCGATGGCCGGAAATGTTGAGCACGTCATCGACGCGGCCCGTGATCCAGTAGTAACCGTCTTCGTCGCGACGGCAGCCGTCGCCGGTAAAGTACTTGCCCTTATAGGTCGAGAAGTAGGCTTCGATGAAGCGCTTGTGATCGCCGTAAAGCGTGCGCATCTGACCCGGCCAGCTGTCGATGATGCAGAGATTACCGTCCACGGCACCTTCAATGATAACGCCTTCATTATCGACCAGTTCCGGCTTGATACCGAAGAACGGACGCGTTGCAGAGCCTGGCTTCAGGTCTGTCGCGCCGGGCAGCGGGGTGATGAGAATACCGCCGGTTTCCGTCTGCCACCATGTATCGACAATCGGCGACCGCTGGTCACCAACGACGTTGTAATACCATTCCCAGGCTTCCGGATTGATCGGCTCGCCAACCGAACCGAGCAGGCGCAGCGTCGAGCGCGACGAGCGGGTGACGAATTCATCGCCGGCGCCCATCAGGGCGCGGATGGCCGTAGGCGCAGTGTAGAAGATGTTGACGTGATGCTTGTCGACGACTTCCCAGAAACGTCCTTGATCGGGGAAGTTGGGCACACCCTCGAACATCAACGTCGTCGCGCCATTGGCGAGCGGGCCGTAGACGATATAGGAGTGACCTGTCACCCAGCCCACATCCGCCGTGCACCAGTAGATGTCGCCGTCATGATAGTCGAAGACATATTGATGCGTCATCGATGCATAGACGAGATAGCCGCCGGTTGTGTGCAGCACGCCCTTCGGCTTGCCGGTGGAGCCGGAGGTGTAGAGGATGAAGAGCGGGTCTTCCGCATTCATCGGTTCGGGATCGCAGGTCGGTTCGACGCTAGCAACTTCCTGATGGTACCAGAGATCGCGGCCCGGTCCCCAGCTCACCTTGCCGCCGGTGCGGCGCACGGTAAGAACCTTGTTGACCATGACATATTGCTTGGCTGCAATGTCGATGGCGGTATCGGTGTTTTCCTTCAGCGGAACAGGTTTGCCGCCGCGCACGCCTTCATCGGCCGTGATGACGAAAGTGGATTCGCAGTCGACGATGCGACCGGCAAGTGCTTCCGGCGAGAAACCGGCGAAGACGACGGAATGCACAGCGCCGATGCGCGCGCAGGCCAGCATCGCATAAGCCGCTTCCGGGATCATCGGCAGATAGATCGTGACGCGGTCGCCCTTCTTAACGCCGTGCTTCTTCAGCACATTGGCGAGGCGGCAGACATTCTCATGCAATTCGCGATAGGTGATCTTCTTGTCGATATAGGGATTGTCGCCTTCCCAGATGATCGCAACCTGATCACCACGGCTCTTCAGGTGGCGGTCGATACAGTTATAGGAAACGTTGGTAACGCCGTCCTCATACCATTTGATGGATACGTCGCCGTTGAAATCGGTGTTCTTGACCTTGGTGAAGGGCTTGAACCAGTCGATGCGCCGTCCGTGCTTTGCCCAAAAGCTGTCCGGGTCGCTCACGCTTTCCTGATACCATTCGAGATAGGTTGCGTTGTCGATGAGCGTGTTTCTCTTTGCCTCGGCAAGGACCGGGTAAAGCTTTTCCGACATGATTTCCTCCTTCAGCATTCCGCGAGCCGGACGATATCCCGCTCGTATAAATGCACCCAAAAACTGACCGGCACCTCCCGCCGGATGAGACGGTCCACCGTGAAAGGCGAGACCATCGGGTGCCCTGTCTACCTTCCATTGCGGGCAAGGTAAATTAGACAATCGGCGCGTCCATGATCCACAATGACGCATCGTTAGAAATAGCAACTGGCAGCACTCGCTGTCGAATGGTGCTAATATATTGTTTTTACAGTTTAAAAACCATTTGAAGTGATTATCTCCTATTCAGGAGCCTGACAATAAGGCTCTTCACAAAAAGGGGAAATCGCCATGACGACGTCCACTTTGAACGCAAAGTCAGCCTTCGAACTCCAGCTCGCCGGTTATGGTCTGACCACGGCGAAAGTTTTCTACCACTTGCCTGATCACCCGCATCTGCTGCAGCTTTTCGTCTGGCAGGATTATGACCTCGCGCCCGATTTTCCCGTTCTCAATCATTTCATCGAATTCTGGAATCGGGAGATCGACGGGCCGTTGCATTCGGTCAGCTACACGCATTTCCGGCTGCTTGGCCCCTCGGACTGGACGAATGTGCAGGGCGAGATCGTCCTGCACTGAAAGCGATCAGTTGGGAGACGGATTGGTCCTGCCGCCGAAGATGGCCGAGCCGACACGCACAGATGTCGCGCCGAAACCGATGGCGGTTTCATAATCGCCCGACATGCCCATGGAGAGCTTTTCGACCTGTGCCTCGCGGGCGAGCTTTTCCAGAAGCGCGAAATGCGGTCCCGGATTTTCATCCGCAGGCGGGATGCACATCAGCCCCTCAATGGCGAGGCCATGTTCCTTGCGGCAGCGCTCGACAAAGGCGACAGCTTCCTTCGGCGCAATGCCGGCTTTCTGTTCTTCAAGTCCGGTATTCACCTGCACGTAGAGCTTTGGGGCCTTGTTCTGCTTTTTGATCTCGACGGCCAAGGCGGCTGCGATCTTTTCACGGTCGACGGTTTCGATGACATCGAAGAGGGCGACGGCATCGGCGGCCTTGTTGGATTGCAGCGGGCCGATGAGATGCAGTTCGATGCCGGAATAATCGTCGCGCAGTCCCGGCCATTTGGCTTGTGCTTCCTGCACGCGGTTTTCACCGAAGACGCGCTGGCCTGCGTCGAGGACCGGGCGAATTTCTTCGGCATCGAAGGTTTTCGATACGGCGACGAGCGTCACGGAAGCCTTGTCGCGCTGTGCTTCCTCTTCGGCATTGGCGATTGCGGCCTTGACCGTGTTCAGGTTCGCTACGATATCTGACATGAAACTCTCGCTTTCAGGCTTTTCATCCGCAAAAGGTTGACGCTTTCGCCAATACGTGGTGAAGGTCGCCATTAAACATCGACTCTCCTTATTGCATCACCTTCGTACGAGTAAATACGGTCATGGCAGCCGAACGTTATAATCCGCGCGTGGCGGAAGCTCATTGGCAGAAAGTCTGGGAAGAAGACCGGACCTTCGAAACCGACAATAGCGACATCCGCGAGAAATATTATGTGCTCGAGATGTTCCCCTATCCATCGGGGCGCATCCATATGGGCCATGTGCGCAACTATGCGATGGGTGACGTTGTCGCCCGTTACAAGCGCGCCAAGGGTTTCAACGTGCTTCATCCGATGGGATGGGACGCGTTTGGCATGCCTGCGGAAAATGCGGCGATGCAGAACAAGGTGCATCCGAAGGAATGGACCTATCAGAACATCGCCACGATGCGCAGCCAGCTCAAATCGATGGGGCTTTCGCTCGACTGGGCACGTGAATTCGCGACCTGCGATGTGGAATATTATCATCGCCAGCAGATGCTGTTCATCGACCTTTTTGAAAAGGGTCTGGTGACGCGCAAGACCTCCAAGGTCAACTGGGATCCGGTCGACAACACCGTGCTTGCCAACGAGCAGGTGGTGGATGGTCGCGGCTGGCGTTCGGGCGCGCTGGTCGAACAGCGCGAGTTGACGCAGTGGTTTTTCAAGATCACGGATTTCAGCGAGGAATTGCTGGCCGGTCTCGATACGCTCGACCAGTGGCCGGAAAAGGTTCGCCTGATGCAGCGCAACTGGATCGGCAAGTCGGAAGGCCTGCAGGTCCGCTTCGCGCTGGACGGCAATACCGCGCCTGCCGGTTTCTCGGAAATCGAGGTCTATACGACCCGTCCGGACACGCTGTTCGGTGCGGCTTTCGTGGCGATCTCCGCAGATCATCCGCTGGCGAAGAAACTGGCCGACGACAATGCTTCGCTCACCGGCTTCATCGAGGAATGCCATCAGCACGGCACGTCGCTGGCGGCGCTGGAAACGGCTGAGAAGAAGGGCTTCGACACGGGCGTGAAAGTCCGGCACCCGTTCGACGAGAACTGGGAACTGCCGGTCTATGTCGCCAATTTCGTCCTGATGGAATATGGCACGGGCGCGGTATTCGGCTGTCCGGCGCATGATCAGCGCGACCTGGATTTCGCCAACAAGTACAAATTGAAGGTTACACCTGTCGTTCTGCCAAAGGGCGAGGATGCGGCAGGCTTCAGCATCGGCGAAACGGCCTATACCGACGATGGCGTGATGATCAACTCACGCTTCCTCGACGGCATGACGCCGGAAGCGGCCTTCAATGAGGTGGCGAATCGTCTGGAACAGACCAGTCTCGGCAACAGCCCGCAGGCAAGCCGCAAGGTGCAGTTCCGTCTGCGCGACTGGGGCATTTCGCGCCAGCGCTATTGGGGTTGCCCGATCCCGATGATCCATTGCGAAAGCTGTGGCGTCAATCCGGTGCTGCGCGCCGATTTGCCGGTCAAGCTGCCGGACGATGTCGAGTTCGACCGTCCGGGCAATCCGCTCGACCGTCATGCAACATGGCGCCATGTAAAATGTCCGAAATGCGGTGCCGATGCGCGTCGTGAAACCGATACGATGGACACGTTCGTCGATTCGTCCTGGTACTATGCGCGCTTTACGGCACCATGGGAAAACGAACCGACCGACCGCAAGGTCGCCGATCACTGGCTGCCGGTCGATCAGTATATCGGCGGTATCGAACACGCGATCCTGCATTTGCTCTATTCGCGTTTCTTCACCCGCGCGATGAAGGTGGCCGGTCACGTCGGCATCGACGAGCCGTTCAAGGGCCTGTTTACGCAGGGCATGGTGGTGCACGAAACCTACAAGGCCAACGGCCAGTGGGTGGCACCTGCCGACATTCGCATCGAGGAAACCGACGGCAAGCGCAGCGCGACCTTGCTCTCGTCCGGTGAGCCGGTGGAAATCGGTTCCATCGAGAAGATGTCGAAGTCGAAGAAGAATGTTGTTGATCCGGATGACATTATTGCTTCCTACGGTGCTGATACGGCGCGCTGGTTCATGCTGTCTGATTCGCCACCCGAGCGTGACGTGATCTGGACGGAAGCCGGTGCCGAAGGCGCCCATCGTTTTGTGCAGCGCGTCTGGCGTCTGGTGGCGGAAGCTGCCGAACATCTGAAGGACGTTGCGCCCAAGACCGGGACGCAGGGTGAAGCCCTTGTCGTCTCCAAGGCTGCGCACAAGGCGGTCAAGGCTGTCGGTGACGATATCGAGAAGCTCGCCTTCAACCGTGGCGTTGCCCGTCTTTATGAGCTGGTCAACACGGCTGCTGCATCCCTGCAGCAGGTGGCTTCTGGCAATGCGGATGACGAGTTGAAGAGTGCCGTCCGTGACGTCACCGAAAAGCTCATCCTGATGCTGGCGCCGATGATGCCGCATCTGGCTGAACAGTGCCTGGCCGTACTTGGCGGCAAGATTGCCGGTCGTGAAACGCTGGTTGCCCGCAGTGCCTGGCCGGAATTCGATCCGGCAATGGTGGTGGAAAACGAGATCGTTATGCCGGTGCAGATCAACGGCAAGAAGCGTGGGGATTTGACAATCGCCCGCGACGCTGATCAAGCTAGCATCCAGCAGGCGGTGCTCGAACTTGACTTCGTCAAGGCTGCGCTCAACGGGAGCTCGCCGAAGAAGGTTATCGTGGTGCCGCAAAGGATCGTCAATGTCGTTGCCTGACCGCTTTTTCTCCGCAATCAAAGCCTTCCGGGTTGCGTTTTTCGCACTCGGGGCCGCGGTTCTGATGGCTGGATGCACCGTGCAGCCGCTTTACTCTTCCGGCGCTGGGGCCGGTGGAACCATAGGCGGCAGCGTGACGCCGGACATGCGCACCAAGCTTGCTTCGGTGGCCATCGATCCGGCCGGCGATGTGTTTCAGCAGCAGGTCCGCAATCGCCTGATCTTCCTGCTTGGCGGTGGTGCCGGTGAACCGGCCAACCCGACCTATCGGCTTGGTCTTGGCCTGAGCAGCAATACGATCTCCGCGGTGAGTGTGGATATTGGCGATCAGACCGACCGTACAGGCCGTCCATCGGCTGGTATCGTCAAGGCAACGTCGAACTTCGTGTTGCGTGACAAGGACGGCAAGCCGCTTGCCGCAGGCACCCGCACGGTTGGCGCTTCCTTCGACCGTCCGCGTCAGGAGTTCGCAAACCTTCGCGCTGAACGCGATGCGCGCAAGCGCGCTGCCGAAGAACTTGCCGAACAGGTGTTCCTCGCTCTGGCGCAGAAATTGTCGAAGCTCTGATCGGGCTTCGACCTGACATCGAAAAGCGGTGCCGCAAGGTGCCGCTTTTTTTTGTTTTAGATACTAGAAAAATTGCAGTAAATTCAGAAGGGTAACATTGCTGTGCCTTGCCAACATTTATGTGTCTTCTTGTTTTTCATGAAGTGATTGGCAACCTGAATGCTTCTGCGGGCGCATGATGCGTCCGCTGGTTCAAACCAGTTTTTACAGGAGTAGTTGGATGAAGCGGTTTTCCACGACGATGGGCAGTCTCGCGATTTTGGCGGGGCTGGCGGTTGCCGGTCCTGCGATGGCACAGGAAAAGACAGCGCCGTTGCAATGGCAATACTTCCAAGCGGATGAGAATGGCTTCAATCGTACGCCTGTCCTTCTGACCGGAGACAAGGAAGCCATCCTGCTCGATGGCGGCTTCACGCTTTCGGACGGCAAGGCGGTTGCCGAGAAGATCAAGGAAACGGGCAAGAAGCTGACCATGATCTATGTGAGCCAGAGCGATCCGGATTATTATTTCAGCCTTGGCCCGATCAAGGCCGCCTTTCCTGATGCGCGCATCATCGCAGCCCCTGAAACTGTCGATGCGATCAAGGGCAATATCGAGGCGAAACTGAAGGTCTGGGGTCCGCAACTCAAGGACAATGGCCCGCAGAAACTGTCGGATGTCGTTATTCCCGAAGCTTCCGATGTGAAGGCGCTGGAGCTTGAGGGCAATGAGATTGAAATCGTTCCCGCCGAAGGCATGACGAACAGGCGTTATCTCTGGGTGCCTTCATTGAAGGCGGTGTTTGGCGGTGTTCTGATAACGGCAGGCGAGCATATCTGGCTTGCCGATACGCCCGATCTTGCCCAGCGTGAGGCCTGGATCAGAAATCTCGATACGATTGCTGCACGCAATCCTGAAGTGGTTGTTCCGGCGCATATGAAGCCCGGTTCGGCGACGGATGTTTCGGCGGTCAAATTCACCCGTGATTATATCGCGGCCTTCGACGAGGAAGCGGCGAAAGCCAAGGATAGCAGCGAACTGATCGCAGCAATGAAGAAGCGTTATCCTGATCTTGGCGGTGAAAGCAGTCTGGAACTCGGTGCAAAGGTCATCAAGGGCGAGATGAAGTGGGAATAAGCTGGAGAATTTCCAGCAAAAGTGCGAAGCGGTTTTGCGTAGGATAATGCGTAAAAACAAAAAGATAGAGTATTTCCAACGATTAAATTTAAACTGGAAATGCTCTAGTCTCAAATTGACAGGAGGCTATAAAGGCGGTGTGTGTTTCACACCGCCTTTTCATTTGCAGGGGCCCGATCAAACCATGCGTCTCGTTTCGTTTTCTGCCAAAGGCTATCGGTCGCTGCGTTCCGTCCGGTTTGATCTCGGACAGGTGACGGTTTTCGTTGGCGAGAACGGTGCCGGAAAATCTAACCTCTATCGGGCGTTGCAACTGGTGAAGGCGGCGGCGGAGGGCAATCTCTCTACTGAAGTGGTACGCGAAGGCGGGATGCAATCGGCCATGTGGAGCGGCAATCGCCGTAAGCACGAATCGGCGCGCATCATTCTGGAAGCGGATTTTGAAGACGAGCGGCTCGCCTCGCGTCTTTCCTATCGTGTCGAGGCAGGTCTGCCGCCGCCGGTTTCCGGCGCCTTTCCCTTCGAGCCGCAGATCAAGGAAGAACAGCTCAATCTCGATACCGGTCGTCGCCCCGTGGATCTGATGGATCGGCGCGGACCTGCGGTTTTCGCGCTGGACGGGAAAGGGCGGCGCATGGAGCACCCGGCACGCCTGCTGACTTCGGAAAGCGGGTTGGCAGTGCTTGGGCAATCCGGTCATTATCCAGAGATAGGCGATCTTTCCGCGCAGATACGTGGCTGGCGCTTTTACCACGGTTTTCGAAGCGACCGTGATGCGCCAGTGCGTCAGCCGTCCATAGCCGCAACCGCTGCGATGCTGGACGAGGACGGTGGCAATCTTGCCTCCGTCTTTGCCACGCTTGCCCATATCCGGCAGGATACGGTCGACCTTGATCGTCTGGTTGCCGACGCGCTGGGGGGGGCCAAGCTGGTCATTCCCTATCCGGAAGAAACGGCGACTTTTGGCCTGAATTTCCCGGCTTTCCCGCCGCGAACGTTTCGCCCCGGAGAACTGTCCGATGGACAGGTTCGCCTGCTGGCTCTGGCGGGTGCATTGCTCTCCTATCGCCTGCCGCCACTGATCGCGCTCAATGAGCCGGAGACGAGCCTGCATCCCGATATGATCCCGTCACTTGCCCGCATGATCGCGCAGGCATCTGAACGCAGCCAGATATGGGTGGTGACTCATTCAGCCGCGCTCGCCAGCGCGATTGCCGAACATTGCGGCGCAAGACCGATCCGGGTGAGCAAGCAGGACGGGGAAACGGTACTGGAATAAAAAAGGCGAGCCGATGGCCCGCCTTTTCATGTCTCTGAAAATCGTCGATCAGGCGATCTTCTGACCGGTCTTCGCCCAATCAGCAAGGAAGGTTTCGAGGCCCTTGTCGGTCAGCGGATGCTTGACCAGTGCCTTGAGCGTTGCCGGAGGCGCGGTCACGACATCGGCGCCGATGAGAGCTGCTTCCTTGACATGATTGACGGTGCGAACCGAAGCGGCAAGAATTTCGGTGCGGTAATCGTAATTGTCGTAAATCGTGCGGATTTCGGCAATCAGCTCCATGCCGTTGATGCCGGTATCGTCGAGACGGCCAATGAACGGCGAAATGAAGGTCGCGCCGGCCTTGGCTGCCAGAAGTGCCTGATTGGCCGAGAAGCAGAGCGTCATGTTGACCTTGTGACCATCAGAAGACAGAGCCTTACAGGCTTTCAGTCCGTCGAGGGTTACAGGTAGCTTGATGCAGATATTGTCAGCGATCTTGGCAATGACGGCTGCTTCCTTCATCATCTGCTCATATTCGGTCGCGGCAACCTCGGCAGAAACCGGGCCCTTGACGATGTTGCAGATTTCCTTGGTCACTTCGATAATGTCACGACCCGACTTCAGGATGAGGGACGGGTTGGTGGTCACGCCATCGACCAGCCCAAGGTCGTTGAGCTCGCGGATTTCCTTGACGTCCGCAGTGTCCACGAAAAACTTCATAACAGCGTTCCTCCATAATGAGCGCGGGTGGATTTGAGGAATTTAAAACCATTTAATTCCCGGAAGGTGGCTTTTCTTTAGCGCAAAGCCGCGCCAAGGTCACGCGATCATGTCGAAAGATTCGCACGATATTGCAAACCCCATTTCTGGTCTGTTTCCGGAACTCGCACCACGGGTCGTTCCCGTGCTCGTGCCCATGCCCGCGGAGCGGCCTTATTCATATATGGTTCCGGAAGGGATGAACGTCCAGCCCGGATCGATCGTGCGCGTGCCGCTCGGACCTCGTGAGGTGGCGGGGATCGTCTGTGAGGGGGAAACCGACGCCGTTGACGCCAGAAAGTTGCGGGCGATTTCCGAAGTTTTCGACTGCCCGCCGGTGGGAGCCGACATGCTGCGCTTCATGCGCTGGGCAGCTGACTACACGCTTTCGCCGCCAGGCATGGTGGCGCGCATGGTCCTGCGTGTGCCAGCTGCATTTGATCCCGAACCATCGGTGCCGGGTCTTCGCTATTCCGGCGGTGAACCGGAGCGTATGACCGAAGCGAGGTCGCGGGTGATGGAGCTTGCCCGCGACGGGCTTGCATGGACCAGATCCGGCCTTGCCCATGCGGCGGGTGTCTCCATGACGGTCGTGGAAGGGTTGAAGACGCAAGGTGTTTTCGAGGAAGTCATGCTGCCGCCGCCAGCCGTGGTGGCAAAACCCGATATCGACTATGCACGGGCCACGCTTTCGGAAGACCAGCAGGCGGCGGCTGAAATGCTGTCGGAAGCTGTCGAAGCCGATTGTTTTTCGGTTTCACTGCTCGATGGCGTGACCGGATCGGGCAAGACCGAGGTTTATTTCGAAGCCGTTGCCAAGGCGATCGAGCAAGGCAAGCAGGTGCTGATTCTCCTGCCTGAGATCGCGCTGACACAACAGTTTCTCGACCGGTTCCACGATCGTTTTGGGGCAAAGCCTGCCGAATGGCATTCCGACCTTGCCCCCCGCACCCGGGAGCGCGTCTGGCGGCAGATTGCCGAGGGTACGGTGCGGGTGGTGGCAGGGGCGCGGTCGGCGCTCTTTCTGCCCTTCAAGGAACTGGGGCTGATCGTTGTCGATGAAGAACATGATCCGGCTTACAAACAGGAAGACCGGGTCTTCTACAATGCGCGCGACATGGCGGTGGTGCGCGGCCATATCAGCGGCTTTCCGGTGGTGCTGGCATCGGCCACGCCATCCGTCGAGAGTCAGGTCAATGCGGAGCAGGGGCGCTACAAGCGAATCAAGCTTTATGGTCGTTATGCGGAAGCCGCGCTGCCCGATCTGAAGACCATCGACATGCGGCGTTCTCCGCCACCGCCGGGCCGGTTTTTGTCGCTCGCACTGACCGAAGCTGTCGGCAAGACGGTGGAACGCGGAGAGCAGGCGCTTTTGTTCCTCAACCGGCGCGGTTACGCGCCTTTGACCCTGTGCCGGGTCTGCGGCCACCGCTTCCAATGTCCGCAATGTTCAAGCTGGCTCGTGGAACATCGTTTTCGCGGGCAGCTGATGTGTCATCAGTGCGGCTATCATGAGCCGGTGCCGGAGGCTTGTCCCGAATGCGGCACGCTGGATCATCTGGTCGCCTGCGGTCCGGGTGTGGAGCGCATTGCGGAAGAAGTGGCGGCAACGTTCAGCGAAGCGCGAATCATAGTTCTTTCGTCTGATATGGCAGGCGGCGTTAAGCGGCTGCGGCTAGAACTCGATGCTATCGCAAAAGGCGAGGCGGATATCGTGATCGGCACGCAGCTTGTTGCCAAGGGGCACAACTTTCCCAACATGACATTGGTGGGTGTCGTGGACGCCGATCTGGGGCTTGCCAATGGCGATCCCCGCGCGGCTGAGCGCACCTTCCAGCTTCTCAATCAGGTGACCGGACGTGCCGGTCGAACTGGTCGCAAGAGCCTCGGACTGATCCAGACCTACCAGCCGGATCATCCGGTGATGCGGGCAATCGTCAGCAGCGACGCAGACGCATTCTACGCCCGTGAAATTGAGGAGCGCGAACGCAGTACTTTGCCGCCTTTCGGGCGGCTCGCCGCGTTGATTATCTCCGCGGACAACCGGCCCGATGCCGAAAATCATGCGCGTGCGCTTCGCCGTGCGGCGCCCTCATCCCCGGAGATCTCCGTGCTCGGGCCTGCTGAGGCACCGCTTGCGCTCGTGCGGGGAAGACACCGTTTCCGCATTCTGGTGCACGGGACCAAACGCGCCGACATTCAAGGATTTATCCGCGTCTTGCTCGCCGCCGGGCCGAAGGAAAAAGGCTCGATAAGGGTTCAGGTGGATATTGATCCGCAAAGCTTCTTGTAGGGCCGTATTGCTATCGAAGCAGGCGTAAAAAAGATGGCTTGCTTCTCTAGTGGCTAGAGGATGCAGACTGGTCTCAAAGGTTCTACCCCTGCTCATCGAACGCGACCTTCAGCGAATAATGGCCCCGGTTTCTGGCTGGTTGCCCTTGTCGGACTGGTAGTCTGGACATTGTTGATGTGGTTTGCCTACTACATCTCGGATGCCGTGATTGTCTGGATCGGTGGCAATGGACCGGCTTTGGCCGAGACTGGAAAAAGCTTGATCGGCAAAGAAGCGACGGCGCTGCTGGATGTGTTCAAGCTCGATCAGGTAGCAGGTTCCGGGATCGGATTGCTGCATAGTTTGCTTGTTCCGGCGCTTTAGGTCATTTGGGTGATCGGTGCGATAGCCATCCTTTTCATCCGGTCGGTTCTGGCTCGGATCATTGCGATGCGCGGTTCTCTGCCGCGCTGATGGTTCGTTCCATGCCCCTGAATGGCTTGGTAATTTTGTTGGAATCGCTCGGATATGCCTGAATGCCGGTTGTGTTCAGATGGCGCGATCAGTTTTCGTTTACGCAAAACTGGTTTATAGCCGTGTAATGTTCAGATTGAGGGCGATCGCGATGGAATTCTATCTTCCCACCACCACCGGAGAATGGCTTGCCTGGGGCTCTGCCACCGTGACGGCGCTTGCTGGTCTTGTCATGCTTTTTGCGCCCGGCATAACGATGAAGCTGTTACGGCTCCAGCCGATCAATGGCCGTCCCGAAGGTTACGGTTCCATCCGCGCGACGCTCGCTGGACCCTATCTCGGCGTGGGGATCGGATGCCTCGTTTTCGCGCAGCCATTCCTCTGGGTTGTGCTGGGTTCCGTCTGGGGATTTGCGCTGTTCGGACGCTTCATTTCGATGATGTCGGATGCGGGTGGGCGCAAGGGGGGACCGAGCGGCGGACGCTTCTATGGCGGTCTCGCAGCGCTGGTGGAGTTCGTGCTTGCAGCAGGTCCGCTGCTCTACGCTTTCGGCTTCATTTCCTGATCGGAAAGAGCTCTGTTCGGCACTTCTGACGTGCAGGCTGCGCAAGGGAAGATAGCGTCGCTGCGGTGGATGCGACTTTTTTGACCGCGAAAGGCGGCAAATCTTACACAAAAGTGCCGGATTCGCGTGTTGCGAGTCCTGTTCGTCTATGCTAGACGGCAATCACATTTCGGTGTTGACGTGCTCGCGCGTCAGTGGTTTTCCGGAAACACTCAATAAAATCATCGGTTTGGCGTCCTGAACAAGATTGGGCCCCAAAAGGATGGTTTCAACGTAGAGAGCAGGTTGTTCGTGGCTGAAACGTCTTCGCTCATTTCAGGTGTCGCACAGCGTTACGCCGGATCTCTTTTCGAGCTTGCGCTTGATGCGAAATCCGTTGCGGCTGTGGAAAAAGATCTTGACCGTTTCGAGGCGCTTCTGAGCGGAAGCGAAGACCTCAAGCGACTGATCTCCAGTCCGGTATTTTCCTCGGAAGATCAGCTTCACGCCATCGGTGCTCTCGCCGACAAGGCGGGCATCAAGGGTCTGGTCGGAAATTTCCTGCGCGTTGTCGCGCGGAACCGTCGTCTCTTCGCCCTGCCGGGCATCATCGCTGCTTTCCGCATTATTGCTGCTGAACATCGCGGTGAAATTTCCGCCGATGTCATCTCCGCGCACGAACTGAGCGCTGCGCAGCAGAACGAATTGAAGGCAACGCTGAAGGGCGTGGCCGGCAAGGACGTGACGATCAATGTCACCGTCGATCCGTCGATCCTCGGCGGTCTTATCGTCAAGATGGGTTCGCGTCAGATCGACACGTCCCTTCGCACTAAACTTTCTTCTCTCAAGCTTGCACTGAAAGAGGTCGGCTGATGGACATCCGCGCCGCGGAAATTTCCGCTATCCTGAAAGAGCAAATCAAGAACTTCGGCAAGGAGGCTGAGGTCTCCGAAGTCGGTCAGGTTCTTTCCGTTGGCGACGGTATCGCCCGCGTCTATGGTCTGGACAATGTTCAGGCCGGTGAAATGGTCGAATTCCCTGGTGGCATTCGCGGCATGGCGCTGAACCTTGAAAGCGACAATGTCGGCGTCGTTATCTTCGGTGCCGACCGTGACATCAAGGAAGGCGACATCGTCAAGCGTACCGGCGCAATCGTTGACGTTCCAGTCGGTCCCGGCCTGCTGGGCCGCGTTGTCGATGCTCTCGGCAACCCGATCGATGGCAAGGGCCCAATCGTTGCTACCGAGCGTCGCCGCGTCGACGTGAAGGCGCCGGGCATCATTCCGCGCAAGTCGGTTCATGAGCCAATGTCGACCGGCCTCAAGGCTGTTGACGCTCTGATTCCGGTTGGTCGCGGCCAGCGCGAGCTGGTCATCGGTGACCGTCAGACCGGCAAGACCGCCATCATTCTCGACACCTTCCTGAACCAGAAGCCGATTCACGACAACGGCCCGGACAGCGAAAAGCTTTATTGCGTTTACGTTGCTATCGGCCAGAAGCGTTCGACCGTTGCTCAGTTCGTCAAGGTTCTCGAAGAACGCGGCGCTCTGGAATATTCGATCGTTATCGCGGCTACCGCTTCCGATCCGGCTCCGATGCAGTATCTCGCTCCGTTTGCGGGCTGCGCCATGGGCGAATATTTCCGCGATAACTCGATGCACGCCCTGATCGGCTACGACGATCTGTCCAAGCAGGCTGTCGCTTACCGTCAGATGTCGCTTCTGCTCCGCCGTCCTCCGGGCCGCGAAGCTTATCCGGGCGACGTTTTCTATCTGCACTCCCGTCTTCTCGAACGCGCTGCAAAGCTTAACGACGAAAACGGCGCTGGCTCGCTGACGGCTCTGCCGGTCATTGAAACGCAGGGCAACGACGTTTCCGCCTTCATTCCGACCAACGTGATCTCGATCACCGACGGCCAGATCTTCCTCGAAACCAACCTGTTCTACCAGGGTATCCGTCCGGCTGTTAACGTCGGTCTGTCGGTTTCGCGCGTTGGTTCTTCGGCGCAGGTCAAGGCCATGAAACAGGTTGCCGGTTCGATCAAGGGCGAGCTCGCCCAGTATCGTGAAATGGCCGCCTTCGCACAGTTCGGTTCCGATCTCGATGCCTCGACCCAGCGTTTGCTGAACCGCGGCGCACGTCTGACCGAGCTTCTCAAGCAGCCGCAGTTCTCGCCGCTCAAGACGGAAGAACAGGTTGCCGTGATTTTCGCCGGCGTGAATGGCTATCTCGACAAGATCGCCGTCAACCAGGTTGGCAAGTTCGAAGCAGGTCTTCTTTCTTCGCTGCGCACCGAGCATAAGGATGTGCTGGATGCGATCCGCGACGAAAAGGCGCTCACCGACAACATCAAAGCAAAGCTCAAGGCAGCGGTCGACGCGTTCGCCAAGTCTTTCGCTTGAATTTTGTGACGGGATGAACGGATGCCTTCACTAAAGGATCTGAGAAACCGTATCGCCTCGGTCAAGGCGACGCAGAAAATCACCAAGGCGATGCAGATGGTCGCCGCGGCGAAGCTGCGCCGTGCCCAGGAAGCCGCGGAAGCCGCAAGGCCTTATTCGCAGCGCATGGGTGCCGTTCTCGCAAATATCGCGCAGAACGTAACCGGCGAAGATGCGCCGGCCCTGATGGCCGGTACGGGCAAGGACGACGTGCATCTGCTCGTCGTCTGCACCGCAGAACGTGGCCTTTGCGGCGGTTTCAACTCGCAGATCGCGCGTCTGGCGCGCGATCATGCCCGCAAGCTCCTTGCTGAAGGCAAGACGGTCAAGATCATCACGGTCGGCAAGAAGGGCGCAGATATTCTGCGTCGCGAGTTTGCCTCTCTGATTATCGACCACGTCAATTTGCGTGAAGTCAAGCAGCTCGCTTTTGTGCATGCCGACCAGATTGGCCACAAGGTGATCGAGCTGTTCGAACAAGGCGAATTTGATGTCTGCACCCTGTTCTATTCCGAATTCAAATCGGTGATTGCACAGATTCCAACCGCGCAGCAGATCATTCCGGCTTCGGCTGGCGATGTTGCGCAGGCGGACACTGCAGGCGATGCGATTTATGAGTACGAACCTGATCCTGCGGCGATCCTGTCGACGCTGATCCCACGCAATATTTCGGTCCAGATTTTCCGCGCTCTGCTGGAAAATGTGGCGGGCGAAATGGGCGCGAAGATGAGCGCGATGGACAATGCGACGCGTAACGCCGGTGACATGATCAACAAGTTGTCGATCACGTATAACCGTCAGCGTCAGGCTCAGATCACCAAGGAACTGATCGAAATCATTTCGGGCGCGGAAGCGCTCTAATCGGAAGGTAAAAGGATCGATGGCAAAAGCAGCGACCCCGAAAACTACCGCCGCGGCCGAAGCGAAGCCAGCAGCGGCGAAAGCTCCAGCCAAAAAGGCTCCAGCGAAGGCGGCAGCCGCCAAGTCTGATGCAGCACCCAAGGCTGCAACGACCGGCGCAGTAGGCAAGATCACTCAGGTCATCGGCGCTGTTGTCGACGTACAGTTCGAAGACGGTCAGCTTCCGCTGATCCTCAACGCTCTGGAAACCGACAATCTCGGCAGCCGTCTGGTTCTTGAAGTTGCACAGCATCTGGGCGAAAACACCGTTCGCACCATCGCCATGGACTCGACCGAAGGTCTGGTTCGCGGTCACGAAGTGCGTGACACCGGCAACCCGATCATGGTTCCGGTTGGTGAAGAAACGCTCGGCCGCATCATGAACGTCATTGGTGAGCCGGTTGACGAAGCTGGTCCGATCAAGACCACTGCCCGTCGCGCGATCCATCAGGAAGCTCCTGAGTATATCGAACAGTCGACCGAAGCTGAAATCCTGGTAACGGGCATCAAGGTCGTTGACCTTCTCGCTCCTTACGCCAAGGGCGGCAAGATTGGTCTGTTCGGCGGCGCTGGCGTTGGCAAGACCGTTCTCATCATGGAACTGATCAACAACGTCGCCAAGGCGCACGGCGGTTACTCGGTATTCGCAGGCGTTGGTGAACGTACTCGTGAAGGTAACGACCTTTACCACGAAATGATCGAATCGGGCGTTAACAAGCTCGGTGGCGGTGAAGGCTCCAAGGCCGCACTCGTTTACGGTCAGATGAACGAGCCTCCGGGTGCGCGCGCTCGCGTTGCCCTGTCGGGTCTGACGGTTGCTGAAAACTTCCGTGACCAGGGCCAGGACGTTCTGTTCTTCGTGGACAACATCTTCCGCTTCACGCAGGCTGGTTCGGAACTTTCGGCTCTTCTCGGTCGTATTCCTTCCGCTGTGGGTTATCAGCCGACGCTGGCAACCGACATGGGCGCGATGCAGGAACGCATCACCACGACGACCAAGGGCTCGATTACTTCGGTTCAGGCAATTTACGTTCCTGCCGACGATTTGACCGACCCTGCGCCAGCAACGTCGTTCGCTCACTTGGACGCGACCACGACGCTGAACCGTTCGATCGCTGAAAAGGGTATTTATCCGGCTGTGGATCCTCTCGAATCCACGTCGCGTATGCTCGATCCGATGATCGTTGGTGAAGAACACTATGCTGTTGCGCGTCAGGTTCAGTCGATCCTTCAGCGCTACAAGTCGCTGCAGGACATCATCGCCATCCTCGGCATGGACGAACTGTCGGAAGACGACAAGCTGACCGTTGCGCGCGCTCGTAAGATCGAACGCTTCCTGTCGCAGCCGTTCTTCGTTGCTGAAGTGTTCACTGGTTCGCCAGGCAAGCTGGTTGACCTCGCCGACACCATCAAGGGCTTCAAGGGCCTTTGCGCAGGTGAATACGATCATCTTCCAGAACCGGCTTTCTACATGGTCGGCTCGATTGAAGAAGCGATCGAAAAGGCGAAGAAGCTGGCAGCTGAAGCTGCTTGATGAATTGAATTTCCCGGTGGGCCGCAAGGCCCGCCGTGAAAGCCAATCATTTTGTTTAAGCATGATCTTTTCCGGAAACCGTTTTCGGCTCATGCTTTTGAATTCAAGTGAGAACCATGGCTCAAGCTTTCCAATTCGAACTCGTGTCGCCTGAACGGCTCCTGCTTTCCGCGCAGGTGACGGAAGTCGTCATTCCGGGTAGCGAAGGCTATCTGACGGCTCTCGCCGGTCATTCGCCGCTGATGACGACGATCATGCCGGGTGTCGTTTCGGTGAAGCTTACCGACGGCAAGTCCGACTCCTACGTAGTCTTTGGCGGTTTCGCCGATATTACTCCGCAGGGCTGCACCGTTCTGGCCGAATCGGCGACTCATGTGGACGATATCGATCCAGCGGATATTCAGCGCCGTATCGATCATGCCCGCCAGGCTCTGGACGATGCTTCGTCGAACGAACACCGCACCAAGGCGGAAATCTTCCTGCATCAGCTGATGACGCTGCAGGGAACGATCATGCCAGCCTGATTGGCGGCAGTTTATCGTTTTTTGGGAAAGCGGGCTTCGGCCCGCTTTTTCTTTTTCAGATCACCCGCTCCGCAGTGAATTTGTTTGCAGAACTGTCATATTGACGCCAAATCCCATCACGCTTGCGTGAGTTCAGGAAGTTTGCTTGAAAATAGTTCGCCAGCGATTTATCCAAATCCATAATCATTAGTTTACTAATATATAAGGCGATTGGCATGGATACGGCAGATCTCAAAGCTGAAATGATTGATGCCATGGCGAAGGTTAATCGCAGGCTTCGTACGGTCTTCGACGCGCGTGTGAAAGAGCGTGGCCTGACGCTGGCCAGAGCGCGCACCCTGCTTGCCTTGGTGGAACAGGAAGGCCTTTACCAGAAGGAACTGGCTGAAGCGCTGGAGATCGAGAACGCGACCATGGTGCGCCTGCTCGATGGTCTGGAGCGGCAGTCGTTCATTGAACGTCAGACGGTTCAGGGCGACCGTCGCGCGAAGCGGGTGGTGATGACGGCAGAAGGTAAGATTCTGGCTGAACAGGTCGTGAAGCTTGCTGGTGACGTTCGCGAAGACCTTCTAGAGGGCGTGAGCGATGAAGAGCTGAGCATTGCGCTCAACGTACTTCGCAAAATGTCGGATTCGATGAACAAGACCCACTGAACGGGTTCGTCATTCTTTACGATATCCAAAAGCCGAAGTTCACGCTTCGGCTTTTATTTTTTGGAATCACGGCTTCGTGAAGGGACGTCTTGAAATTGGACGTACCGCGCCTTTTTTCGGTCGCAGCGAACAGTCCACTAGGGGTCTGTTTCCGACATTTACATCCTTCGGATATGCGCGCTGACCAAATGCCGGAAGCAAAGGACCACCAGTAATTTTATGAATCTAGTGGATTTTTCGAATTTGACGTTTGAAACGGGATTCATATTGGACGGGTATCAAACATCAAATTCAATCCACTGGCCCGAAATTAATCCTAGAACCCCGGACGGAGTGGTTGAGATGCAACATTCATCGCATGCAGCGATAGGCCTCTGCGCCGTTCTTTCTATTGTTTCGTTACAGGTAAAATATATGTAGCGTGGAACACGCCACGCCTATGCTAACGCCTTGAATGGCGTGAATACGGATGACGGCCCGATCTTCAGTACCAACCCTATTGCAGCGACAGGTGTTCGGGCTAATGAGCGGTCGCGGTGATCCTTGCGGGCACGTTGACCGCTGTTGGATGTCCAGCGTCGCGAATCACGGCGCAAGGGTGCGCAGATAGCCCATCAATTCGGTGGCCGTATCGCTGGCCCGCTCCGGTTGGCGGGAGATGATCGCCTCGATCAGTGTCGCATGCGCATTGGCCGAGCCCGCAATGCCGGTCGACGGGCGAAGACGGAACCAGAAACGACGGCTGTGGGTTTGCAGAGGCGCTGCAATGCGCGCGGCATAGGGATTGCTCGCTGCCGCACCCAGAACAATGTCGAATGCCTTGTCGGCATCGAGAAACAGCGCCACATCCTCGTCCGGGATCGCCTGCCGCATGGCGGCAGCAGCAGCTTCAAGCCGTTCATAGTCGCGAGGGCTGCCGAAGCGTGCGGCATCACGCGCCAGAACGCGCTCAACACCTTCACGTGCGTCCAGCACCTTGATGAAATCCTTCGGGTCGATGGCTGCGATGGCGATACCGGAACGCGGGCGCACTTCCACGAGGCCTTCCCAGGCGAGCCGTTGAATGGCCTCGCGCATGGGCGTGCGGCCCATGCCGGTAAGTTCGATCAGCGTGCGCTCGTTGACGACAGTGCCGGGTTCCAGTTCCAGCGTGACGATGGAACGTTCCAGAATGCGATAAGCCTGCTCGGCGAGGCTTTCGCTACCCCAGCTGTCCATGGTCGCCTGCGGCATGTTTGCCGGGCTCCGCGTCAGCCTGTCTCGAACATTCGTTTCTTCCATGCCGGTCCATGCCCTGTGGTTACGACGATTGACATAGTGCAATCTTACAGATATATCTCTGATATATCAATATATTGTGATTTGAGCTGGTCGTTCCCTAAATCTGCCTTTGTGGCATTTTCAAGCGATGACAAGCTCTCAGCACAGTGTCATTCCAAAAAATCGATGGACAGAGCCGGATGGCTGGCATTGAACATACTGGATGCCAATTGCCCGAAGCGTCGAGATTGTCCGGTTCTTTGGCAGGGCTACAGGTGAGAATGAATCGGTTGGGAGCCGCACAAGATGAAATCTGATCCGCAGGGTCAGCAGGATATTCTCATAATCGGTGGCGGTATTGTTGGCGTTGCCACTGCCGCCTTGCTTGCCGAGGCGGGGCGTCGGGTTCTGGTCATCGACAGAACCGGCATTTGCGAGGAAACCAGTTCAGGCAATGCGGCGGCGCTCGCTTTTTCCGACATTATGCCGCTGGCGTCCAAGGGCGTCATGCGCAAGGTGCCGGGTTGGCTGATGGACCCGCTCGGGCCTTTTACGATCCGTCCTTCCTATTTCCCCAAGATGGTACCGTGGCTTTACCGGTTCTGGCGCGCGAGTAGCGCGGATGCGCTGGCGAAAACTGCGGTTGCGCAGGCCGATATCATGCGTCTTGCCGGCAGCGAGATGATGACGCTGATCGACAGGGCAGGGCTGCGTGACAGGCTGCGCGAGAACGGCAATCTGGAGCTTTATGAAAGCGAAGCCGAGCTTGCAGCCTCTCAGCCGGGCTGGGATGTTCGCGAACAGGCCGGAATTGCCTACGAGCATGTCCGCGGCGACCGGCTTGCCGAGTTGCAGCCTGGCCTGAGCCCGCGTTTCGTTGCAGGTACTTTCGTACCCGGCTGGAAAAATGTCAGCGATCCGAAACTGTTCGGCAAGGCGATCTGGGCTTATGCAGAAAGCAAGGGCGCGCGCTTCCTTCAGGCTAGGGTCATGAATGCAAGACCCGGCAATGGCGGCGCGAGCGTTCGTCTGGAAGATGGGACTGAAATCGGGGCAGCACATCTTGTCCTGATGGCCGGTGCTTGGTCACGCGATCTCGCCAAGGGGTTTGGCGATGCAGTGCCGCTCGACACCGAGCGCGGCTATAATACCACATTGCCGGCTGGCAGTTTCGATGTGAAGCGCCAGCTGACGTTCCCCGGTCACGGTTTTGTCGTCACGCCGATGGAAACCGGCCTGCGTGTCGGCGGCGCGGTGGAGTTCGGCGGGCTTGACCTGCCGCCCAATTTCGCACGATCCGAAGCCATGCTAAAGAAAGCGTCCATGTTCCTGCCGGGGTTGCGCACCGAGGGCGGGCGGCAATGGATGGGTTATCGGCCATCGATGCCGGATTCCGTGCCGGTTATCGGCAGGGCTTCGGCAGGCGAGAATATCTATTACGGCTTCGGCCACGGCCATCTTGGCCTCACACAGTCGGCTGCGACCGGGCGGCTTATCCGTGACCTCATCACAGGGGCCGCGCCTGCAATCGACATTGAACCTTTCAAGCCACAACGTTTTCGGAACTGACCATCATGGCAAGACATTCCTTCTTTTGCGTCGACGGACATACATGCGGCAACCCCGTGCGTCTGGTGGCTGGCGGCGGGCCGAACCTTGAAGGTTCGACCATGATGGAAAAGCGCACGCATTTTCTGCGCGAGTACGATTGGATTCGCACTGGCCTGATGTTCGAGCCGCGCGGTCATGACATGATGTCCGGTTCCATCCTCTATCCGCCGACACGCCCCGATTGCGATGTTGCGGTGCTGTTCATCGAAACGTCCGGCTGCCTGCCGATGTGCGGTCACGGCACGATCGGAACCGTGACGATGGCGATAGAGCAGGGGCTGGTGACGCCGAAGACGCCGGGCAAGCTCAATCTCGATACGCCTGCCGGTCTGGTGGCGATCGAATATGAGCAGAACGGCCAGTATGTCGAGCGCGTTCGTCTCACCAATGTTCCGGCTTTCCTTTATGCTGAAGGACTTGAGGTCGAATGCCCGGACCTTGGCAACCTCAGGGTCGATGTGGCTTATGGCGGCAATTTCTACGCTATCGTCGAGCCGCAAGAAAATTACACCGATATGGAAGATTATTCCGCGCTGCAGCTGATTGCCTGGAGTCCGATCCTGCGTGAGCGGTTAAATGAGAAGTACAAGTTCCAGCATCCGCTGCTGCCGGATATCAACCGTCTGAGCCATATTCTGTGGACTGGGAAGCCGAAACATCCGGAAGCGCATGCCCGCAATGCGGTCTTCTACGGCGACAAGGCAATCGACCGTTCGCCATGCGGAACGGGTACGTCTGCGCGCATGGCGCAACTGGCTGCCAAGGGCAAGCTGAAGCCCGGCGATGAGTTCGTGCATGAATCCATCATCGGATCGCTTTTCCATGGCCGTGTGGAACGTGCTACCGAAGTTGTAGGCCAGGACCGCACATTGCCGGCGATTATTCCTTCAATTGCGGGCTGGGCACGCATGACGGGATATAATACGATCTTCATCGACGACCGTGATCCCTTTGCACATGGGTTTACGGTCGCGTAAAGTGGGTACGGTCGGTAATTTTAATGCTGGCCCCCAATTTTTTGGCTTTTCGGCCATGTAGAAAGTATGGAATAAGGCGTCCTGGGTAGGAGAAAAAAACATATACAGGACGTTTAGTAGGGGACATAACTAGTTTGTGGAGGGATGATGCCCTTAGTCTTTTGTCTGAGGCAAAAGGGGGTTGCATTCCTCTATACAGCCGTTAGGTGTAAAGAGCCGGGAATAAAATGAAGGCGCACGAAATAAAGATGCGTCAATAAAATCCCGGGCGGTAAAATGGGTGGCTTCTCGATGGAATATTTCTTCCAGCAGGTGATCAACGGGCTCGCGCTCGGCTCGATCTATGGCCTGATCGCCATCGGCTACACGATGGTCTATGGCATTATCGGCATGATCAACTTTGCTCATGGCGATGTCTTCATGCTCGGCGCCTTCATGGCGCTGATTGTTTTTCTCATGGTCACAACCTTCATTGGAGCATTGCCGATCGCGCTGATGCTTCTTCTGATGATGATCGTCGCCATGTTGCTGACGGGTTTGTGGAGCTGGACGATCGAACGCGTGGCCTACCGGCCGCTGCGTGGTTCGTTTCGCCTCGCACCGTTGATCACGGCTATCGGCATGTCGATTGCCTTGTCCAACTTCGTACAGGTAACGCAGGGTCCGCGTAACAAGCCGGTGCCTCAGCTGCTGAACGGTTCCTACAATATCATGGGAACCAACGTGACGATCTCACTGAAGCAGATTGTGGTCATTGTGGTGACAGCCGTGCTGCTGACGATCTTCTGGTATATCGTCAATCGCACCTCGCTTGGTCGCGCGCAGCGTGCCTGTGAGCAGGATCGCAAAATGGCAGCGCTTCTCGGCATCAATGTCGATCGGGTCATTTCGCTCACCTTCGTGATGGGTGCGATGCTCGCGGCGGTGGCTGGTACGCTCTACCTCTCCTTCTATGGTGTGATTTCCTTTGCCGACGGGTTCATCCCCGGCGTGAAGGCGTTCACGGCGGCAGTTCTGGGCGGTATCGGATCGCTTCCGGGTGCTGTGGTCGGTGGCTTGCTCATCGGTCTCATCGAGGCATTGTGGTCGGCGTATTTCTCGATCGACTACAAGGACGTTGCCGCGTTTTCGATCCTCGCCATCGTGCTGATCTTCATGCCGTCCGGCATTCTTGGCCGTCCTGAAGTCGAAAAGGTTTAATCATGGCTGCACAGTCGAGTTCACGCCCGGATTCCCTTTTTGGCCGGGCCATTCGTGAAGGGTTCTTCGCAGGTCTTCTGGCTCTGGGTCTCTTCTGCCTCATCATCGGTTTCAAGACCGATCAGAACATCAACAACGAACTGGTGCTCGTTCAGCGCTGGGGCACACTGGCCGTCATGGTCGCGCTCGCTGCGGTTGGTCGTTTCCTGTTTGTTGCCTTCCTTCAGCCAACGCTGGAGGCGCGCAAGCTTGCCAAGAGCAAGCAGCCGACCGCTGCGGTCGACGAAAGCCCGTCTTTCGTGCGCCGCAACTTCTCGCGCCTCGGTGTTGCCTTCCTTTTTGTCTACCCCGTCCTGATTGTCACCTTTCTGGGCTGGCAGGGATCGCTCAAATGGGTCGATAATTTCGGCGTTCAGATCCTCATCTATGTGATGCTGGCCTGGGGCCTCAACATCGTGGTGGGCCTCGCCGGTCTTCTCGATCTGGGTTACGTCGCCTTCTATGCAGTCGGCGCCTATTCCTATGCGCTGCTGTCGGCCTATTTTGGCCTCTCCTTCTGGATGCTGCTGCCGATTGCCGGTATTCTTGCTGCAACATGGGGTGTCATTCTGGGCTTTCCGGTCTTGCGTCTGCGCGGTGACTATCTTGCCATCGTGACGCTTGCCTTCGGTGAAATCATCCGTCTGGTGCTCATCAACTGGACAGATGTAACCCGCGGCACTTTCGGCGTTTCCGGTATTGCCAAGGCAACCTTCTTCGGCCTGCCTTTTAATGCCAGCAAGGACGGTTTCGCCGCTCATTTCGGCCTCACCTTCTCGGCGGCGCATTACAAGTTCTTCCTCTATTACGTCATCCTTCTGCTGGCGCTGCTGACGGCCTGGGTCACCATCCGTCTGCGCCGCATGCCGGTTGGCCGTGCTTGGGAAGCACTGCGTGAAGATGAAATCGCCTGCCGCTCGCTCGGTATCAACACCACCACGACCAAGCTCACGGCCTTTGCCACGGGCGCGATGTTCGGTGGTTTTGCCGGTTCCTTCTTTGCAGCACGCCAGGGCTTCGTCAGCCCGGAATCCTTCGTGTTTCTCGAATCCGCCGTCATTCTCGCCATCGTCGTTTTGGGCGGCATGGGCTCTCTGGTTGGTATCGCCATTGCTGCGATCGTCATGATCGGTGGCACTGAAATCCTGCGTGAAATGAGCTTCCTGAAAGCGATTTTCGGCCCAGATTTCACGCCGGAACTCTACCGCATGCTCATCTTCGGCCTTGCCATGGTCGTGGTCATGGTCTGGAAGCCACGCGGTTTCGTCGGAAGTCGAGAACCCAGTGCCTTCCTGCATGAGAAGAAGATGGTGTCGGGTGCCTTTACCAAGGAAGGGCACGGCTGATGGCGGAGATAAGCACTATGTCTGGTACTGCGCCTGATAAAACCGAATTGGGCAACACTGAAAAAGACACGATCCTTCAGGTCGAGCATCTTTCGATGCGCTTTGGCGGTCTCGTCGCCATCAACGATCTGAGCTTCGATGTGAAGCGTGGGGATATCACGGCGATCATCGGCCCGAACGGTGCAGGTAAGACCACGGTCTTCAACTGCATCACCGGCTTCTACAAGCCGACGGGTGGCATGCTGACGATGAACCGGAAGACGGGCGACAAGTTCCTGCTGGAACGCCTACCCGACTTCCAGATCACCAAGCAGGCCAAGGTGGCGCGTACCTTCCAGAACATTCGCCTGTTCTCGGGCCTCACTGTTCTGGAGAACCTGTTGGTCGCGCAGCACAACACGCTGATGCGTTCGTCGGGCTTCACGATCCTCGGTCTTCTCGGTTTGCCTGGCTACAAGTCAGCGGCGAAGGGTGCGATTGAAAAGGCGCGTCACTGGCTGGAGAAAATCAACCTGATCGATCGTGCGGACGATCCGGCAGGCGATCTGCCTTATGGCGATCAGCGCCGTCTGGAAATCGCCCGCGCCATGTGCACCGAGCCGGAAATTCTTTGCCTCGATGAACCGGCCGCCGGTCTCAATCCGCGTGAATCGGCAGAGCTCAACAAGCTCCTGCTCGATATCCGCAAGGAAACCGGGACGTCAATCCTGCTGATTGAGCACGACATGTCGGTGGTCATGGAAATCTCCGATCATGTGATCGTGCTGGAATACGGCACCAAGATTTCTGACGGTGCTCCAGAAGCAGTCAAGAATGATCCGCGCGTTATTGCCGCTTATCTTGGCGTCGATGACGAAGAGATTGCCGAGCTTATCGAAGAGGCGGACAAGCCGGGCACCGGTGATGCGGCGGACTTCGTGGCGGCACAACTCGCCGAGGAAGCCATCGAGGAAGAAATTGCCGAAGAGACGGGCGAAGTGCCGTCCGGACGCGTTTCTCTCGCCGGTGGTCTGGCGGAGGCACGTGGTGGCAAGGCCGATAACCTGACCCTCATCAAGGGCATCGGCGCGGTCAACGAAAAGAAGCTTCACGAACACGGGATCTATCATTTCGATCAGATTGCCGCCTGGACCGAAGCGGATATCGTGGAAGCTGAAACCTATCTGGAATTCGACGGGCGCATCGCGCGCGAAGACTGGGTCGGGCAGGCCAAACAACTTGCCGCCGGTCAGGCGACAGAGTTCTCCGAGCGCGTTGAACAGGGTGATGTTCCGACGAGCCATAAGACTGCTCCCGTAAAGGCTGCCAAAAGCGGTGGTGCGAAACGCGCTAAAGCGCCGACAAAAGCACCGACTAAAACCGCGGCCAAGCCCAAGAAGGGAGGCGAATGATGCAGGCTGAAACCATGCAGAAAAAGCAACCGCTTCTGGCCGTCGAGAAGGTCGAGACCTATTACGGCAATATTTGTGCCCTCAAGGGCATTGACCTTACCGTCGATGAGGGCGAGATCGTCGCGCTGATTGGCGCTAACGGTGCCGGCAAGTCGACACTTATGATGACGATCTTCGGCTCGCCGAAGGCGCGTACCGGTCGCATTCTCTTCAACGGCAAGGATATTACATCCATGCCGCCGCATGAGATTGCCAAGCTGCGCATTGCGCAGTCTCCGGAAGGCCGTCGCATCTTCCCGCGCATGACGGTTCTTGAAAATCTCCAGATGGGCGCAAGTCTCGATCATCAGCAGCACTTCGAAGAAGACGTGAAGCTGATGTTCGACCTGTTTCCGCGCCTGAAGGAGCGCATCAACCAGCGTGGCGGCACGCTTTCGGGCGGCGAACAGCAGATGCTGGCCATTGCCCGCGCGCTGATGGCGCGTCCGAAGCTCTTGCTTCTGGATGAACCGTCGCTCGGTCTGGCACCGCTGATCGTGAAGCAGATTTTCGAAGCGATCAAGGAACTGAACCGCACGCAGGGGCTGACGGTGTTCCTCGTTGAGCAGAACGCATTCGGTGCTCTCAAGCTCGCAGACCGTGGCTATGTGATGGTCAACGGCTCGATCACCATGAGCGGCGCTGGCCGCGAATTGCTGGCCGATCCGGAAGTCCGCGCCGCCTATCTCGAAGGCGGAAGGCACTAGGAGGATAAGATGCAGGGTATTCTCTACGAAGAATCGTCATTCTGGTTGTTTTTCCTCATCACCTGTCTGCTGGGCGGCTGGGCCGCCTGGATGACGGGACGTGCCTGTGCTTCGACGTGGCGCACCTATCCGCAGCTTCTGCTTTATCTGATCCCGCTGGGAGCTGCGGTGCGCTTCATCCATTTCGCACTGTTTGAGGGAACGCTTCTTTCGTTCCACTATTATCTGGTGGATACGATCGTCCTGATGATCATAGGTACGGTCGGCTTTCGTTTCACCCGCACCAAGCAGATGGTGCGGCAATATAGCTGGCTTTATGAAAAAGCTTCGCCTCTCAGCTGGAAGGCAAAATAATTTTAAAGCTTCGCCGTCATGCGGCGAAGCTTTTTTGTAAGATCACGTTGACAGTAATAAGATTCAGCGTAGATATTGCTGAGTATTCAGCAAGAAAATAAGGCGATGCAAAACATCGTTTCGGGGTAAATACAATGATGGGAGTTCCAACAATGAAGAAGTCACTTTTCTCAGGCGTTGCTCTTGCAGCAGTTATGGCTTTCGGGGGCTCGGCTTGGGCTGATGTTCTTGTCGGTATTGGTGCGCCGCTGACGGGCCCAAATGCCGTTTACGGTGCGCAGATCCAGAAGGGCGCAGAAGCGGCCATCAAGGAAATCAACGATGCGGGCGGCATCAACGGCGAAAAAATCGCGATCACTCTCGGCGATGACGTATCGGATCCGAAGCAGGGTATCTCGGTTGCCAACAAGTTCGCAGCTGATGGCGTGAAATACGTTATCGGTCACTTCAATTCGGGCGTTTCGATCCCGGCTTCGGACGTTTATGCCGAAAACGGCATTCTCGAAATCTCGCCTGCTGCGACCAACCCGGTCTATACAGAGCGTCAGCTCTGGAACACGTTCCGTACCTGCGGTCGCGACGATCAGCAGGGCATCGTGGCCGGTCAGTATATTTTCGACAATTTCAAAGACGGGAAAATTGCCGTCATTCACGACAAGACCCCTTATGGTCAGGGCCTTGCCGATGAAACCAAGAAGAAGCTCAACGAGCTTGGCGTCAAGGAAGCCGTCTATGAAGGCGTGAATGTTGGCGAGAAGGATTTCTCGGCTCTGATCGCCAAGTTGAAGCAGCAGGGCGTTACGGTCCTTTATTGGGGTGGTCTGCACGCTGAAGCCGGTCTGATTATCCGTCAGCTTGCCGATCAGGGGCTGAAGGTCCAATTCATCTCTGGCGACGGTATCGTTTCCAACGAGCTGGCCTCCATCGCAGGCGATGCGGTTGCCGGTACGCTGAATACGTTCGGCCCAGACCCGCGCAATAACCCGAACAATGCCGATCTGGTGAAGAAGTTCCGCGATGCTGGCTTCGAACCGGAAGCCTACACGCTTTACTCTTACGCTGCCGTTCAGTCTCTGGCTGGGGCTGCGAAGGCTGCCGGAAGTAACGACCCACAGGAAGTTGCCAAGGCGCTTAAGGAAAAGGGTCCGTTCAAGACCGTGCTTGGCGACCTGTCCTATGACGAAAAGGGCGATCCGAAGCTTCCAGGCTATGTCATGTACAAGTGGGAAAAGGGAGCTGACGGGAAATATACTTACATTCAGCAGTAAGTTTCGCTTACATTCTTTCCCGATGAATGGAAATGCCCGGCTTCAAGCCGGGCATTTCCGTTTCGATGGCGTCGGTCCGCATAAAGTCATGCGGAAAAAGCAAGATATAGACTAAATCATTACTTTACTTCGGTATTGAACGTGATTGTATCTAGCTTGACGGCTGAATATAGGGCGAATCTCTATATCCAGTCTCGCGTTCTGGTGGGAGGACCAGTTTCAGCGCGGGCAGTTTCAAGCCCGAATTGCGTTTCTGGCGCTGATGCAGTCTCCCATTCGAATATCAGGTTTATGCAACGCCTCTGGTGTTGCTGTTCATGCCTGCAAAAAATGGCGGTCATCTGATCCTGTCAGACTGCCGCTCTGAATACCAATTTTGACGTGTGTCTCGAAAATCGTTTCATACCTTTCGGGATGCGCTTAGTGGGAGCAACTGAAATGAAGAAATCCTTATTCTGCGGCGTCTGCCTTTCGGCACTGGTTGCGATGGGTGGCGTGTCCTTTGCCGACATCCAGCTCGGCGTCGGCGCACCGTTGACCGGCAGCCAGGCAGCTTTCGGCGAGCAGATCAAGCGCGGTGTCGAAGCGGCTGTCGCAGAAGCCAATGCCAAGGGCGGCATGAACGGCGAGCAGATCACCATCGTCTATGGCGACGACGCTGCCGATCCGAAGCAGGGCATTTCGGTTGCAAACAAGTTTGTGGGTGATGGTGTTCAGTTCGTTATCGGTCACTTCAATTCCGGCGTCAGCATTCCGACGTCGGACATCTATGCTGAAAACGGCGTACTGATGATCGCGCCCGGCACCACCAACCCGACCTTCACCGAGCGCGAACTTTGGAACACGTTCCGCACCTGCCGTCGCGATGACCAGCAGGGCATCGTTGCCGGCAAATATATCGCCGACAATTACAAGGACGGCAAAGTCGCAATCCTTCACGACAAGACCCCTTACGGTCAGGGCCTTGCCGACGAAACCAAGAAGTCGCTCAACGACAACGGCATGAAGGAAACGCTCTACGAAGGTGTAAACCAGGGCGACAAGGACTTCTCCGCGCTCATCTCCAAGATGAAGGCTGCTGGCATTACTTCTGTTTACTGGGGCGGCATGCATCCGGAAGCGGGTCTGCTCATCCGTCAGATGGATGATCAGGGCCTCAAGGCACAGTTCATTTCGGGCGATGGCATCGTGTCCAACGAACTTGCTTCGATTGCCGGTGATGCTGTGGGTGGTGTCATGAACACTTTCGGTCCCGATCCGCGCGACGACAAGTCGAATGCGGAACTCATCAAGGCTTTCCGTGACAAGGGTTTTGAGCCTGAAGCCTATACCTTCTATGCCTATGCCGGTGTGCAGTCGCTGGTCAATGCCGCCAATGCTGCCGCAAGCAACGATCCGCAGGAAGTTGCAACCGCGATGAAGGAAAAGGGTCCGTTCAAAACGGTGCTCGGCGAAATCTCGTTCGACGCCAAGGGCGATCCGAGCCTTTCGCCTTACGTCATGTTCGAATGGCGCAAGGGTGAAGACGGCAAGTATAATTACTTCCAGAAGTAATGGAGCATTTCCAGCAAAAGTGCGAAGCGGTTTTGCATTGGATAATGCGAGAACACAGATGCTTAGAGCGGTTCTGATGATTGCTTCATAATAGGAACCGCTCTTGTGCCTGATATATTAGCATAAAGTGCTACAAAATTCATCAATCTGCCCGGCATTTAGTCGGGCATTTTGTTTTTATCTCCCTGTTGCACAGTTTGTTTGCGCTTGTGTCTATTGCAGGTTAAGCAATGGCGCCTTTGTCATTGCAGTTAGGGAGATCTGCCTTGTCTTTCGCCCAAAAGCCTATCCGGAAAATTCTGGTCGCCAACCGATCTGAAATCGCAATCCGCGTATTCCGCGCCGCCAATGAGCTGGGGCTCAAAACGGTGGCCATATGGGCTGAGGAAGACAAACTTTCCCTGCATCGCTTCAAAGCCGATGAAAGTTATCAGGTCGGTCGCGGTCCGCATCTGGATCGAGATCTTGGTCCGATTGAAAGCTATCTTTCTATCGATGAGATTATCCGCGTCGCCAAGGTTTCGGGCGCCGATGCGATCCACCCCGGCTATGGCCTTTTGTCCGAAAGCCCGGAATTCGCCGAAGCCTGCGCAGAAAACGGCATCATCTTCATCGGCCCGAAGCCTGAGACCATGCGCCGCCTCGGCAACAAGGTTGCGGCCCGCAATCTCGCCATTGAAATCGGCGTGCCGGTGGTTCCAGCCACCGACCCGCTTCCCGACGATATTGAGGAAGTGAAGAAACTTGCGGCAGAAATCGGCTATCCGCTGATGCTGAAGGCAAGCTGGGGCGGTGGCGGTCGCGGCATGCGTGCTATCCGCGCCGAGGCTGATCTTGCTCGTGAAGTGACGGAAGCCAAGCGCGAGGCCAAGGCCGCATTCGGCAAGGATGAGGTTTATCTCGAAAAGCTGATTGAACGCGCGCGCCATGTCGAAGTGCAGATATTGGGCGATACCCATGGCAATGCGGTTCATCTTTTCGAGCGTGACTGCTCGATCCAGCGCCGCAACCAGAAGGTCGTGGAGCGCGCACCGGCACCTTATCTCGATGACGCGCAGCGACAGGAACTGGCAGGCTATGGTCTGAAGATTGCCCATGCCACCGATTATATCGGCGCGGGTACTGTCGAATTCCTGATGGATGCCGATAGCGGCAAGTTCTATTTCATCGAGGTCAACCCGCGCATTCAGGTCGAGCACACGGTGACCGAACAGGTGACCGGCATCGATATCGTCAAGGCGCAGATTCATATTCTCGAAGGCTTTGCCATCGGCACACCGGAATCGGGTGTGCCGCGCCAGGAGGACATTCGCCTCAATGGCCATGCGCTTCAGTGCCGTATCACCACGGAAGATCCGGAACAGAACTTCATTCCTGATTATGGACGCATTCAGGCTTATCGCTCGGCATCGGGTTTCGGCATCCGTCTGGATGGCGGTACAGCCTATTCGGGTGCGTTCATCACCCGCTACTACGATCCGCTGCTGGTCAAGGTGACTGCTTCAGGCGCAACGCCTCTGGAAGCCATCCGCCGGATGGACCGCGCCTTGCGCGAATTCCGCATCCGTGGCGTGGCGACGAATCTTACCTTCCTCGAAGCGATCATCAATCATCCGAAGTTTCAGGCAAACGACTACACGACGCGCTTCATCGACACGACGCCGGAACTGTTCGAGCAGGTCAAGCGGCAGGATCGTGCCACCAAACTTCTGACCTATATCGCCGACGTGACGGTCAATGGCCATCCAGAAACCAAGGGGCGCGCAAAGCCGGCTAAGGATGCCGCCAAGCCGCGCGTGCCGTGGTTCGGTGATAAGCCGGTCGTTGATGGCACCAAGCAACGTCTGGACCAGCTTGGACCGAAGAAGTTCGCGGAATGGGTGCGCAACGAAAAGCGTGCGCTGATTACCGATACGACCATGCGTGACGGCCATCAGTCGCTTCTGGCGACGCGCATGCGCACATACGACATTGCCCGCATTGCCAATTCCTATGCGCAGGCACTGCCGAATCTGTTTTCGCTGGAATGCTGGGGCGGTGCGACATTCGACGTTTCGATGCGTTTCCTCACCGAGGACCCGTGGGAGCGTCTGGCACTGGTGCGTGAAGCTGCGCCGAACCTTCTTCTGCAGATGCTTTTGCGCGGTGCAAACGGCGTCGGCTACAAATCTTATCCCGATAATGTCGTAAAATATTTCGTGCGCGAGGCAGCACGCGGCGGCATCGATCTGTTCCGCGCTTTCGACAGTCTGAACTGGGTCGAAAACATGCGCGTATCGATGGATGCGGTGCTGGAGGAGAACAAGCTCTGCGAAGCGGCGATCTGTTACACAGGTGATATTCTCAATCCGGAACGTGCCAAGTATGACCTCAAATATTACGTCAATCTGGCGAAGGAAGTTGAAAAGGCTGGCGCGCATATCATTGCGGTGAAGGATATGGCGGGGCTTTTGAAGCCTGCCGCGGCCCGCGCCCTGTTCAAGGCGTTACGCGAGGAAACCGATCTGCCGATCCATTTCCATACGCATGATACGTCGGGCATTTCGGCGGCGACCGTACTTGCCGCGATCGATGCGGGCGTGGATGTGGTCGATGCGGCGATGGATGCTCTCTCCGGCAACACATCGCAGCCTTGCCTCGGTTCCATTGTCGAGGCACTGCACGGTTCCGAGCGCGATCCGGTTCTTGATCCGGATTCGATCCGCCGCATCTCTTTCTATTGGGAAGCCGTACGCAACCAGTATGCGGCTTTCGAAAGCGACCTCAAGGGACCAGCTTCAGAAGTTTATCTGCATGAAATGCCGGGTGGTCAGTTCACCAACCTGAAAGAGCAAGCCCGTTCGCTGGGACTTGAGACCCGCTGGCACGAGGTGGCGCAAGCCTATGCCGATGTGAACCGCATGTTCGGCGATATCGTCAAGGTCACGCCATCCTCCAAGGTTGTGGGCGACATGGCGTTGATGATGGTCAGTCAGGACTTGACCGTCGCTGATGTCGAAAACCCGGCAAAGGATATTGCTTTCCCGGATTCCGTGGTGTCGATGATGCGCGGTGATCTTGGTCAGCCGCCATCAGGATGGCCTAAAGCGTTGCAGAAGAAGATTCTGAAGGGCGACGAGCCGTTTACCGTGCGTCCCGGCGCTCTGCTGGAACCTGCCGATCTGAATGCCGAGCGTGAAGGGTTCGAGGAGACGGTTGATCGCAAGATTTCCGATCAGGAATTCGCTTCGGCGCTGATGTATCCGAAGGTCTTCACCGACTATGCATCCGCGCAGGAAACCTATGGCCCGACAAGTGTTCTGCCAACGCCGGTCTATTTCTACGGCCTGAAGCCGGAAGAAGAAGTCTTCGTCGATCTGGAGCGCGGCAAGACGCTGGTGATCGTCAATCAGGCGATGAGCGAAACCGATGAGAAGGGCATGGTGACGGTGTTTTTCGAGCTGAACGGTCAGCCGCGCCGCATCAAGGTGCCGAACCGGGCCAAAGGCGCTTCTGGCGGTGTGCGTCGCAAGGTGGAAGCCGGCAACGACCGCCAAGTCGGTGCGCCAATGCCGGGTGTCGTATCAACGGTTGCCGTGACGACCGGCCAGACGGTTACGCAGGGTGATGTGCTGCTTTCCATAGAGGCGATGAAGATGGAAACCGCCATCCATGCCGAACGCGATGGCACTATCGCGGAAGTGCTGGTGCGTCCCGGCGAACAGATCGATGCCAAGGATTTGCTCGTCGTCTACTCGTAACAGTTATGGGCTTCAGCCAAAGTGGATCGATCTTCCGATCGCGTTCCAGGTCTCCTTTTCCCTCATCCTGAGGAGCCGTTTAAAACGGCGTCTCGAAGGGCGAGGGAAATGCACAACGCCTGCCCTTGTCCTTCGACAGGCTCAGGATGAGGGGGGGAGCGTAGCGGCCCATCAAACCGTAACTGTCGCTTTCGAGTCGTTAAAAGCATCAGAAACGTTAATGCCGTGCCTGTCAAAAGGCACGGTTTTTGTTTGCGCTTGCAGGGCTCCCAAAATCTGATATGCATGTTTATGCCGATTTGTGCATGATTGTGCATGATAAGGAGGGTGGTGGTGACAGAGTTTCTGCTTCACGAAAGACAGGCGCGCATTCAGGAACTGCTACAGCAGTCTGGTCGTGTACTGGCTGCTGAACTGGCTGAAAGTTTCGGCGTGTCCGAGGATACGATCCGGCGGGATCTGCGCGAGATGGCGGCGGCAGGGCTCTGCAAGCGCGTCTATGGCGGCGCGTTGCGTGCCGTGCCCGAGCCCTCTCCGCTCGCAGAACGGGATTCCGAGCGACCACAAGCGAAGGCCGCCCTGGCTGCGGTCCTGGCGGAACTGGTCGAACCCGGCATGACGGTGTTTCTCGATGCATCTTCGGTGAATACGGCTCTGGCGCGGCTTTTGGTCGAACGCGGTGAAGCCATCACCGTCGTCACCAATACGCCGTCTATCGCCGCAATTCTTATGGGCTCGCCGGAAATTGAACTGATCATGATTGGTGGTCCCATCAACCGGCGGGTGAGTGCCGCCGTCGGGGCGCGCGCCTTGCGTGATGCGGAACTGCTGCGGCCTGATCTTTGCGTTTTGGGCGCGTGCGGTATTGCCGCCGAAATCGGCGTAACGGCGCTGCATCTGGACGATGCGGAATTCAAGCGAGTGATAGCCGGACGCAGCCGGGTGGTGGCACTGGCCATTACGAGCGACAAGCTCGGTACGGTTGCCGCCCATGATGTCGTTCCCCTGGACGATGTCGGTGTCATGGCTGTCGAATATGATGCGGATGAAGCAGCGCTTGCGCCCTATGCTACATCGGATATGAAGATTTTACGTGCGGCAGCGGACCGCAACTGAGGGACAGATGGAACAGGTTTCCGGACGCGAAGATGCGGCGCCTGCGCGTGCGCCGATTGTAACCAGAGAGCGGATTGCCGTTGCGCTACTCTTTCTGATGAACGGCTATATTTTCGGCGGCTGGGCCCCGAAAATTCCGGAATTTGCCGAACGCCTCGGACTTGATAGTGCAGGCATGGGGTTGATGATCCTCGTCTTCGGCCTTGGTTCTCTGGCCATGATGCCGGTCGCAGGTGCGCTTTCAGCACATCGCGGTTCGGGCATGGTGGTACGCATTTTTGCGCTCGCCTTTATCCCGGCGCTGCTCATCATCGCACTGGTGCCGAATGTGGTTACAGCTGTGATCGTGATGTTCTATTTCGGCGGGACCATGGCTGCGATGGATGTGTCGATGAACGCCAATGCGGTCGCGGTCGAGAAAAAAATGCGCCGGGCAATCATGTCGTCCTGCCATGCATTCTGGAGCCTCGGCGGCCTCATCGGTGCTGCGACAGGCGGCTTTCTTATCGCGCAATTCGGATCGACCGTTCATGCGCTGGTGACGACGATTGTGGCCGCAATCCTGATTGCTATCGCATGGCCTTCGATCATCTCGGACACGGAGCATCATCATCCAAGCGGCGAAAAGCAGAAGCTGACCTTGCCGCGTAATCCTCTGCCATGGCTTGTCGGTGTCATGGCGCTGTTTTCCATGGTGCCGGAAGGGGCGATTCTCGATTGGGGCGCTTATCATATGCGCCAGGATCTGGGCGCCTCCGTCACGGTGGCGGGCTTCGGCTTCGCAGCTTTCTCGGGTTCAATGGCGATCATGCGTTTTGCAGGCGATCTGGTCCGCGACCGGTTCGGTGCAGTCAAAACCCTTCGTGCCTGCACGATCATTGCAATCATCGGCATGCTGATCGTCGGTTTCGGAAACAGCTCAGCAACGGCGATTATCGGCTTCGCGATCTGCGGGATCGGTATTTCCAACATGGTGCCGATCGCCTTCTCGATGGCTGGTAACATGCCGGGCGTCAATCCGAGTGTCGGCCTGTCCATCGCAACGACGCTTGGTTATTCCGGCATGCTGGTGGCGCCGTCGCTGATCGGTTTTGTTGCAAAGCATAGTGGCTTCGGCGTGGTGTTTCTGGCGCTTCCGGTCTTGCTGCTGGTCGTGCTGGCTTTTTCAAGTCTGGCCCGATACGCGGATCATAAGCATTAAGCTTTCTTATGCCGCACATCTTATCTGAAAACTGGTTCCCACTTTTCGGGATGCGCTACTCTGCAGTCCACCCGCCGTCGACGGGAATGGCAGCGCCATTGATCTGCGCTGCCGCATCGCTTGCGAGGAAAGCGGCAAGGGCGCCGATCTGTGCGGTGGTGACGAAATCCTTCGTCGGCTGCTTGCCCAGCATCACTTCGCGGATCACGGTTTCGCGGTCCATGTGGTAGGCCTTCATCTGGTCCGGTATCTGCGCTTCGACAAGCGGCGTCAGCACATAGCCGGGACAGATGGAATTGGCCGTGATCTTTGCGGTTGCAAGTTCCAGCGCCAGCGTTTTGGTGAAGCCGACAATGCCGTGTTTGGCTGCAACATAAGCTGACTTGAACGGCGATGCCACGAGGCCGTGGGCTGAAGCGATATTGATAATGCGGCCCCAGCCCATCTTGCGCATATGCGGGATCGCGGCAGCCGAGGTGTGAAAGGCCGATGTCAGGTTTATCGCGATGATGCGGTCCCATTGTTCGGCCGGAAACTCCTCGACGGGAGATACATGCTGGATACCGGCATTGTTGACGAGAATGTCCACACTGCTGAACTGCTTTACCGTTTCTGCGATCAGTGCGCGGCATTGGTCGGCCTTCGACATGTCGGCCGCAATATAGACCACGCTGACGCCATGTTCTTCGCCGAGCTTGCGTGCGAGGGTATGATCCTCCTCACGGTCGGTGAAAGAGTTGATCACGACGTTGTGTCCTGCCGCCGCCAGCGCATGGGCTATACCGAGGCCGATCCCGGAATTCGATCCGGTGACGATTGCGGTCTTGCAGGCAGATGCAGCATTCATGCGTGATTTCCTCCTTGTTCCCGGCGAACATAATGAGAGGGCGACAAGGCAACGGCAAGCGATTATATAAAGCGAGAGCCGGATATACGCAGACCTAGATATATGCGGGCCTCAATATACGCGGGCGTTGACATTCGCGTCGCGCTGCGCCACCTGAGAACAGGTACAGTTAAGAACAGAGCAAAATGTCTTCCGAGGCCGTCAGCTATTTTTCGCATCCATTTCCTCGCCGCCAGTCGGTTGGCGTCAGTGTCGGTGGCGTTATCGTCGGCGGCAGTGCGCCCGTCGTCGTGCAGTCAATGACCAACACGGACACAGCGGATGTGGACTCCACGGTCGCGCAGGTGGCTGCACTTCACCGTGCCGGTTCGGAAATCGTGCGCATCACGGTGGATCGCGATGAATCGGCTGCTGCCGTGCCGAAAATCCGTGAACGACTGGAACGTTTGGGGCATGATGTGCCGCTGGTCGGTGACTTCCATTATATTGGTCACAAGCTGCTGGCCGATCATCCGGCCTGTGCGGAAGCACTTGCAAAATATCGCATCAATCCGGGCAATGTCGGTTTCAAGGACAAGAAGGACAAGCAGTTCGCCGATATCGTCGAAATGGCGATCCGTTACGACAAGCCGGTGCGTATTGGTGTGAACTGGGGATCACTCGATCAGGAACTCCTGACCACGCTGATGGATCGTAATCAGGATGCGGGCGCGCCATTGAGCGCGCAGGAAGTCATGCGCGAGGCCATTGTGCAGTCGGCTCTGATTTCCGCCAATCTTGCCGAAGAGATCGGTCTTGGCCGCGACAAGATCATCCTGTCGGCCAAGGTCAGTCAGGTGCAGGACCTGATTGCCGTCTATACGATGCTGGCGCAGCGTTCCAATCATGCGCTGCATCTCGGCCTCACCGAAGCAGGCATGGGCACCAAGGGCATTGTCGCCTCGTCGGCGGCAATGGGCATTCTATTGCAGCAAGGCATCGGCGACACAATCCGCATTTCGCTTACCCCGGAACCCGGCGGCGACCGCACCCGTGAAGTGCAGGTGTCACAAGAGCTTCTGCAGACCATGGGTTTCCGGCAATTTATTCCGATTGTTGCGGCGTGTCCCGGTTGCGGTCGCACGACTTCGACCGTGTTCCAGGAACTGGCCCAGACCATTCAGGACGATATCCGTCGCAACATGCCGGTCTGGCGCGAGAAATATCCCGGCGTGGAAGCGCTGTCGGTCGCCGTGATGGGCTGTATTGTCAACGGGCCAGGCGAATCGAAGCACGCTGATATCGGCATCTCGCTTCCCGGCACGGGCGAAACGCCGTCCGCACCGGTCTTTGTTGATGGCAAGAAAGTCACGACGTTGCGCGGTCCTGCTATTGCCGAGGACTTCCAGAAAATGGTTGCCGATTACATCGAGAACCGCTTCGGACTCGATCAGAAAGTCGCTGCTGGCCAGAACTAAGCGGTACAGGTGACCGGGCGCGTAGCGGTCTCTGGAGTAGCCTTTAATGTTGCTGCCCAGAAGATGAGCGTGACAAGGCTGATGCCTGCGCCAAGCAGGCAAACGCCATTCCAGCCTGCATAAGCATAGACCCAGGTTGAAACCGCCGAACCGCTTGCGCTGCCGATGGAATAGAAAACCATATAGGCGGCGGTGAGCCTGTTCTGCGCGTCTGGGCGTACACGGTAGATCATCGCCTGATTGGTGACGTGGACAGCCTGAAGGCCGAAGTCGATAATCAGCACACCTGCGATTAGCCAGAGCAGTGAATGTTCCAGCAAGGCTATCAGACCCCATGACACGAACATCAGCAGCAAAGCGATGCCTGTCATCCGCTGGGCATAACCCCGGTCGGCAACACCGCCAGCACGCGATGCGGCAAGCGCTCCGGCAGCACCTGCCAGTCCGAACAGACCGATCTCCGCATGGCTCAGTTCGAAGGGTGGTGCGCTGAGCGGCATGACCAGTGGCGCGAGCAAAGTAGTAATATTGGCGAAGATCAGCATGGCTATGATGGCGCGAATGCGCAGTACCGGCTCGGAGCGAAATAGCGTCACAAGCGACAGAATGAGTGTCGGGTAGCTGACGCCGGTCGGCTGGCGTTTCTGGTCGGGGAGGCAGCGCCACAGCAGGAGCGCGATCAAAAGCGTGAGAATAGCGGAAACGAAGTAGACGCTGCGCCAGCCACCAATGTCGGTGAGGGCGCCTGCTATTGCGCGTGCCAGCAATATGCCGAGCACGATGCCGCTGGTTACGATGCCAACCACATGACCGCGTCGCGCCGGTGCTGCGAGGCTGGCCGCATAGGCGACAAGTGCCTGTGTGACTACGGCGAGCAGGCCCATAGTGGCCATGGCGATCAGAAGCACGGTGGCATTGGCCGCAAAGCCAATTGAGATCAGGGACAGGACCGACAGAAGGAAATGCGTGATGATGAGTTTGCGCCGGTTGAACAGATCACCGAGCGGGACGAGAAAAATCAGGCCGATTGCATAACCGAGCTGGCTGGCGGCGACGATGAGTCCTGCTGTTGATCGCTTGAGACCGAGGTCGTCAGCCATCACATCGAGCAGCGGGTGAGCAACGTAGACATTGGCTACCGCCAGTCCGCTTGCAGCCGCAAACAGAAAAAGGGTCGTCGAGGAAAGCAAATGGCGTGCATCAGGGTTCGCGGACCGCGTTTCTGCCGCGCCGGTTGAAGGTTGCATGACGGACTCCTGCAAAACGGTTTTAAAATGAAACCATTTTGCTTGTAGCTAAAAAGGTTTTATATTGCAACCAGATTGCAATCTGTGGAGTTAACATGGTTCGAAAGAAAAGCATGAAAGGCGATTATTGCCCGAGTGCACGCGCGCTTGATGTGATCGGTGACTGGTGGTCGCTGCTGATCGTCCGTGAAGCCTTCGACGGCGTGACACGTTTCAGCGCCTTTCAGAAGAATCTCGGAATCGCTCGCAATATTCTCTCGGAACGTCTACGCAAGCTGACGGGAGAGGGAATCATGGAATCCGTGCCAGATCCTAATGGCGGCGCGCATCAGGAGTATCGCCTGACGGCAAAAGGGCGCGATCTGCTGCCTGTCATCGTGTCGCTCAGGCAATGGGGAGAAAAGCATCTCTTTGCGCCGGGTGAAACTCATTCGCGTCTTGTCGACAGCGTTTCAGGCGAGGACGTGGCCGCGCTTGATGTGCGTTCTCAGGACGGGCGCATGCTTTCCGCTGACGATGTGGTTATCGTCAAGGTACGTGAAGACGATCTTTAAATCGTTGTTTTTACGCATTATCCTGAGCAAAACCGGTTCCCGCTTGCGGGAGACATGGTCTAGCTCTGCCGTTCGGCGATGAAGCGGGCGGCCTGCCTCAGGATATCCGCGTCTTTGCCAAAGGGTGCCAGCAAGCTTTCCGCCTGGGCAACCAGTCCGGACAGTTGCTTGCGGGTCCAGTCGATGCCGTGGAGTGAAACCAGCGTGGCCTTTCCGGCGGCGGCATCTTTGCCAGTGGCCTTGCCCATCGCCTCGGCGTCAGCGGTCACGTCCAGAAGATCGTCCGCCAGCTGGAAGGCAAGGCCAATAGCGGAACCAAATTCGGCCATGCGCTCGCGGTCTTCGCTGGATGCATTGGCGATTATGGCTCCGGCCTCGCAGGCGAAACGGATCAATGCGCCAGTCTTCATTGCCTGCAACGTGATGATGCCGGCTTCGTCAGGCTTGCTGGTTTCGGCCATCAGATCGAGAGCCTGTCCGCCCACCATGCCACCGAGACCGGATGCACGGGCGAGCGCTGAAACCAGTTGCAGGCGAATTGCTGCATCGAGGTCGGTTTCATCCGACGAGATGATGTCGAAAGCATAGGTCAGAAGGCCGTCACCGGCCAGAATGGCGGCAGCTTCATCAAATGCCTTGTGCACGGTCGGCTGGCCGCGCCGCAGGTCATCGTCATCCATGGCTGGCAGATCGTCATGGACAAGCGAATAGCAGTGAATGCATTCGAGCGCGGCAGCAACACGCAGAACGGCGTCGCCACCTTTGCCGAACAAAGCGGCACTTTCGACAACGAGAAAAGGCCGGAGGCGCTTGCCACCGTTCAGGACACCGTGCCGCATGGCGGCGAGCAGCCGTTCCGGGCGGGCGATTTCTCCCGTCTTGAGGCGCTGGTCCAGAAGGCCCGTCAGTGCCATTTCTACTTCCATGGCACGATGGTTGAGAATGGCGGTGAAATCGGTCGACAGCTTTTCCATGTCAAAGGGGATGGACGAAAGCGCTGATTTGGTCAACTGGCCACAACGATCAGCACAGGCTTTTTCATTTGAACGTCATGAAACGGCGTGTTTCGACTTGTTTCCCCGGTTGGATTATGGAATCCGGTTCAAACTTATTAAGGAATGGTTTATGTCGCTTGGGGGAAGGTAGCAGGCGGTGGCAGTGGCAAAAATCATCATCAAGAGCAAAGATGGACGCAATTATCTGGCGGATCCCGTTTGGGGTGCCCGGATTGCTCTCGCGCTCAAGATTCTGGTGATTCTGGGCGTGCTGCCGATTTTCCTGCTTTTCGTCTATTCCGTACCCTTTGTCCGCCCGATCTCGACCCTGATGGTCAAGGACTATGTTCTGTTTCAGGGCGTAGACCGTAGATGGGTCAGTATCGACGATATCGCGCCGGTTCTCGTCAATTCGGTAATGATGGCCGAGGACGGCCAGTTCTGCAGCCATGGCGGGGTGGACTGGCATCAGCTGGGGCTGGTTCTGGACGATACGGGCGAGGGCGGTCCGAGCCGCGGCGCTTCCACGATCACGATGCAGACCGTGAAGAACCTCTTCCTGTGGAATGGGCGCTCCTATGTCCGCAAGGGGCTCGAATTTCCGCTGGCGCTGGCTGCCGACGGTATTCTGTCCAAAAAGCGCATTATGGAAATCTATCTCAATATCGCCGAGTGGGGACCGGGCATTTACGGAATCGAGGCCGCAGCCCAGCATCATTTCAAGCGCCCGGCAGCAAAACTCAATGCGCAGCAATCCGCACTGCTTGCCGTCACGCTGCCAAATCCGGCCTTGCGCAACCCCGCCAAGCCGACGCGCAACATGCAGCGCATTGCCCGCATCGTCGCCGGACGCGCCGCACGGTCAGGTCCCTATGTGGTTTGCGTGCAATAAATGCATGATACGAAAAAAAGATAAGACTCCTGCTGGTCAAATGCCGTTAGAGCGTGTATAGGCACGTGACTTTCCGGAATTTTGTCCGATGTGACAGGCTCTTCGGGGCCGTGCCGGACGTTTATTGACCGATCAGTGGAGCTGGATCCATGGCAGTACCAAAACGAAAAACGTCTCCGTCGAAGCGTGGCATGCGCCGTTCGGCTGACGCTCTCAAGGCCCCGACCTATGTCGAGGACAAGAACTCGGGCGAACTTCGTCGTCCGCATCATATCGATCTGAAGAGCGGTATGTATCGCGGCCGTCAGGTCCTCGAAGCTAAGGAATAAATCTGACGCTGCATTGCAGCCGAATGATGGTTTTCAAAAACGCCGTTTCCGGTTTCCGGAAGCGGCGTTTTCTTTTGTGCGGTCTTCTCTGCAAGCTGCATGAAAAAAGGCCGCATAAAGCGGCCTTGATCGCGAGTTTTTGCTGAAAATCAGCCTGCGTCTGATGCAAAGCCTACGCCTTCGATACCGGCAATGGCTGCAATTTCGTCATTGTCTGATGTGTCACCGGAAATGCCGACGGCACCGAGGATTTCGCCGCCTGCATCCTTGATCAGAACGCCGCCCGGCACCGGCACGACCTTGCCGCCCGACACGCCCGATAGGCCTTCAAGAAAGTGGGGACGGTCCTTGGCCTGATTGTGCAGCCAGCGCGAGCCCGTTCCGACGGCAAGTGCACCGAAAGCCTTGCCCGAGGCGATCTCGAAACGAAGGATCGAAGTTCCGTCCTGCCGCTGAAACGCTTTCAGATTTCCGCCTGCGTCAAAGACGGAGACAGCCAGCGGCTTCAGTTTCAGCTCGGCTGCCTTGGCAAAGGCACCAGCAATAATCCCATTGGCTTGTTCGAGCGTCAGTGAAGTCATGAATATCTCCTATTTATAGCTAAATGCAATTTAGCGATCATGACCGGCAATGCACACTCCAATGCTGCTCGTCATGGGAAAAACACTTTATCGTTTTTCATGAAGACGGTTGCGGGCACACGGCAAAGCTTGCCAAGGCCGGAATTTTGGTCTTTGTGTTGCGCAACATTTCAAGGAGGAAAGAATGTCCGACCAGAAAGCCATCGTCATTGCCAGCGCGGCGCGTACCGCAGTGGGCGCTTTCAACGGTGCGTTTGCCAATATTCCCGCACATGAATTGGGCGCGACGGTCATCAAAGGCGCGCTGGAACGCGCCGGAGTGCCGGCGACGGATGTGGACGAGGTTATTCTCGGACAGGTGTTGACGGCAGGCGAGGGCCAGAATCCTGCGCGGCAGGCGGCGATGGATGCCGGTTGCCCGAAAGAGACGACAGCGTTCTCGATCAACCAGCTGTGCGGTTCCGGTTTGCGAGCGGTTGCGCTTGGCATGCAGCAGATTCTTTCCGGCGATGCCAAGATCATTGTGGCAGGCGGTCAGGAATCCATGTCCATGGCGCCGCATTGCGCGCATTTGCGGTCCGGCGTGAAGATGGGCGACTTCAAGATGATAGATACCATGCTGAAGGATGGCCTGATTGATGCCTTTCATGGCTATCATATGGGGATCACTGCCGAGAATATCGCCAGCCAGTGGCAGTTGACCCGCGCCGATCAGGACGAGTTCGCACTTGCTTCCCAGCAGAAGGCAGAGGCGGCACAGAATGCGGGCAGGTTCGAGGATGAAATTGTTCCGTTCACTGTAAAGGGTCGCAAGGGCGATATCGTCATTTCGGCGGATGAATATATCCGTCCCGGCACGACGATTGAGGCATTGACCAAGTTGAAGCCCGCTTTCGACAAGGAGGGGACGGTTACTGCAGGCAACGCATCCGGGATTAACGATGGTGCTGCGGCTGTCGTGCTGATGGATACGGATGAAGCCACCAAGCGCGGTGTGAAGCCGCTTGCGCGTATCGTTTCCTGGGCAACGGCTGGCGTCGATCCGTCGATCATGGGAACAGGCCCGATTCCGGCAACGAAGAAGGCGCTGGAAAAGGCAGGCTGGAGCGTCGGCGATCTCGATCTGGTCGAAGCCAACGAAGCCTTTGCAGCACAGTCCTGTGCTGTTGTGCGTGATCTCGGTCTCAACCCGGATATCGTCAACGTCAATGGCGGAGCAATCGCGATCGGTCATCCGATCGGCGCATCAGGCGCACGCGTTCTGACGACGCTGCTTTACGAAATGCAACGCCGCGATGCCAAGCGCGGTCTGGCGACACTTTGCATCGGCGGCGGCATGGGCGTTGCCTTGTGCGTCGAGCGCGACTGACCTTCTCCTTCACGGGAACAGAGGCGGACGGAGATTTGACTCCGTCCGCCTTTTTGTTTCCGCAATGAGACGCTTGAAATCGCTGGCGTCGGTATGGTGGCCTTGTCAGAAAGTTAACGCGAAACCGATGAGACGGTGCTCAAAGTCTGTTTAATACTGGTTTTCTATGGCGCATTGCGATCACGGACTACCAGATGTGGTGAGAACAAACGGAGAAACCTTGCAGATCAGCGATTCGTCGCCGATTCGTTCCGGCTTTGGCCTGAAGGTTAACGAAAATCGAGTTTCCATCTGCTTTGGCATTAACGAACTATCAGTAATCATTAAGATTTTCTGAAGAATTGTATTGTAATCGGAACAGCCTGTTGACAGGTTTTGCCAAAAGTTAACGGCGGTGTTGTTCCGCGTCGGGAGAACGAGGAAAAGCGGAACATCCGATTCATTATATTGTGGGGTTTTGTGTTAGGCTTACTATATGTTGCCGTGAACAAAAGGCGAAGCTCTCTGAGTCAGCGATTCGTCGCTGATTCGTTCCAGAGTCGTTCCAATCGTTAATCGACAAGTTATTGACCGGCTGCAGATCGGTCGCCGAAAGGTTGGCAACTCGTCCATACTGAAACTTAACAGGAGCGCTTTCGGTGCAGGTCGTATAGTGCTATCGCAAGAACCAGCATCCAGCCCGTAACGGGCGCTTGTACCGGGAATCCGATTATTGGCATGAACCAACTCCCTGCCCATGATTTGCCGCTGACCTTGAGTGGCCGCGATGTGACTGCGGTGCTTGGGCCGACCAATACCGGCAAAACGCATCTCGCTATCGAACGTATGCTGTCGCATGGAAGCGGGATGATCGGCCTGCCGCTGCGCCTTCTGGCGCGCGAGGTCTATAACCGCGTGGTGGAACGGGTCGGGGCGGCCAATGTCGCGCTGGTCACGGGTGAGGAAAAGATCGTGCCGCCCGGCGCGCGCTATTCCGTCTGCACGGTCGAGGCCATGCCGCGCCGCACTGATGTGGCTTTTGTGGCTATCGATGAAGTGCAGCTCGCCGGTGATCTGGAACGCGGGCATATATTCACCGACCGCATCCTGCATTTGCGGGGACGGCAGGAGACGCTCCTGCTTGGCGCTGGGACCATGCGCGGCATTTTGGAAAAGCTCTTGCGCGGCATCAATGTGGTAACGCGTCCGCGCCTGTCGCATCTGGCCTATGCAGGGGCCAAGAAGATTACCCGCCTGCCGAACCGTTCCGCCATTGTCGCCTTTTCTGCCGACGAGGTTTATGCGATTGCTGAACTGATCCGCCGCCAGCGCGGTGGCGCTGCGGTGGTCATGGGCGCGCTCAGTCCGCGCACGCGCAATGCGCAGGTAGAGCTTTACCAGTCGGGTGACGTCGATTTTCTGGTGGCGACCGATGCCATCGGCATGGGGCTCAATCTGGATGTTGACCATGTCGCCTTTGCGCAGAACCGCAAATTCGACGGTTATCAGTTCCGCGATCTGACGCCTGCCGAAGTTGGGCAGATCGCCGGGCGCGCTGGACGTCATCTGCGTGACGGCACATTCGGTGTGACCGGGCAGGTGCATCCATTCGACGAAGAACTGGTCGAACGGGTGGAAGCGCATAATTTCGATCCGGTGAAAGTTCTGCAGTGGCGCACGGCCCGTTTCGACTTTTCATCGCTCGATTCTCTGCGGTATTCTCTGGAAACGCCCGCACCGATTGAAGGATTGGCCAAGGCTTTGCCTGCCGTTGATCAACAAGCGCTTGAAAATTTGTCGAAAGACGAAGAGATTGTGCGGCTCGCCAAGACACCGGCACGCATCGAGCTTTTGTGGGACGCCTGCGCGCTGCCCGATTATCGCAAGATCGCGCCGGCGCAGCATGCCGATATCATTGCAACCATCTACCAGGATCTTGTCCGCCGAGGGAGCGTCGATGAAGATTATATGAGCGAACAGGTGCGCCGCGCCGATAGCACAGAGGGGGAAATTGACACCCTGTCGCATCGAGTGGCGCAAATTCGAACCTGGACTTTTGTGTCGCACAGGCCGGGATGGCTTGCCGATCCGACACACTGGCAGGAAAAGACGCGCGAAATTGAGGACAGATTGTCCGACGCGCTGCATGAAAGGTTGACGAAACGCTTTGTAGACCGCAGGACAAGCGTGCTTATGAGGCGCCTGAGAGAGAATGCCATGCTTGAAGCAGAAATCAGCCCGGCCGGAGACGTGATTGTCGAAGGCCACAATGTCGGGCAACTGGAAGGATTCCGTTTTACCGCTGACGTTCAGGCCGAGGGGCCGGATGCCAAGGCGGTGAAGTCGGCTGCACAAAAGGCGCTGGCCGCCGAGTTCGAACGTCGCGCGGAGCGCTTTGCTGCCGCGCCGAATGGCGATTTCGCGCTGGGCTCGGACGGCGTTATGCGCTGGGTTGGTGCAACGGTCGCAACGCTGGTTGCGGGCGATGACCTGCTGAAGCCGCGCGCGGTGATCCTGGCCGACGAACAGCTTACCGGAGCGGCGCGTGACAAGGTTGCCGCGCGTATTGAACGTTTCGTCGCTCATCATATCGAAACCATTCTGAAGCCGCTCACCGATCTGGCTGCCGCTGATGCCCTGACCGGCATGACACGCGGTCTTGCTTTCCAGATTGTCGAGAATCTCGGCATTCTCCCGCGCCGCGATGTGGCAGAGGAAGTGCGCGGACTCGATCAGGATTCGCGTGCGGCGCTCCGTCGTCTCGGCGTGCGTTTCGGTGCCTATCACGTCTTCATGCCCATGCTGCTGAAGCCCGCTCCGGCTGGCCTCATCACGCTGCTCTGGGCGCTCAAAAATGATGGCCGCGAACGTGCCGGTTATGGCGATGTCGTGAATGTGTTGGCCGCTGGTCGCACGTCGGTCGTGGTCGATCCGGCTTTCGATCCGATGTTCTACCGTCTGGCAGGCTATCGTGTGCTGGGCCGTCGCGCTGTGCGCATCGATATTCTGGAACGTCTTGCCGATCTCATTCGCCCGGCGCTTGCCTGGCGTCCGGGTTCCGGTGTGCGTCCGGATGGCGCTTATGACGGCGGACGTTTCATCGTCACGCCTGCCATGATGTCGATTCTCGGTGCGACGACCGACGACATGGAAGAAATCCTGAAGAGCCTCGGCTATCGTCACGAGGCTATGGAAGCCGCTGCGGTCACGGCGAAGCTTGCAGAACTGGATGCTTTCGCGGCTGAAGCTGCAGTCAAGGAAATTGGCGCTTCGCCGGTCGCAGAGGCTGAGAAACCTGCTGTGCCAGCGGCTGAACCTGTGCCAGCACCGGTTGTTGTCGCCGAGACGGAAACTGAAGCCAAAGCCAAAGCGGAAGAAGAAGCTCCTGTGGCTGCAGAAGCCGCACCGGCAGGCGAAACCGCAGAAGCGGCGGCTGAAGAGCCAAAGCCTGTTCTTCTGTGGCGTCAGGGTCGTTTCGAAGGCCGCAACCGCAATCAGGACCAGAACCGTCAGCGTCAAAATCGCGGCAACCAGAATCGCGGTCATCAGAACCGTGATCAGGGCGGTGAAGCACGCAAATCTGAAGGTGGTGCAGACCAGCAGGCGCGTAATGATCGCGGTGGCAAGCGCTTCGACAAGCAAAAGCGTCATGACGGCGAAGGCAAGCGCGAAGGCTCCAAGGGTGACTTCCGTGGTGGCAATCAGCGTCAGCCGAAGCGTGAACACGGTCATCAGGGCGGTAAACGTGTGGAGCAGGAACGTCCTGCACGCATCGATCCCGATTCGCCTTTCGCCAAGCTTCTTGCTCTGAAAGAGCAGATGAAGAAGTAAGATGATTGCAGAAACGGGCGCAAGACAGCGAATCGACAAGTGGCTGTTCTTCGCGCGCGTGGTCAAATCAAGATCGCTGGCGGCGAAACTCGCCGTCGGCGGTAAGGTCCGGGTCAACCGTGACAAGATCGAGCAGGCGGCTCATCAGGTGAAGGTTGGCGATGTGCTGACCATTACGCTTGACCGGCGTATCCTCGTTTACAAGATACTCGCTCCGGGAGAGCGTCGTGGTCCGGCGCCCGAAGCCCAACTGCTTTATGAAGATCTTACGCCCCCACCTGCATCCACTTCTACGATATCGTCGGAGGCCGTAGCGCCGCAGCGCGAAAGCGGAGCCGGGCGCCCGACCAAGAAAGAACGTCGCGAGACGGATCGTTTACGCGGAAGCTGACACGGACGCGTTGCCGCAGGCTCGTTACGGCGGTGATGGAAATTGCGCATCAAACCGTTCTGGCGAAAGCGTTTTCCAAGCAAAAGCCGTCAAACGAAATGCTGTTTCAGATGTGCGTTACTTCGTGACATTGCGGCGTTTGTACCCTTGTCACGGCAGGATAAAATCGTTACCTCACGCATTGTCATAAAAGGGCATGGGCTGAGACCCGCAACCATTTCCGTGCACAGTGACTTCGTGGCGAGATATTCCAAAGCCCCGAGCCGATTGTCGGCTTGCCGGAGTATCGGCGCAAAGCTGTAGGATAGATAAGCCGCCTGTTCTGGAATTCGGGCGGCAACAGGAGTTCGACGATGACGTATGTCGTGACCGATAATTGCATTCGCTGCAAATATACGGACTGCGTCGAGGTCTGTCCGGTCGATTGCTTCTACGAAGGCGAAAACATGCTCGTCATCAATCCCGACGAGTGCATCGACTGTGGCGTATGTGAACCGGAATGCCCTGCCGAGGCGATCAGCCCCGACACCGAGCCGGGCCTCGACAAGTGGTTGGAATTGAATACGGAATATGCGGCAAAATGGCCCAATATTACCGCGAAGAAGGATGCCTTGCCGGAAGCCAAGGAAATGGACGGCGTGGCTGGCAAGTTGGAGAAGTATTTCTCCGCCGAGCCTGGTAGCGGTGACTAATACCCGGCCAGCATTGCAGGTACTGCTTGCGGGCTGTTGCGAGCTGGACGGTATTGTGTAAGTATGTCTTCGTTCCGGAAGACTTTGCGCTCCAGGAACATGTAGGTTCAGCCTGGCAAGACTGCCAGGTTGTCCGACATTACAGGAATGCAGGATTTATCACTTGCTTTTTCTGCAATGCATCGGCAAAAGACGAATGAAATCACGGGAAAGCGCCCATATTTTAGGCGTGTTGCATTGCCAGATACGACATATTTGGCAATTTGTTGATTCTTTCGCGAAATTGTGTTAGGTTGCTCCAATAATTTCGGTGACTGGACGTCAATTCGTGGCGCTATGCGTTAATCTCTGAAAGGGCTGATCTTTAGTACCGGGCTGATGGCACCGGGGAAGATGATTGCGATTTGGCGTCGTCCCCCTCACCGTACACCCGGTCGGCTAGATTTGCCGTCAGATACGTTTTCAGTTCCAAGCCGACAAACAACTTCCGTGCTTCATTTCTCCGGAGCGCGGTCGAACATCATGTGTCAACCGGCGGGTCGCGCCGGGCACAACAGGGAGTAATGAAGCGTATGTCATCCCAGCAGAAAAAGTCTCCAGTAGCGCGTGGCGGTTTCAAGGCCGGTGAGGCCATCGTGTATCCGGCTCATGGCGTTGGTCAGATCGTCACTATCGAAGAGCAGGAAGTGGCAGGCCACAAGCTCGAGCTTTTCGTAATCGATTTCGAAAAAGACAAGATGCGCCTGAAGGTGCCGGTTGCCAAAGCCGCTTCCATCGGTATGCGCAAGCTGTCGGAGACCGACTATGTTGAACGTGCACTCAAGGTCGTACAGGGCCGCGCACGTGTGAAGCGTACCATGTGGTCGCGCCGCGCCCAGGAATATGATGCAAAGATCAATTCCGGCGATCTGATCTCGATCTCGGAAGTCGTTCGCGATCTTTTCCGCGCTGAGAACCAGCCGGAACAGTCTTATTCGGAACGCCAGCTTTATGAAGCTGCCCTTGATCGTATGGCGCGCGAAATCGCTGCCGTGAACAAGCTTTCGGAAACCGAAGCTGTTCGTCTGATCGAAGCGAATCTCGCCAAGGGACCGAAGCGCGGCAAAGCCGACGCTGAAGCGGACCTCGATGACGATGAAGTTGAAGCGGCATAAGCAGCTTTACTTCTCTTTCTTTCAAAAAGGCCCGGCTATAGCCGGGCTTTTTTTCTCCATTGAGAAGAGTTCGCCTGCGTCATTCTCCGTGTGATGGAAAGCAGATTGCTTCAAAATGCATTGCGTCGAGCGACTGACCGATTTGCTCGATCTGTTGGCTCAGCGCTCATGAGTTGTTTGCCCTTGTATGTCTGGGGGATGTCGGTGTCTGACCTGCTAGAGCGTTTCCGTTTTTCTCTGAATCGAATGCGCTTCCCAAATCAGTTTTGTTCTGATTCACTGATGCTGGCTGGATGGAGGCCAGCGTTGGATGACCGCACCGATATCGAATGATCTTCGAGAGCGCGTTATTGCCGCCGTGCTGAGTGGCGAAAGCGTTCGTTCAGTGGCGACGCGGTTTGAAATTGCCGCATCTTCAGTCGTAAAATGGTCCCAGCGCCATCGTGCGACCGGATCGGTTCATCCCGGCAAGATGGGCGGCCACCGCAAGCGGATACTCGAACCGCATCGTGATATCATTGTGCAACGGCTCGCCGAGAACCCACACCTGACACTCCATGGCCTGAAGGCGGCGTTGACCGAGCGGGGTATTTCCGTCTCGCACAATACGATCTGGGAATTCATTCGCAGTGAAGGGCTGCGCTTCAAAAAAAACACTATTCGCCCTTGAGCAAGCTCGTGCCGACGTCGCTCGCAAAAGACAGCGCTGGAAGACCCTGCAAAATCACCTTGATCCCGAACGGCTGGTCTTCATTGATGAGACCTGGATCAAGACCAACATGTCGCCGATCAGAGGCTGGGGTCCAAAAGGCAAGCGACTGCGGGCATTTGCACCGCATGGCCACTGGCGCACGCTGACATTCCTGGGCGCTTTGAGAAACGATCAGCTTACAGCACCCTGTGTCTTCGACGGACCGATGAACGGCCAGTGTTTCCGCGCCTATGTCGAGCAGCAGTTGGTCCCGGTGCTCAAGCCAGGCGACATTGTCGTCATGGACAATCTCGGCAGCCATAAGTCGGCAACCATCCGTCAATTGATCAAAGCCGC
>NZ_JBCAUP010000020.1:0-2500 GCF_038433355.1 Brucella cytisi
TTGGTTGCGGGGGCAGGATTTGAACCTGCGGCCTTCAGGTTATGAGCCTGACGAGCTACCGGGCTGCTCCACCCCGCGCCATGGGTGTTTTGTATATATTTGAGAAGATGATTTGATTTGTGTTCTTGGCAGACCTGGCAGCGACCTACTCTCCCGTGTCTTGAGACAAAGTACCATTGGCGCTGGAGCGTTTCACGGCCGAGTTCGGAATGGGATCGGGTGCAGCCGCTCCGCCATAACCACCAGGTCGGCGAAGAACACAAAATTTGAGAAGCTGGTTGTCTTTCGTGCTTTTGTCATCATCAAGCTTCGCTTGATGGATATTGTAAATGGGAGTGATCAAGTCGATCGAGCTATTAGTACCGGTAAGCTACATGCGTTGCCGCACTTCCACACCCGGCCTATCAACGTGGTAGTCTTCCACGGCTCTGATAGGGAATACTCGTTTTTAGGTGGGTTTCCCGCTTAGATGCCTTCAGCGGTTATCCCGTCCGTATATAGCTACCCTGCTATGCCGTTGGCACGACAACAGGTCCACCAGAGATACGTCCATCCCGGTCCTCTCGTACTAGGGACAGATCCTATCAATATTCCTACACCCACGGCAGATAGGGACCGAACTGTCTCACGACGTTCTGAACCCAACTCACGTACCGCTTTAAATGGCGAACAGCCATACCCTTGGGACCTGCTCCAGCCCCAGGATGCGATGAGTCGACATCGAGGTGCCAAACAACCCCGTCGATATGGACTCTTGGGGGTCATCAGCCTGTTATCCCCGGCGTACCTTTTATCCGTTGAGCGATGGCCCTTCCACGCGGGACCACCGGATCACTATGACCGACTTTCGTCTCTGCTCGACTTGTCAGTCTTGCAGTCAGGCAGGCTTATGCCATTGCACTCGACGAACGATTTCCGACCGTTCTGAGCCTACCATCGCGCGCCTCCGTTACTCTTTAGGAGGCGACCGCCCCAGTCAAACTACCCACCATACACGGTCCTGGACCCGGATAACGGGCCGCAGTTAGACATCCATATAGGCAAGGGTGGTATTTCAAGGATGACTCCACAATGGCTGGCGCCACTGCTTCAAAGTCTACCACCTATCCTACACATGCCGACACGAATGCCAGTGTAAAGCTATAGTAAAGGTGCACGGGGTCTTTCCGTCTAACCGCAGGAACCCCGCATCTTCACGGGGAATTCAATTTCACTGAGTCTGCGTTGGAGACAGCGGGGAAGTCGTTACGCCATTCGTGCAGGTCGGAACTTACCCGACAAGGAATTTCGCTACCTTAGGACCGTTATAGTTACGGCCGCCGTTTACTGGGGCTTCAATTCAATGCTTGCACATCTCCTCTTAACCTTCCAGCACCGGGCAGGCGTCAGACCCTATACGTCGTCTTGCGACTTCGCAGAGCCCTGTGTTTTTGGTAAACAGTCGCTACCCCCTGGTCTGTGCCACCCCCACCTGGTTGCCCAAATGGAGGTCACGCTTCTTCCGAAGTTACGCGTGCATTTTGCCGAGTTCCTTCAACGCAGTTCTCTCAAGCGCCTTGGTATTCTCTACCAGTCCACCAGTGTCGGTTTAGGGTACGGTCTATATGCAGGAGCTATTTCCTGGAACCGCTTCGCTGCAAGATCAATCCAATAAGACCTTACAACACACGCGATCCGTCACTACCTGCAGGCCCACGAATATTAACGTGGTTCCCATCGACTACGCCTTTCGGCCTCGCCTTAGGGGCCGGCTAACCCTGCTCAGATTAACTTTAAGCAGGAACCCTTGGACTTTCGGCGAGGGAGTCTCTCACTCCCTTTATCGTTACTCATGTCAGCATTCTCACTTCCGATACCTCCAGGATGTCTCACGACTGTCCCTTCACAGGCTTACGGAACGCTCCGCTACCACGCACAAATGTGCATCCACAGCTTCGGTGTATGGCTTGAGCCCCGGTACATTTTCGGCGCAAAGACCCTTATTTAGACCAGTGAGCTGTTACGCTTTCTTTAAATGATGGCTGCTTCTAAGCCAACATCCTGGTTGTTTTGGGATCCTCACATCCTTTCCCACTTAGCCATAACTTAGGGACCTTAGATGGTGGTCAGGGTTGTTGCCCTCTCCACGACGGACGTTAGCACCCGCCGTGTGTCTGCCCAGTAGTACTCCCCGGTATTCGGAGTTTGATTAGGATCAGTAAGACGGTGAGTCCCCATAGCCCATTCAGTGCTCTACCCCCGGGGGTATTCGCTGGACGCTCTACCTAAATAGATTTCGCGGAGAACCAGCTATCTCCAAGTTTGATTGGCCTTTCACCCCTAGCCACAAGTCATCCCGATCTATTGCAACAGATATGGGTTCGGTCCTCCAGTACGTGTTACCGTACCTTCAACCTGCTCATGGCTAGATCACTTGGTTTCGGGTCTAATGCATCGAACTGAACGCCCTGTTCAGACTCGCTTTCGCTGCGCCTACACCTACCGGCTTAAGCTTGCTCGA
>NZ_JBCAUP010000020.1:7500-102972 GCF_038433355.1 Brucella cytisi
ACGATCATCCGCCAGCCGGTCGGCGTCACCGCTGCAATCACGCCATGGAACTTCCCGGCAGCGATGATTACCCGCAAGGCAGCCCCTGCCCTTGCGGCCGGTTGCACCATGATCGTGCGCCCCGCCGACCTCACGCCGCTGACGGCACTGGCGCTTGGCGTTCTTGCCGAAAAGGCAGGCATTCCGGCTGGCGTTCTCCAGATCGTTACCGGCAAGGCGCGTGAAATTGGTGCCGAACTGACAAGCAATGATATTGTGCGCAAGCTCTCCTTCACCGGCTCGACGGAAGTCGGACGCCTGCTGATGGCGCAATGCGCCCCGACCATCAAGCGCATCTCGCTGGAACTTGGCGGCAATGCGCCGTTCATCGTGTTCGACGATGCTGATCTGGACGCCGCCGTCGACGGTGCCATGATTTCCAAATACCGCAATGCGGGCCAGACCTGTGTCTGCGCCAACCGCATCTATGTGCAGCGCGGGATCTACGGCAAGTTCGCTGAAAAGCTCGCGGCCAAGGTCAAGGAACTCAAGGTCGGCAATGGCACAGAACCGGGTGTCGTCATCGGCCCAATGATCGAACCGAAGGCCATCACCAAGGTCAAGGCACATATTGACGATGCCGTATCCAAGGGCGCGAAGCTCATCACCGGCGGCAAGGAACTGGGCGGCCTGTTCTTCGAACCAGGCGTGCTGACGGGCGTAACGCCTGACATGATCGTAGCCAAGGAAGAAACTTTCGGCCCGCTGGCCCCACTCTTCGCCTTCGACACGGAAGAAGAAGTCATCGCCATGGCCAATGATACGATCTTCGGTCTGGCGGCTTATTTCTATACGGAGAATTTCAGCCGCGCGATCCGCGTCAGCGAAGGACTGGAATACGGCATGGTTGGTCACAATACCGGGCTCATTTCCAACGAAGTCGCGCCCTTTGGCGGCGTGAAGCAGTCAGGCCTCGGTCGTGAAGGCTCCAAATACGGCATCGAGGAATATCTCGAGACCAAATATATCTGCAGCGCCTACAAGCGTTAAAAACCGCTGTTTTCCATACCGTTCCCTGGAAAGCAGTGTCAAAAAAGATGGCGCGCATTGTTCGCGCCATCTTTTTTATTTATAGACGGTGCAACTACTAATATGGCTTCCGCCAAAGATAATCCGGAAAATATATGCTGCGCCGCCTTTACGACTGGACGATTTCGCTTGCCGCAAGAAAATCCGCCGAATGGTGGCTCGCCATCATCGCCTTTGTAGAAAGCTCGGTCTTTCTTGTCCCCGCCGACGTCCTGTTTCTGCCCATGGCGCTTGCCCGCCCCGAACGCGCCTGGCGTTATGCCTTCATCGCAACAGTGGCTTCCGTCCTTGGCGGCATTGCGGGCTGGTATCTCGGCTATCATGCCTATGAGCAGATCGCCAAACCGGTACTCGAGATGTACGGCAAGCTCGACACGTTCGAGCAATTGCGCGGTACAACCAGCGCCGACACCATTCTATTGATGCTGATCACCTCCGGCCTTGCACATCTGCCGCCGATCAAGGTGGTGACGATCCTGTCCGGTGCAGCTGGCATCAATATCTGGCTCTTCATCGCATCGGCCATCGTTGCGCGCGGTGCGCGTTTCTATTTCCTCGCCTGGCTGCTGCGCCGTTATGGCGAACCAATCCGCGATTTCATCGAAAAGCGCCTTGGCCTGATCGCAAGTCTCGTGGCTGTCGTCCTGATCGCGCTCTTTTTTGCTGTGAAGTATCTTCACGCCTGAGCGGTTCGCCCAAACTCGGTCAAAATAAATTGCTTGGAGACAAGCAAGCAGTTTGCCTTAAGAATAAGAGAGCCTTTTCAGGGAATCCCATATGGCGTTTGCACTCAATAATCCGGTCGGCAAAACACAGGCATGGACCGCAGGCATCATGACCATCGGTCTTGCCGCAACTGTCGGCACAGCACTGGGCTTCGAGCATCTGGCTGGCTTCATGCCCTGCAAGCTCTGTCTCGAACAGCGCACGCCTTACTATATCGGCGTTCCGGTTCTGGCTGCAGCTTGGGTCTCCTACGGCCTGAAATGGCCCCCGATCCTGACGCGCGGTCTTATCCTGATCAGCGCACTCTTGATGACCTTCGGGCTGGCGCTTGCCATCTATCATACCGGCGTTGAACTGAAATACTGGCCGGGACCGATTGATTGCAGTGCCGCGACAATGAAAGTCACGCTGGATGCAGGCAATCTCCTGAGCGACCTCAATTCGACGCGTCCGCCCGCATGCGACAGCGCGCCGGGCCACTTCCTCGGCCTGTCCTTTGCCGGATGGAACGTCGTCGCAAGCCTGCTCTTTGCAGCTATCGGCTACTACGGCGCTTTTGCGAAAAGTGGGAAGTAAAAGCGGGAAACTATAGGGATTAGGGCTCCAGTTCGACATCCCAGTATAGAAAATCGAGCCAGCTATCGTGCAGATGGTTGGGTGGGAAAAGGCGGCCGTTATTGTGCAAGTCCTGCACAGTCGGCATGGCTGGCTTCTGGCGCGGCCACATATGCGCGACGGCGGGCATCATTCCGCCCTTGCGCAGATTGCATGGTGAACAGGCGGCGACCACATTTTCCCACGTCGTCTCGCCGCCATGGCAACGCGGGGTAACGTGATCGAAGGTCAGGTCATGCGGCGAGCCGCAATACTGGCACTCGAAACGATCACGCAAAAAGACGTTGAAGCGCGTGAACGCAGGATAGCGCGGCGGCTTCACATAATCCTTCAGGCAAATCACGCTCGGAACGCGCATGGAGAACGATGGTGAGGAAACGATGTGATCGTATTCCGCCACAATGTTCACGCGTTCGAGAAACACCGCCTTGATCGCATCCTGCCAGGACCAGAGCGACAGGGGATAATAGCTGAGCGGACGGTAATCAGCGTTCAGAACCAGCGCGGGCAAGCCACTGGTCGAGACGGTTCTGGGCGAGACGGCAACAGTCAAGGGCGCACCTCCTTCAGAGCAACTCCGAAAAAGGGCGAAATGGCTCTCCATGCGGAATTGCGCTTTCATCGAAGCGCCGCGCGTCCATTTGGGCGCAACAACGACGCTCCAACCTCATGAGGACGGGACTGCAATCCGCAGAAAATCAAGCTTCCGCGAATCGAAATTCCGTCATCAGCCGATGCGGATAATGTAAGCCCGACGTGACAGGATTGTGAAGCGGAAACGCATTTATGCTTCGGGAAACACGCAAGTTTTACAGCAGCATCTATAAAAGTGGCGCCGCTTCACGTCCCTTGATCGCCGCATAATAAGCCCAGAACAATCGCGCCGCCACGCCGCGCCATGGCGCCCAGTCTTCCGCCAGCTTGCGAAGGGCAACGGCATCGGGCCGGATCTCATGGGCAAAGGCGTGGCCAACAGCCGTCTGCAAGGCCACATCGCCAGCCGGAAACACATCCGGATGACCGGCAGCAAACAGAAGATAGACCTCCGCCGTCCACGGGCCGATGCCCTTGATGGCCGTCAGTGCCGCGATCGCTTCTTCGGCAGGCAGATCGCAAAGCCCATGCAGGTCGATTGCCCCTTCTGCCAAAGCTTCACTCAAGGCAAACAGCGTTCTCTGCTTGGGACGCGAGAGACCAGCAAAACGCCAAGCCTCCTCTCCGCCCGCAATGTAGGTTTCGGGCGTCAGCGGATCGATGGCCTGTTTCAGCCGGGCCCAGATCGCGGCGGCACTGGCCGTCGAAACCTGTTGTGCGACAATGATGGATGCCAGACTTTCAAATCCGGGTTCGGACCGGCGCAACGGCACCGCATGGGACCGGCTGCGAATATCGGCCAGCCGAATATCGGCGAGAACCAGAGCCTCCAGCCCCGCCTCAATATCGCTCAATGTATCGATCCGCCGCATCGCACAGCCTTTCATTCTCTCGGCGCACAACGTACCAATGGAATCAGAAGACATTCAACTGACATTGAAAACACCATGACCGCACCTGTGTTCCGCTTTGCTCCGAGTCCCAATGGCCAGCTTCACCTTGGCCATGCCTATTCCGCTCTTCTGAACGCAGATATGGCCAAAAAGAGCAACGGGCGCTTCCTGCTGCGCATGGAAGATATCGACACAGCACGCTGTACGCCTGCGCTGGAACAAGGCATTTACGACGATCTCCGCTGGCTTGGCCTGACATGGGAAACCCCTGTGCGCCGCCAGTCGGAACATTTCGGCGAATATCGCAACGCCCTGACCAAACTTGCCGACAAGGGCCTTGTCTATCCGGCCTTCCTCAGCCGGGGCGAAGTTCGTGAGCGGATCGGCGAAGCTTTCGCCAAGGGCAAGGACTGGCCTTCCGACCCGGATGGAACACCGCTCTATCCGCAAAGCGAGCGCGATCTGACCGAAAAGGAACAAATGGAGCGTATCGCCTCGGGCATGTCCTATGCCTGGCGGCTCAATATGGAGAAAGCGCTTGGGGCGCTTGTCGCCGCAGGTGAATCATTGTTCTGGACCGAAAGCGGCGCGGGGCCGGATGGCGAGACCGGACGCGTGAACGCCGATCCAGCGCAATGGGGCGACGTGGTGATTGCCCGCAAGGACACGCCAACCAGCTATCACCTCTCCGTTGTCGTGGACGATGCCTTGCAGGGCATCACCCACGTTGTGCGCGGGCACGATCTGTTTCACGCGACATCCGTGCACCGGCTGCTGCAGAAGCTGCTCGGCCTGCCCGAGCCTCTTTATCACCATCACGATCTGGTGCTGGGCGACGACGGGATGAAACTGTCGAAAAGCCGCCAGGATACAGCGCTCGCATCATTGCGCGAACAAGGCTTTACGCCCGACGATATTCGCGCCAAGTTGTCCCTATAAAAGCTATTTTCGCCGCAGCGTCACAGATGATGTGCCCACGCACCGATTGACGAAAGCACACCAAAGCGGTTCAAAGGCAACATGATAGCTGGCACTGAAGAGTGCCGGCGGTAGATTTGTTTATTTTGAAGGAGGCATAGCCATGGTTTCTCAGAAAGCCGGTAATTACGTTGAGATAGAAGGCTTGCGCGTTGCCCCTGAACTGGTGGAATTTCTGGCCAAGGAAGCTGCTCCCGGAACCGGTGTGGAGCCGGAAAAATTCTGGAAGGGCTTTGCCGCCATCATCCGCGATCTCGCACCGAAGAACCGCGCCCTCCTTGCCAAGCGTGACGACCTGCAGGCCAAGATCGATGCCTGGTACAAGCAGAACCGCGACAAGGGCTACAGCCAGGCCGATTACCAGCAGTTCCTGAAGGATATTGGCTATCTCCTGCCGGAAGGCGGAGAGTTCTCGGTTTCGACCACCAATGTCGATCCGGAAATCACCCATATCGCTGGCCCGCAGCTTGTCGTTCCGGTGATGAATGCCCGCTACGCGCTCAACGCCGCTAATGCGCGCTGGGGTTCGCTCTATGATGCGCTCTACGGCACCGACGCGATTTCCGATGCCGACGGCGCGGAAAAGGGCAAGGGCAAGGGCTACAATCCGAAGCGTGGCGAAAAGGTCATCGCCTGGGCGAAAAACTTCCTCGATGAAAGCGCACCGCTTGCCACCGGCAACTGGGCCAATGTCGCCGGTCTCGCCGTCAAGGACGGCAAACTTGAAATCAAGCTGACCGACGGTTCGGCAACGGCGCTGAAGGATGCCAACCAGTTCAAGGGTTATAATGGCGACGCAGCCGCCCCGACCAATGTACTGCTGGCCAAGAACAACATGCATGTCGACATCGTCGTCAATGCGGACCATCCGATCGGCAAGACCGATCCGGCCCATATTGCCGATGTGGTTCTGGAATCTGCCGTCAGCACGATTCAGGATTGCGAAGATTCGATTGCTGCCGTCGATGCCGAAGACAAGGTTGCGGTTTATCGTAACTGGCTCGGCCTGATGAACGGCAAGCTGGAAGACACGTTCGAGAAGAACGGCAAGCAGATGACCCGCCGCCTCAATGGCGACCGCAGCTACAAGGCTGCGGACGGTTCCACGCTGTCGCTCAAGGGCCGCTCCCTGATGCTGGTGCGCAATGTCGGCCACCTCATGACCAACCCGGCGATCATTGATGCCGACGGCCATGAAGTGCCGGAAGGCATCATGGATGCAGCCTTCACCAGCCTGATCGCGCTGCACGATATCGGCCCCAATGGTCGCCACATGAATTCGCGCGAAGGCTCGGTCTATATCGTCAAGCCGAAGATGCACGGGCCGGAAGAAGTGGCTTTCGCCAACGAAATCTTCACCCGGACCGAAGAAATGCTCGGCATGAAGCCGAACACGCTCAAAATCGGCATCATGGACGAGGAACGTCGCACCACGGTTAACCTCAAGGAGGCGATCCGTGCCGCCAAGGAACGCGTCGTCTTCATCAATACCGGCTTCCTTGACCGCACCGGCGACGAGATCCATACTTCGATGGAAGCAGGCCCGATGATCCGCAAGGGCGATATGAAGCAGGCCGCTTGGATCGGTGCTTACGAACAGTGGAATGTCGATATCGGTCTCGAATGCGGCCTTTCCGGCCATGCGCAGATTGGCAAGGGCATGTGGGCCATGCCGGACCTGATGGCAGCCATGCTGGAACAGAAAATCGCCCATCCGAAGGCCGGAGCGAATACCGCATGGGTGCCGTCGCCGACCGCTGCCACCCTCCACGCGACCCACTATCATCAGGTGGATGTTGCTGCCGTTCAGGCAAAGCTGAAGAGCCGTCCGCGCGCCAAGCTCGACGACATTCTGTCGGTGCCGGTTGCAACCCGCCCGAACTGGACGCCGGAAGACATCCAGCATGAAATCGACAATAACGCGCAGGGCATTCTGGGTTACGTCGTACGCTGGGTCGATCAGGGCGTTGGCTGCTCGAAGGTTCCGGACATCAACAATGTCGGCCTGATGGAAGACCGTGCGACGCTGCGCATCTCCGCACAGCACATCGCCAACTGGCTCTATCATGGCGTCGTTTCGGAAGCCCAAGTGATGGAAACCATGAAGCGCATGGCAGCCGTCGTCGACAGGCAGAACGAAGGCGATGCCCTCTATCGCCCGATGGCCGCTGACTTCGACAAGTCGATTGCCTTCCAGGCCGCCTGCGATCTGGTCTTCAAGGGCCGCGAGCAGCCGAACGGCTACACCGAACCAGTCCTGCATCGCCGCCGTCTGGAGCTGAAAGCTCAAGGGTGATTCTTTTCACTTGCAAATGATCGAAGACGGCGGGAGAAATCCCGCCGTTTTCTTGTTCAATAAGGTTCTGAAATGACCCTCCTCATCCGCCACGCGACGGAAACCGATCTCCCTGCCCTGCTCGCCATCTATAATGATGCGGTAGAGAACACGCTCGCCATCTGGAATGAAACGCTCGTTGATCTGGAAAACCGTCGTGAATGGCTCAAAGCCCGTAATCGCGATGGCTTTCCGGTGCTGGTTGCCGAACGTGAAAGTCAGGTCGTTGGCTATGCGAGCTATGGCCCGTTTCGCCCGTTCGAGGGTTTCCGCCATTCCTCCGAACTTTCGATCTATGTGGCAAGCGATGCACGCGGCGGCGGCATCGGACGCGTCCTCCTGACCGAGCTTGTGGAAGAAGCACGCGAGCGAAAGGTGCATGTACTGATTGCCGGTATCGAAGCGGGCAATGCCGCTTCCATCGCGCTGCATAAATCTCAGGGCTTTGAAGATTGCGGCACGCTGAAACAGGTCGGCCAGAAATTCGGACGCTGGCTCGATCTTACCTTCATGCAGAAGATACTCTGATTGAAAAAGGGCCGCTTTCGCGGCCCTTTTTATCAGTTCGGCTGTGGAACGGCATTTCCGACTGACAGCTCCGTCAGACCGATTTCGCCTTCGACCTGATCGCTGCGAGCCATCAGGTAAAGACCAAGGCCACAGGTCAGGGCAGCGATGAACACCAGATACCAGGCATGTGCCATCGGATTGACCGCCAGAAGCGACGTCACGATCACCGGCGTCAGACCACCAAAGACCGCATAGGAAACATTGTAGGAAAACGACAGACCCGAAAAGCGAACCGGTGCCGGGAATGCGCGCACCATCACATAAGGCACCGCACCAACCATGCCGACCGAAAGGCCCATCACCGCGTAAAGCGCAAACAGAACCGGCAGCGAAACCCCCGCATAGGTGTAGAAGGCGAAGGTCGCGACACCGAAGAAAATGCCTGCAACAGCGAAGAAGCGCCCGCTGCCAATGCGGTCGACAATGGCACCAGCATTTACAGTTCCGAACATCAGGAACAGTGTGCCGAAGCTTGTGGCGGCGAGCGACTGCAAAGGCGTGTAGCCATAAAGTTTCTGCAGGAAGGTCGCCGTCATCAGCGTGGTGACAACAATGCCAGCCGACAAGATCCATGTCAGCAGCACCGAAATGATAACGCCATGCATGTGGTTACGCAGAACAGTGCCGAGCGGCAGCTTATCCTTGAGCAGATGGCTGTTCTTCATCTCGGTGAAGATCGGCGTTTCAGCCAGCCAGCGGCGCAGATAAACGGCAAACAGGCCGAAGATTCCGCCAATGAAGAATGGAATACGCCATGCATAAGCAGCCAGTTCTTCCGGCGTGAAAATCCAGTTGATGGCGGTCGCAATAAGCGAGCCGATCATGATGCCAAGCGTGAGGCCAGAGCACAGGAAACCGCACGCCATGCCGACACGATTGGCAGGCACATGCTCGGCCACGAAGGTCCATGCGCCCGGAACTTCACCACCGATGGCGGCACCCTGCAACATGCGGAAGACGATCAGCAGGATCGGCGCGCCAACGCCCAGCGTTGCATAGGTCGGCAGGCAGGCCATGGCCAATGTCGAAATCGACATCAGAAACACCGAGAAGGCGAAGACGCGCTTACGGCCAAACTTGTCGCCGAAATGCGCCAGCACGATGCCGCCAATCGGGCGCACCAGATAGCCGGCTGCGAAAATACCGAACGTCTGGATCAGCACCAGCCAGTCCGGCATATCGGGCGGAAAAAACAGATGACCTATGACGCTCGCAAAGAACACGAAGATGATGAAATCATAAAACTCTAGCGCACCGCCAAGGGCCGAAAGGCCGAGCGTGCGGAAATCCTGCCGGTTAAGCGGACGGGGACTGTTGCTTGCGTGGAGATTCGTCGATGCCATCGATTCGATTCTTTTCTGGTGGTTTACGCAGTGGGGCCGATCTTTTCGGATGGGTTTTAATGCGCCAATTGTGCATGCACTGCAAGGCTTGACTTCCAGATGTCGAAGCCTATTTTAGAACTATTCTAAACTTTGGATTCCCGAAATGCTCAGCCGATTCTTCCGCAACGACCGTCGCCCTTTCGATTCACTTTCCGAACAGGAAATTCTGGCGCTTGCCATATCCTCCGAAGAAGACGACGCACGCATCTATCTCGCCTATGCCGACGGCTTGCGTGACGAGTTTCCGCAATCGGCGAAAATCTTCGAACAGATGGCGGCAGAAGAACACGGACATCGCGATGCGCTGATCGAACGCCATAAAGCCCGCTTTGGGGACCGGATTCCACTGATCCGCCGCGAGCATGTCAGCGGCTATTACGATCGCAAGCCGGACTGGCTGGTGCGTCCGCTTGGCATCGACAAGGTGCGTGAAGCTGCATCGGAAATGGAGGAACAGGCCTACCGCTTCTATGTCGAGGCTGCCAAACGCGTCAGCGATGCAAACACCCGCAAATTGCTGGGCGACCTTGCCCAGCAGGAAAAGCAGCATGAAGCCAAGGCTGAGTCGCTGGAACACACACTGACGCCGGACGATGTGCAGGATGAGGAGCGCGCCGCCGAGCGCAAGCAGTTCATCCTGACCTATGTCCAACCCGGGCTTGCTGGCCTGATGGACGGATCGGTTTCAACGCTTGCCCCGATCTTCGCCGCCGCCTTTGCGACCCAGGATACCTGGCAGACCTTTCTGGTCGGCCTGTCCGCCTCGGTCGGTGCCGGTATTTCGATGGGCTTCACCGAAGCCATCCACGATGACGGCAAGCTCTCGGGCCGAGGCTCGCCGATCAAGCGCGGCCTGTCCTGCGGCATCATGACGACGCTGGGCGGCCTTGGCCATACCCTGCCCTATCTGATCAAGGATTTCTGGACCGCCACAAGCATCGCAGCGATTCTGGTCTTCTTCGAACTATGGGCCATCGCCTTCATCCAGAACCGCTATATGGAAACACCGTTCCTTCGCTCTGTGCTTCAGGTGGTTCTGGGCGGTGGCCTCGTGCTGGCGGCAGGTATATTGATCGGGAACGCCTAAACCGTCACAGCATCCTGCGGTCGGGAAATCGGTTCTTCGAAAGTCTCGATCGCAATGCGGCCTTGCCGGGAAACGGTGACAAAACTGTTTGCCGGCACCGCCATCCAGTTGGCGGCTTCACCGTCCAGCGGCTCCGACACCACGCATATGCCGGACGATCCGCCAAGTGTCGCCGTATAAAGCGTCGGCGCGAAAGCATCGGTCGCATAGCGGATCGCGTAAAGCTGATTCCCGTCGGAAAACGCCGCAGTCAGCCGCAGAAATGGCGGCACACCGCCGCGAACTGCTTCCTCGACAACCGTTGCCACCATGCGCTTCATGGCCAGCACTGGATCAGTGTCGAGACCGAATTCCAGCATCAGCAGAAAGATCAGTTCCGAATCGGTTGCGCCATGTTTCTGGCCATAGACATCATCGCTCAAATGGCTTTCCAGCCTGCGACGCAGCCGGTCGAAATGACCGATCTGGCCGTTATGCATGAAGCTCCAGCGTCCGGAAACGAAGGGATGGCAGTTGGAACGGCTGGTCAGCCCGCCGGTCGAGGCCCGCACATGCGCAAGGAAAAGGCGCGACTGAATTTGCCGCGCAAGGCTGCGAAGATTCTGGTCGGACCATGCGGGCAGAATATCCCGATAAAGGCCAGGTTCATCGCGATTGCCATACCAGGCAACGCCGAAGCCGTCGCCATTGGTACGTGTTTTGGCTTCATGCGCATCGTGGCTTTGCGCCACGAGCGAATGGCAGGGAGACGATATGATGTCTTCCAGATAGGTTTCAGGTCCGAGATAGGCGGCCCAACGACACATTTGCGATCCGGTACTTACCGGCCCCGGTTATGCGTCCGCTCATAAAGCTGGCGAACGATTGTGCTCGCCGTCTTCTCGAACAAAAATGGCAAAATTGCATGGATCAGTGCCGCAAAGGCCGCACAAAAAAGCTTGAACGAAAAACGTCCGGCAAAGGCCATATGTTCGAAATAGGTCTCGTCAACCGACTGAGGGTGTTCGGTGAAGAGGCGCGTGATGCGAGTGGTCATTGGAAATACTCCCGTCAATGAGTAAGTTGTTCCCGTTATACGGCGCATATCGCGCCTTTCTGGAAAATCATTCTAGCAAATGCATCTGAGATGAAATCTCGAAATATCCTTGATAATTACTATTTATTGGGACAATCATCCCATCATGAAACCATCACTGGACGAAATTGATCGAAGAATCCTGGATCAGCTGCAAATCGATGGCACCCTGTCCGTTGATTCTCTCTCCGAGCGGGTACACTTATCGCGCAATGCCTGCTGGCGCCGGGTCAAGCGCATGGAGGATGAAGGGATCATCAAGGCGCGCGTCGCTTTGGTCGATGCCGAGATGGCCGGTTGCGGCCTGTCCGTCTTCATTCTCGTACGCACGTCGAGCCACGATCCCGACTGGCTGACGAAATTTCGCGGTGCCATGGGGCGCTTTCCGGAGATCGTCGGAGTTTATCGCATGACCGGCGATCTGGACTACGTGCTGAAGGCGCGTGTTTCCGACGTCAAGGCCTATGACCGTCTTTACCAGCGGCTGATCGCCAGCGTTCCCCTGTCAGATGTTTCGGCTTCATTCGTCATGGAAGAGATCAAGGAAACGACTGCCGTGCCGTTGGAGCGGGATTAAATCCCTCGCGGAGGGCAACTCATCGTGTAAAAGCATGATCCTGTGCCGCACTATCATTGCAAAACAGCAAATAGACGGTACACCTTTCATTGGTTTTCACGTATGAGCGTCGCCAATTTAGAGCGCATCCTGAAAAGTGTGAAACGGTTTCAGACAAGATGCGCGATGAAACAATGTTCCGCAAGAAAGGCCCCCTCATGACCGTAGCATCCGCACAAGCGCCAACGCTCGGCATCATCCGCCTCGAACATGCGAAAGGCCTCGAACTCCCGGCCTATGAGACAGCGGGTTCGGCTGGCATGGACCTGCGGGCAGCCGTTGCCGAAGATCGCCAGATCGTTCTCCTGCCGGGACGTCGCACGCTGGTGCCGACAGGGCTGATCTTCGAAATTCCCGAAGGTTTTGAAGTGCAGATTCGTCCGCGCTCGGGCCTTGCCTTCAAGAACGGCATCACCTGCCTCAATACGCCCGGCACCATCGATTCCGATTATCGTGGCGAGGTGAAGGTTCTTCTCATCAATCTGGGCGATGACGATTTCCGCATCGAACGCGGTATGCGTATTGCACAGGCTGTTTTCGCACCAGTCGTCCAGCCGAAGATTGAAGAGCGCGCCCAAGTAACCGAGACGGCGCGCGGCGCTGGCGGCTTCGGTTCGACCGGCACGGCATAAACGCATGAAAAAGCCCGGCCAAGCCGGGCTTTTTTATTGCCGATTTCTTATTGCGTCAGAGCCGCGCGCTGGCAAAGTACGCCAGTGACCTGCACATCGGCCTCACCCAATTTGACGCCGAGCAGGTCGAGAATTCCGAAAACAAGGTTGTCTATTATCGGGGCAACAGGTGTTAGCAGAACACCCAGCAAGCCCACAACGTCTCCCAACGGCAGCTTTATTATACTCAGTAGATTGAGATCTATATCTATATTCTTGAGAAGAGAGCTTGAGAGAGAGGGTACTAAATCGCTTGAATAAGCGGTCTTGATCTTTTTATTCTGTATATCACTGTAATTGAATGACAACGAAGTCGTCTTTTCTCCAAGTTTCACTTCTGCTTTAGCGTCTAGGCTTAAAAGGCTGCCGAATGGAATCCCCAGTAGATACAGCTGCACCTTAGCTATACTCGTTTTGCTCACAGAGGGCTTTCGGTTCAGGTCATTAAAGGAACTGACTTCACCAAGGTAGATACCGACAATACCGGGCTTTGCAGCAATCGTGACATTGGCACTCGTCGGGCCTGACGGACAACTTAGGCTCTTGAGTTCTCCTTCTGCCGAAGCAATGTCGATTGATAGCGGCAAATGGAGATTGAAAAGTTCGACACCAATCAAAGGGTTGCCCGATTGGCCCCCGACGCGGATATCGAGTTGCAACCGAATCTGAGCCGTACGTACGAAAGATCCCGCCGCACCAACGCTGAAAAATGGGGTACCTTGCGGTGCTTCTCCTACGTATACTTTTAAAGTGACGCCAAGCAGTCCCGGGATGCTCAAGCCAGACGTAATATCGACTTGATGCTTGCCTCCAATCATGATCGCTGCGGAAACAAGCTGCAGAACATTAGCGGTTATGTTGTATCCGGCTCCCGAGCCTATTGAGGCGTTCGCCAACGACCCGAGCCCCAGCAACTTTCCGACCGGCAGTTTCGTAGCCAGTGCAACAGCATCCTTGCCCAAAATACCGAGCGCTGCTTTCGCCGTTGGATTGTTCGTCACCACTTCAGCCAACACATTTGCCAGCATGCCGACTGAAACATCCGTGTTCAGCAGCTGGTTATAGGTCCCGGCCGTCAATCCCACCTTTGGAGCCAGCTTGTCCAGAAAGCCGAGCAGGTTGATATCGGTTGCCGCGAGTGCATTGTAATCAACAAGCTTCAGATTGAGGGTGGTCCCCAACAAGCCACCGAGAAGTCCATTCAACACACTCTGATCGGTATTCAGGCTCAACAGTCGCGAACCGATCGAAAATGCCGCCTCCGCCTTTGTCGCTGCCATGCCGGTCGCGCCAAGTGCGGGCCGATTGATGAATGCCTGTCCGAAATAGAGATTGCCCGGACGTGCCAGCCGGACGCGAACCGCATCGGGACTGGTGCCGTCGGCGACAAAACGCTTCTCAACCGCACGACTTTTATCGGGGAAATAATTGCCCTTCTCCACCCAGACACGCGTCTTGTTGTCGGTCTTTCCGTTGACGACGGACGGATCGTAAGCGCCGGTCATCAGCACCGGATCAAGACCGTTCGCCCGTAATTGCCGCAATACAGCATCATTAGCTTGCGAAAGGGAAGCCGCACCGGCAACGGCGGCAAAATCCGCCATGCTCTGCAGTTGGCGCCGCTCCAGAAACAGTGAACTTGTGTCCACGCTGAAAGCCGCAACCGCCAGAAATATGGGGGATACCAGCGCCGCCATTGTCGCCAGATTGCCGCCCCGTGCACGCAGGAAACGCGATACCAGACCCCGCATATCGAATACCCCCACCCTGTGTCAGATTCCGCCAAGCCTTATTGTCGATGCCCTTGTAATGGTCGTGTCTGGAAGCGGCAGCCCCGTCATCAGGTTCCAGATCGGCAGGTTTTGCGCGTTGTAGCGGATCGTCACCGTGAACTGGTTCGGATCGGACTGGGCATTGTCGACACTCACCTGCATCTTGGCTGGATCGATCAGTGAATATTTTGCCGCGTTTTTCTGGATGTAGGTTGTCGCCAGCGTCAACCGCTCCGGGGGATCGATACCCGCCAGCGCCGTCCGCGTGGCATCTGCCGCAAGCTGCTGGACGGCATTCGCCACACCCAGATAAAGGCCGAAGGCGATCATACCCATCAGGATCAGAAGAAAAACCGGCGCCAATATTGCGAATTCGACCGCCGCCGTGCCGCTTTTATTTCGCTTGAAAAATAACAATGAAGGTATTCTTCGATGCAGGTTTGAAACCCTGTCCGATATGAATGAAAACCTTTTTCGCCCCATAATAAGGTAAGCCATTTGCCCTCCCGTCAAAGAGCATTGAAACCTTATTCCCATGTCAATTCGAAGCAACATGCATCATGCATGCGCCGACCATCCGCCCTTGCGGACCGGTCACGTTTTAAATTCTTCCATCTACTTTCAGGCGTGATTTCCCGATCTTATTTAATCAGGAGATAATTTAAGAACACTTAATTACTTTAAGAATCCCGTTTTAATTTGCGACTTCCAAAAGAATAACTGCAAGTTGTATATTGGTGCCAACTTGGTTCTCTTCATCACTTGCTTTCGCACCATGACCGGAAGGAACCGGAGGCATCCATCCCTTTGTGTTACCGACAATTATTGCATGACAAATAATTAAGATGAAATCCTGAGCGGAGAAGCATAGATATCCCGTTAGCAATCCATAGTGGGCAAGTATTGTCTCGCTTTGGTTGTATGCGACAGAGAATTGGCGGGACATATTGATAAATCTCCGGAGATCGGAGGTTCTGAAAGTTAGAGGGTTTGACGGTGCTTACATCTTCCGATTCTTCCAAAACCGGGCAGCGAACAGCACCTTCGCAGAAGCGCGCGCGCAGCAAGGCGCGCCGCTGGTGGCTCTGGCTTCCCGTCGCGGCAATCGTGGCCGGCGCGGGCTGGTATTTTTACGGCTCCGGTGAAGCTGGAGGCCAGAAGACGAGCTATCTCGCCGAAACGGTCACGCGCGGCGATATCGAAAACGCGATTACCGCTGTCGGCACACTCAGCGCCCTGCGCAGCATCAATGTCGGCGCGCAGGTTTCGGGCCAGCTAAAAAGCGTGAAAGTCGAAGTCGGCGATCAGGTCAAGAAGGGCGAGCTTATCGCCGAAATCGATCCATCGCCCTTTGAGAAGAAGGTGGAAATATCAAGCGCCCAGCTCGACAATCTCAAGGCACAGCTTCTCAGCAAGCAAGCTCAGCTTACCCTGAAAAAGGCCAATGCGGCACGCCAGCGCTCGCTTCTGGCCACACGCGGCGTATCGCAATCCACCGTCGATCAGGCTGATGCCGACCTCGCCATGGCCGATGCGGATGTGAAGGCGCTCGGCGCGCAAATCCGCCAGCAGGAAGCCCAACTTGCCAGCGACAAGGTCGATCTCGGCTACACCAAGATTTACAGCCCCATGGAAGGCACAGTCGTCGATCAGGCCGCCAAGGAAGGCGAAACGCTGAATGCCGTGCAGAGCGCGCCGACCATCGTGACCGTGGCCGATCTTAAGGTCATGACGGTGGAAGCGCAGGTTTCGGAAGCCGACATCGGCAGGCTGAAACCCGGAATGCCGGTCTATTTCACCCTGCTTGGCCAGCCGGAGAAGCGTTTCACCGGCACGCTGCGCCAGATCAAGCCGACGCCTGCGACCGAGAACAATGTGGTGCTCTATTATGCACTGTTCGACGTTCCGAACCCGACCGGCGAGCTGATGATCAACATGAGCACACAGGTCTATTTCATTCTCGATGAGGCGAAGAACGTGTTGATCGTCCCCTCGTCGGCGCTGAACTACAAGCGCGAAGGCCCCCAGAACCAGAGAGGCAAGCCGCAGATTTCGGTCCAGGTCGTCAGCGACAACGGCTCGATCACCGAACGTCAGGTTCAGATCGGCGTGCGCAATCGCGTGCAGACAGAGATCAAGAGCGGCCTTGAGGAAGGCGACAAGGTCGTCGTCACCAGCGCGTCCAGCGGAGCTGAAGCCGCCGCAGGACAGCGTGGCCGCAGGCCCGGCATGCGCCTGTTCTGATGAGCCGTCTCATGAACGAAAATCCCGTAACTGACACGCCCCTCATCAAACTGGATGATATCCGCAAGACCTATCACAATGGCGACCTTGCTGTTGAGGTGTTGCACGGCATCACGCTCGATATTCAGGCTGGAGAGTTCGTCGCGATCATGGGCGCGTCAGGCTCCGGCAAATCGACGCTGATGAACATTCTGGGCTGTCTCGACAGCCCGAGCGGCGGACAGTATCTGCTCGACGGCGAAGACGTCTCGACACTGGATGCCGATGCGCTGGCAGCATTGCGTCGCCGAACCTTTGGCTTCGTCTTCCAGAGCTACAACCTCATCTCGACCTCGACCGCGCAGGAAAACGTCGAAGTGCCCGCGATCTATGCAGGCCTGCCCGCATCGGAGCGCCATGCGCGTGCCGCCGAACTGCTTAATTCGCTGAAACTCGGCGACCGCCTCGATCATCGCCCGAACCAGCTTTCCGGCGGCCAGCAGCAGCGCGTTTCCATCGCCCGTGCACTCATGAATGGCGGGCGCATCATTCTTGCCGACGAGCCGACAGGCGCACTCGACAGCCAGAGCGGCGAAGATGTGATGGAACTGCTGCGCTCCATGCACGCGCAGGGTCATACCGTCATCGTCATCACACATGCCCGCGAAGTGGCCGAACGCGCCGACCGGCTGATCGAAATCCGCGACGGCCAGATCCTTTCGGATACGGTAAAACGAGCTATTCCCGATACGCAGGCGCCGTTCCGGTTGCGGAAGAGCCTTGAAGGCAGTTCCGCCCGCATCGCCGATATTTCGGAAGCGGTGAAGATGGCGATGCGCGCCTTGCGGGCCAACATCTTCCGGACGATCCTTACCCTCCTCGGCATTATCATCGGCGTCAGTTCCGTGGTGACGATGCTCGCCATCGGCACCGGTGCGCAAAACTCGATTCTCGACCGCATCAATGCGATGGGCACCGATCTCATTCTGGTACGTCCGTCCATGGCGGGCTTCCGGGGAACAGGCTCGATAGCGACACTGGTTCCCGAAGATGCCACTGCCATTCTGGAACTGCCGAACATCAGAACCGCGGTCCCCGAAGTCACCGGCACCGTGACGCTGCGGCGTGGCAATGTCGACTATCAGTCACAGGCAAACGGCACTGTCCCTGCCTTTTCCGAAGCCAAATCGTGGAAGGTTGCCACCGGCGACTTCATCAGCCAGAGCGATCTGGACAACTATGCGCCGGTCGCAGTGCTGGGTAAAACGGTCGTCAACACCCTGTTCCCCGACGGCAGCAATCCCATCAGCCAATATATCCTGATTCAGAAGATTCCCTTTCAGGTGATCGGAACCCTGGAGCCAAAGGGTGCGGGCTTTGGCGGCTCGGATCAGGACGACGTGGTGATAGTGCCGCTTTCCACCGGCAATCTGCGGCTGTTCGGCCAGAAATACGTGCGCACCATCACGGTGCAGGTGAAGGATTCCGACCTCATCAACACGACGCAGGAACAGATTCAGGACCTGCTCGACCAGCGCCACAAGAAGCAGGACACGATGATAACCAACATGTCCTCCATCCGCGAGGATGCAACGGCGATGGGCAATACGATGACGCTGTTTCTGGGGTCGGTCGCAGCAATCTCGCTTCTGGTCGGCGGCATCGGCGTCATGAACATCATGCTGGTAAGCGTGACGGAGCGCACCCGCGAGATCGGCGTGCGGATGGCGACCGGCGCAAGACGGCGCGATATTCTGCTGCAGTTCATTACCGAAGCGCTGACCGTCTCGGCAATTGGCGGTGCATTTGGCGTGGTGATCGGACTGGGCGCTGCTGCCGTCGCAGGCTGGGCCGGGCTTTCAGTCGGCTACAGCTTGGGACCCGTCCTGCTGGCCTTCGCCTGTGCTTTCGCCACTGGCCTGATCTTCGGTTTCCTGCCTGCGCGCAAGGCTTCTCGCCTGCTCCCGGCTGTGGCACTGTCTTCTGAATAGAAAAACACTGATTGGGAGGCAGTGCAGCGATGATTCTCCTGAAGCGAGGCCTCTCCGTCGCAGCCATAGCGCTCGCTGCTACAGCTGCGCTGACGCAGCCCGGCCGCACGGAGACCTGCAACCGCCAAACCTTTGAAAGTACAAACTACATCATCTGCGATGCAAAGACGGACGGCACAGGCTTGCATCTGTTCTGGAAAAATTCCGACGATGAGCCCTATCGCAATTTTTGGAAAATAGCCGACGCTGCCGCAACCCGCGGTGAGACACTGGTTTTCGCACTCAATGCCGGAATGTATCAGCCTGATTTTTCGCCGATGGGTCTCTACGTCGAAAATGGCCGTGAGCTTCGCCCGGCAAGCAAGACGACACCTGTTCGTGGGTCCGGGCCCGTACCGAACTTTTACAAGAAGCCGAACGGCATCTTCTACCTCGGCGACAAGGGTGCCGAAATCCTGCCGACAGGCCGTTTTCTGAAACAAAAGATCAAGCCGCAACTGGCCACCCAGTCCGGGCCGATGCTGGTTATCCGCAACAAGATCAATCCGATTTTCATCGTCGGCTCAACCGACAAGACCCGGCGCAGCGGTGTCGGCATTTGCAGTGGCGGCGCGATCCGATTCGCGGTCAGCGAAGACGCGGTCAATTTCCACGATTTCGCAAAATTGTTTCGAGACCATCTCCAATGCCCCAACGCCCTGTTTCTGGATGGCGGCGGCGGTGCAGGCATCTACGTTCCAGCACTGGGACGGAATGATGTCTCGTGGCACGGCGGTTACGGCCCGATCTTCGGGTTGATTGAATGAGGGCGGTCAAATTTCCGAATCATCGAGAATGCGGGAGAGCGTGCTTCGTCCGAGCATGCTCATGGCCGGATTGCTGACACGATAATACCAGACCAGCCCCATCGCCTGTTGAAACGCCCAGGCCGCGCCGCGTTTCCATTCGAAATCACCAGATTGAAGATGCCTGCGCAGAATATTGCGTCGCTCCCTATCGAAAAGATGCCAGGCTGCGACAAGGTCCAGCGCCGGATCGGCGGGTCCGAAGCCACCGCTATCGAGCACACCGACCAAATGTCCGTCGCGCGCAAGGAGGTTTCCCGGAATGAGATCGCAATGGCTCATTACGTCAGCACCACTGGATGGCAATGCGCGCAGTTGCTTCCATTTCCAGCGAAGGCGCGCTACATCCAGCAGGCCTTCGCTGTTCCTGAAACACGTCTCAATCCACTCATCATGATCCGTCAGATCGCCGCCTCTGCCAGTTCCTGAAAAAGAACGGCCTTTGGTATCAGCCAGACGAAGTGAAGCAATGAGATTTGCAATATCCAGCGCAAAATTGTTGGAAGTGGAAAGCCCATCAGGCGTGGCAACATCCCCTTCAATCCAGCTCTGCATCATCCAGGGCATGGGATAGTTGCGAGCGGGGTGGCCGATGCCCATTGGCTGAGGCGCCGGTACGGGCGAATGTTGTGCAAATTCCGCCATGGCAGCAGCTTCGTTCCGCAATATCTTTACATATTCAGCCGGGTTCGTTGCCTGTAGGGGAAATCTTGCAGCGATATTCGATCCGACGCGGAAAATTGCGTTGACCGTACCCGTCGTCTCCAGCTTCTCCACCTTCTCGCGACCATATTGTGGGAACTGGTCGGCGATCAGCACACGCACGAGGTCGGCATCAATATGAAGTTGGTCTGGATGCATCATGTCCCATCGATAGGACCGTGGGGCGGCAAAGGCAATGCGATCCATAGTTTGCCATGGACAAAATAAAGGCCGATCTGATTTTCAGACCGGCCTTTCAGATAACACATTCTGCATTGCTTACTTGAACAGCAGCGGCAAGGTGATTGGCATACGCGCCTTGGCAATGGCTGCCGGCGGGGCAGGCACAGGCGAAGCTCGACGCGCTGCTTCAAGTGCAAGCTGATCAACCTCCGAATTACCGGACGAACCGGCCAGCTTGACCGAAAGCACGTTGCCAGACGGATCAATCACAAAGTTGATGACCACGCGTCCTTTGGCGTTGCGTGCCTTGCGCTGCATGAAACGCGTGTTACGCGCCATATGAGCATTCATCTTCGCCTGCCATTTGTTGGAGGCGACGCCCGCCGACGCAGAATTCTCGCCACGACGGTTCGCAGCAGCCTTCTCGCCCGCATCTGCATCCATGCGCGGCGCAGCAGCCTGACGGGCTTCTGGCGCCTTCTCGGCCTTCTTGGGCTTGGGCTTCTCGACCTTGGGTTGCTTCGGCTTTTCCGGTTTCGGCTTCTCAACCTTTTTCGGTTCTGGCTTCGGCTCCGGCTTGGGTTCCGGTTTCACTTCCGGCTTTTCGACCGGCAGCGGAACAGCCACTTCGGGCTTTTCTGCCTCGACCACATCCGGAATGACTTCTTCCGGTTCCTGAACGGCCTGTGGTTCCGGCTCAGGCTCGGGCGGTTTCACCTCTTCCGGTTCAGGTGGTGTCGGTTCTTCCTGCACCGGTTCTGGCTGCGGGGCCGGTTCCGGCTCTGCCTGTTCCTGCGGTGCTTCAGCCGTTTCCGGCTGGGCTTCTTCCGCAACCTGTTCTTCCATCGGCGCTTCCGGCTCCGGCGCAAGTTCCACCACCATGGCGGCAACCTGCGAACCGTCAGGCTGATCCTGCTCCTGCGCCATATGGATGGCATAGGCACCGGCAGCATGAACGGTCAGAACAAGAATACCCGCACCGAGCCAGCGCCCCGCATCATGCCAAAAGGAATGATGATGAATGTCAGCCGAAGCCACCTTTACAGGAGGATGGTCGGGCGGAAGTGCGTTCATTGCGCTGCTCCCTGCGCTGCGGGAGTTTGCGAGGTGGGGGTCGGTTGCGCAGGCACACTGGCAGGTGCGGCTCCGCTCTGATCCGCACCGACGGTTTCAAGACCGACCAGTGCAATCTTCAGATAACCGGCTTCCCGCAGAAGATTCATCACACGCATCAATTCGCCATAGCCGACATTCTTGTCAGCGCGCAGGAAGATACGCGCTTCCTTGTTTTTTTCGGACAGACCGTCCAGCGCCACACCAAGGCGCTCGCGGGCAACGGTGTCATTGCCGACACTGATGCTGAGATCGTCCTTCAGGGTCACATAAAGTGGCTTGTCGGGACGGGGTGCAGGCGCTGCCGTCGAGGCAGGCAGATCCACCTTCACATCCACAGTCGCCAGAGGCGCTGCCACCATGAAAATGATGAGCAGAACCAACATGACGTCGATGAATGGCGTCACATTGATCTCGTGGTTCAGCTCGAGATCGTCACCGCCGCCTTCGCGAACTTTACCAGCCATGGTGCCTACTCCGCTGCGTGCAGCGTGCCTTCACGCACACCGGCCGTTCTGAAATCCAGATCGCGGCTGACAAGGCGCTCGACCCCTGCCGAAGCATCGGCCAGCAGCGACCGGTAGCCGGTGATGGAACGGGCGAACACATTGTAGATAACCACAGCAGGGATAGCTGCGACGAGACCGATGGCGGTTGCAAGCAAGGCTTCGGCAATACCCGGCGCCACGACGGCGAGGTTCGTCGTCTGCGCCTGGCTGATATTGATGAACGAATTCATGATGCCCCAGACCGTGCCGAACAGACCGACAAACGGTGCAACCGAACCGATGGTCGCAAGAATGCCAGTACCCTTGGAAAGACGGCGTCCGGCCTTGGCCTCGATACGCGACAGGCGCGAGGAAACACGCTCCTTGAGGCCTTCGCCACCGGCGCGCGCCAGCGCAGGACCCGACAAGCGCACCTCATCTTCTGCAGCACGGACCAGAACTGCACCCGGTCCCTTTGCACCGTCCAACGCGTGGACTGCTTCGGCAAGCGTTGCCGAATGACCGATAACTTTCAATGCCTTGGTAGCACGGCGGCGCGCACCGGCCAGTTCAAGCGTCTTGGCGACCCAGACCGTCCATGTGGCAAGCGAAGCGATCGCGAGACCAATCATCACAGCCTTCACGACCCAGTCGGCAGCCATGAACATGCCCCATGGCGAAAGATCGTGCGGGAGGATCAAACCGTTCTCGCTTTCGACAGGTGCAGCAGCAGGCGCAGCTGTCTGGGACTGGATCAGTTCAGGCGAAGGTGCCGTAGCCGGTGTGGTTGCTGCCGGGACAGACGCTCCCGGTTCGTTCGCAGGCGCCGGAGCAGCGACAGGCGCTGTATTGGCTGGTGCGGAACTGGAAGGCGCCTCTGCAGCGGGGGCGGCCGGGGCATTCGTCGATGGGGTTACGTCCTGGGCCAATGCAGAAGCCGCACCCAGCAAGCCGATGCCCATCGCCGCAGCCATGAAGCCTTTTCGCCAGAAACCAGTCATTTTGATCGCCTTTTGATTGTTCAAATCCGCGAGCACATGACTAAACCCTCATGCAGGCCGTCGCGCCGCTTGTTGGGCCTCTTCTTAACTCCCAATAACATGATGGCGCAAGTCATGTTTTCATTTTAAGGGCATTTTCGTCTTGCAATCCAAGGATTAGCGAACATTTTTCGCCTCTCGGCTTTTTGCCAGTTGCACATTCGTGCCAAATCAGACCTGATATGGTTAACCGCAGCGCTTGAGGATTGGATTTAAGAACAAATTCCGGGTGCTCGGGAGGAAATGCAATTCCGGCCAAGCCGGAATCCGGAGGACATGCCTATGATGCTCAAGGATATCCAGACACTTGAACATGCGGCCCGTACTGCCATGGCAGGAAATGATGATCCGCTGCCGGTACAACAGCGTTCGCTGAAGCCATCACATGTGGGACTGGCCTTTATCATGCTGGCCGGTGCGGCTTACCTGATACTGGCCTGATACTGGCCCGATGCTGGCTTGAGCCAGAAATATTCAACTCAAAAGCGTTTTTTGCCCCATTTTTGCCACGGAAAAGACGTGGGTTTCACAATTTTGACGTTTGAATAACACAGATTTTGAGCGGAACGGAAACCGTTTCCCCTCGTTTTTTCTCCTGTAGACGGCGAGATTGCCTCTCGCCTTCGGTTTGCCTTAATTACCGACAGGAGTTTCCATGAAAAGACTTCTCGCCTCGACGGCTCTTGCCGCGCTGATTGCCTTGCCCGCCTTCGCCCAGGGTGGTTCACCGATCTTCTCCGACGAGAAACAGGAAAAGCCGATTGCCAGCGAGAACGGATATTTCGTGGCATCCCCCGGCCAGCTTCTGGTGTCAGGCTTCATCGGACAGGCGGTCTATAACGGCCCATCCAACGATGCCGCGAATATCGGGACGGTCAATGACATGATCCTCGGTGCCGATGGCAGCCCGCAGGCGGTGGTGATCGGGGTCGGCGGCTTTCTCGGTGTCGGGGAGAAGAATGTCGCAATCGGCTTCGATCACGTGTCATGGGTGGTTCGTGAAGACGGCAAGCGCTGGCTGATCGTGGACGCCACCAAGGAACAGCTCGAAAAGGCGCCGGCATTCGACCGCAGCGCAGCTTTCGAAGCAGATGGCGTACCGCGCGCCGAACCGCCAGCCGCCGAAAAGACCATTACCACGCAGAAGGCGGACAGGATCATGCCTGATGGCATGAAGCCGGTTCCCTCCGAGGGACTAAGTGCGGACAAGCTCATCGGAGCCACGGTTTTCGGTGCGGATGAAACGAAGATCGGAACGGTCGGCGATGTCCTGATGACCGCCGACGGGCAGACAGAGGCATTCGTTGTCGACGTGGGCGGTTTCCTTGGCATCAATTCCAAGCCGGTGGCCGTTTCCATCGCCAATCTCGACGTTGCGACCGGCAAGGACGACAAGCTGAACGTCTTCACGCAGTTCACCAAGGAACAGCTGCAGGCACAGTCCGCCTATTCGGACGAAGCCTACAAGAAGGACCCGGAAGGCACGATCCTTCATGGCGAAGCGGAGTAAGGCTTCACGATATTTGCGGAGGCATTATCTGTAGTGCTTCCGCACTTTCCCGCCATTTACCCTGCCATTTACCATGACTTGCAACAACCGGCTGGTCTTGTTGCCGCTGATGGCTTGGCATGCAACCATTAAGCCAGCCGCACGTTATCCAAACGATAACCAGAGACTGAACAGGAGAGCTGATATGGCGCGTGCATCCGCGAAAACGAGCAAGATCGAAGAAAAGATCGAGGAAGCGCTGACCGATGCCAGCACTGAAGACCTGCAGGCCCAGGTCGAGCAGCTGAAGGAAGATATCGCTGCCATTGCGGCAACACTTGCCAATCTCGGTTCGCAGACCGTCCGCGACGCAAAACGCAGCGCGAAGGAAACCTACAAGAGCGCTTATATTCAGGGTGAGGACGCCATCGATGATCTGCGCAACAAGGCGCAGGATGTTGAAGCCCAGCTGACGGCAACGGTGCGCGAACGCCCGATTGCCGCACTCGCCACTGCACTCGGCGTCGGCTATCTGCTGGCCCTGCTCTCGCGCCGCTGAGGCGGATCATGCTGAAAGCTCTCATGCCCCTATTGTCTGCGATGGCAGGCGAAGAACTGAAATTCGTCGCGGCTCAAACGAAACGTGCAGCGATTTTCGGTGCGGCCATCGCCGTCTTCGCAATCATCGCGATCACCTTTTTCTGCGTCGCCGCCTTTCTGGCGCTGGCGCAGAACTATGGCGGGCCGCTGGCGGCTCTCATTCTGGCTGCATTGTCGCTGATCGTGGCGCTTCTCATTCTCGCAGTCCTGAAAATTCAGGCTGCGTCCGAGGCCAAAAAGCGCAAGCAGAAAATGGAAGCGGACAAATCGGCGATGGTAGCAGCCGCAGCAATCGCGACCGTGCCTGCCATCCTCAAACGGCCCATACTCGCCGCCGCCCTGCCGCTTGCAGGCATTGCTCTGGTCTCGCTGCTTTCTGACAAGAAAAAGCGCCCGCCGCAGAGCTGATAGCTTCACGCAAACGCAAAAACGCCGGCTTCAAGCCGGCGTTTTTGTTTTCCGCCTTCACCACCAGCTTTATTTGCCAACCGGCATTTCGCCTTCTTCGGCTAGTGGTCTGATTCCGACATTTGCATTCCTCGGATATGAGCGCTGAGCAAATGTCGGAATCAAAAAGATCACTAGTAATCTTATGATTCTGGTGGATTTTTCGAGTTTGACGTTTGAAACGAGATTTGTATCGGACGGGCATCAAACGTCAAATTCAATCCACTAGCGACGACAAGCGGACAATCACTCTGGTTCCGACACCATCATCGGTCTTGCAGTAGACGGGCTTTTCGCCGAACTGCATGCAAAGCTGTTCGATCACCAGCGTACCGAGACCGTTCTTCTCGCCGGATTTCTGCTGGTCCTTGTCGAAGCCCACACCGTCATCTTCCACGACCAGCACCGGGATAGCATCTTCACCCGGCTTCAGGCTGATCCGGATATGTCCTTCCGGACGTCCCTTGAAAGCATGCTTGATCGCGTTGGTGACAAGCTCGCCCAGAATGATGCCAATTGTCGTCACATCGCGCGCCTTCAGATCAAGCGGCGCGAAATCGGTCGAAAATTCGATCTTGCGATCCTGACCGATAGCGGTTCGGATATCGTTTATGACGGTTCCGAGAAAATCGTCGACGCGGGCCGATTCCATATCCTCGCCGAGACGCAAGCGCCGGTGCGCTGTCGATACCGTCTGGACGCGATCGCGAGCGGCGGCGAGAGCCGCGCGAGCATCCTCGCTGCGCGTCTGCCGCATCTGAAGGCCAAGCAGGGATGAAACGGTGGCCAATGAATTGCCGATGCGATGATTGGTGTCCTGCAGCAGAAGCTCGACCCGCTGGCGCTCCCGCTCGGCGATGCGGCGCTCGTGCTCAAGCTCGGCGGTCCGTTCCTGTACACGCTGTTCCAGCAATTGCTTTTCCGAACGCAGCGCCGTTTGCCCCTCGAACATCGACCGCGCATAGCGCTGAACCCGGCTGAACAGCAGAAGCGCCAGCATGGCAGCTGAAGCCAGTGCCACGATAGACGTCGCCGTCATCCAGTAGCGCATGCGGTTGATCCGCTTGTTGCGTTCAAGAAGCTGTTGTTCTTCCGCATCGATGAATTGCGTGACTGTATTGGCAAGCTGATCCATCAGCACCTTGCCCTCATCGCCGCGCACTTTTTCAACCGCTGCCGCCACATCACCCGACTGGGCAAGATTGACCGTCTCGCGCACATCTTCCTGTTCGCGTTCGACCAGCGCGCGGATCTGCTGAACCCGCGCATCCTGCAGCGGGCTCTGATCTGTCAGGGCTTCGAGGTCGGCAAGCGTCTTGTCGACGCTCAGAATCGTGTTGCGATACAGATCGAGATAAGTCTCATCCAGCGTCAGAAGATAGCCGCGACGGCTCATCTCGATATTGCTGGCAAGGCGCGCAACCTTGTCGACCTGCTGGCGCAAGGCATAATTGCGGGAAATATCGACGACCTGATGATTGACCCCGGACGACAGAAACAACGTCATGATGGCCGACAGCAGCACAAGGCCGAGCGAAACGATAACCGCAACCGGCTTCGATGACGATTGAAGCAGTTTTTGCAACAAGGCTGATGGCAAGAACGCAACCCACAAACAAACGATCACTTTGCCGACAGGAAATATCAGCAGCTGCTAACCTACAAGTGGCAGGATAAAAAGCAATCGTTGTGGGCGAAAACAGGCGAAGGTTTGAGATTTTAGCGCGATAAGCCCCCCTTTCATGGGAAAGAGGGGCAATTGATCAAGTGTTATGCAAAGCTTCTCAAGGTCGCCCGCGATGAATCGGCATCCGGACCGTAGTCGCCTTCGCCTTCGATCTTGAGGATTTCCTGCAAGCGCGTGCGAGCACGGCTGACACGGCTCTTGATCGTGCCGACAGCACAGCCGCAGATTTCCGCAGCTTCCTCATAGGCAAAGCCCGAAGCGCCGATCAGAATGATCGCTTCGCGCTGATCGTCGGGCAATTGCTCTAATGCTGCGCGGAAATCCTGCAGATCAAGCGTACCATATTGCGAAGGATGCACGGCGAGCTGTTCGCTGAACACGCCATCCGTGTCCTGCACTTCGCGGCCACGCTTGCGCATCTGCGTGTAGAATTCATTGCGCAGGATGGTGAAAAGCCAGGCCTTCATATTGGTCCCCATTTCAAAGGACTCCTGCTTGGCCCATGCTTTCATGATCGTATCTTGTACGAGATCATCCGCCTTGTCGTGCTGTCCAATCAGCGACACCGCAAAGGCGCGCAGGCTCGGCAGCGATGACAGAAGCTCTCGCTTGAACTGTGCATTACTCTCAACCGACGGACCGGGTGCTGTGTTCACGCATACTCTCCTGTTCAGCCTGATCGAGTTTTTGGAGAAGATCGAGGAAGCGATCCGGGATCGTCTCATCCTGTATCGAGGTGTACAGTGCCTTTAGTTTCAATCCGACTTCACAATTTGGTCCTAGTATATCCTTCTGAACGCGACGAGACGACCTGACCCCGGCTCCGTTCATGTGAAGGTTCTCTTTTTCTGCCATATCTTGATCGTTCCGGGCTAAATGCCCTACCCTATTAATCTAAGCCCCTGCTTGTCCGGGAAATGCGCGGCTTACCAAAAAGTTCCCTAATATATCTCCCAATCTCGGAACTTTTTTCAAAACGCCCCGTTTAGAGTACCATAATGCTGCGCTCAAAGCATGGGCGGGAGGGTTCTAGAACCGTGTCCGCCAATGTGCATTCGATGAACGAAAGCGGCAGTTGAGGAGTTCCAATACCATGACGTTATCGACGCGTATCGCGCCGCATCTTCCCTATCTCCGTCGTTTTTCTCGTGCTCTTACCGGCTCCCAGGCTTCCGGCGACGCTTATGTTGCGGCTGCCCTTGAAGCCCTGATTGCCGATGTGAGCATTTTTCCGGTCGCCTCGTCCGACCGGATCGGCCTCTATCGCCTTTTCTGCGATCTTTATAAGACGGCCTCGGTTCGCGTACCGGAACCAGCATCGGAATTTGCATGGGAACAGCAGGCTGCAAGAAATCTTTCGCATATCGCGCCCCTTCCGCGACAGGCATTCCTGCTTGTGGCGGTGGAAGGTTTTTCCGACAAGGAAGCCGCCGAAATTCTCGAACTGGACGATGTTGAACTGAGCCGTGTTCTCTCGGCTGCATCGACCGAGATTTCGCGTCAGGTGGCGACGCGCATCATGATTATCGAGGACGAACCGCTGATCGCGATGGATATCGAGCAGATGGTAGAAAGTCTCGGCCATGAAGTCGTCGGCATTGCGCGCACCAAGGATGAGGCCCTGGCGCTCTACAAACAGGAAAAGCCGCGTATGGTTCTGGCTGATATCCAGCTGGCCGATGGAAGCTCGGGCATCGATGCAGTGAATGAAATCCTGCAGAACGACACGATCCCGGTCATTTTCATCACCGCTTTCCCGGAACGTCTGCTGACGGGCGAGCGCCCGGAACCGACCTTCCTCGTCACCAAGCCGTTCAATCCGGATATGGTGAAGGCGCTGATCAGCCAGGCACTCTTCTTCGAAGAAGCCTCGCAGGTCGCAGCTTAAATCCAAAGGTCATAAACTCCCGAAAGGCGGCAGCTTTCGGGAGTTTAATGTTGGCGCTTCAATACACCGCCAAATCACACCGCCTTAGGTCCTGACATGAGTATTTAGAGTTGTGAGCGCCTTAATTTACCCGGAAGCACGGAACCAACCTGGCCTGGATGTCGTTTCTCCTTCACACAATAAAAAGGAGACCGGACATGCTTTATTATGCGCTCGTATTTCTTGTGGTGGCACTCGTAGCAGGTGCGCTCGGTTTCGGCGGCATCGCTGGTGCGTCAGCCGGTATAGCGCAGATTCTGTTCTTCGTGTTCCTTGCTCTGCTCGTTATTTCGCTCATCGCTTCGGCGATCCGCAAGGCGTAACAGATATAAAATCAAAGGCTGTTTTTGACCTTCTGACTCACCAGCCTATATTGCTTCTTAATGAAATTCGCCGCCGCATCACGTCATGCGGCGGTTTATCGGTTCCAGAATTCGGGCCAGTTCAAGGATCACAAGACGATCACTCGATCGGGACCCGCCGACCAGTCGATGAAATGGATGCCATGGCACGCAAATTTCCGCATAACTTTTCCGGAGCTTTTGCCGCTTTGCCAATGCGCGACCCAAATATTTGTTTCGTCGCATTCTCCTACGCAAAACCGCTTCGCACTTTTGCTGGAAATGCTCTGAATTCGGTTGCGGGATAATCGGGGCAGACATGACCGCTGGCGCAAAAGTTACCCTGCAAGAAACGGAACCTGACGCAGCCCGGCTGCGGGCCTTGCTGAGGGCCGTGCGCAACAGCAATGTCTGCGTTCTCTACCAGACACCCGATCTGATCTATTCCTGGGGGGAAAACATCCCGCTCTACTGGCAGGAAAAGTGGAAAATCGGTGGAAGTGACTGCGATTTCATTTTCTCCGTCACCTTGCACAAACTCGACGGCGCGAAGCGCGTGGCGCTGGATACCGGCGAAGCGCAGAATGTGGAGATCGCCATCAATGATGGCGACAAGCTGCGCTGGATCGAATTTCACATCGACTGCGATCGTGACGATAACGGCAATATACTGGGCCTTGTCACCACGGCTATTGAAATCAGCGAACTGAAGCGACGCGAGCAGGTGCTGAAGACCCTCTTGCGTGAAGTCAGCCATCGCTCCAAGAACCTTCTGGCCATCGTGCAAAGCATTGCCAGCCAGACGGCACGCTTCACCGATTCCATCGACGACTTTCTGTTGAAGTTCCGCGGACGCATCCAGTCCCTATCCTATTCACAGGATCTGGTGACCGATTCGAACTGGCGCGGCGCACTGTTTCGCGATCTCGTGCATTCACAGGTCGAAAAATATATCGACGTCAGCGACGAACGCCTGAGCATCGATGGCGACAATCCCTATCTTTTCCCCGGTGCCGCACTGCATGTCGGTCTTGCGCTGCATGAGCTGGTGGTCAATGCGACCTCCTTCGGCGGTCTTTCGATCCCTTATGGTCGGGTAAAGATTTCGGCGAAGGTCATCCATGTCGCCAGCGGCGATGACAGGCTGGAATTCCGCTGGGAAGAAACCAATCCGGCGATGCCCGAGGTTTTCGAGCACGATCCGCGCTTCGGCAGCGCGGTGCTGCAACGCATCGTCCCCGCCTCCGTCAATGGTCACGCCGATTATCGTATCGACGGAACCGGGGCCGTTTATTCGCTCGTCATCCCGACCGAACAGTTCGACGCCTGATCAGGCGGTAGCTCCTCAACAGCCACAAAAAAAAGCCGCCATGGTCAGACCTGGGCCTGAACCACGGCGGCTTGCTCTGAATTTGCGGAACGCCAGCTGCATAACGTTTGACGGTTAGCGCGGCATTCTCGCCGCTCGCCTCGTGCGGGGAGGTTGAGGCGAACTCTGAAGGCCGCGTTGTGGGGGCGGGGTCACGACCTTCATGCGCGCTTAACGCCGCAGAAGAAACTTGGTTCCGTCAGTTTCGTATTTTTTTGCAATAAAGTTCCAGCCGGTGATGCACAATCTCGTAACCGAGCGATCGGGCGATCTCTTCCTGCAGTTTTTCGATCTTGTCGGAGCGGAATTCCACCACATCGCCGGAATCCATATCGATGATGTGATCATGATGCGCGCCACTCGCCTGTTCGAAACGCGAAGGCCCTCCGGCGAAGGCGTGCCGGTGGATGGCGCCGCGTTCTTCGAGAAGCTTCATCGTGCGATAAACGGTCGAAAGCGAGATGCTGCTGTCGATCTCGACCGCGCGGCGAAAAATCTCCAGCGCGTCGGGATGATCTTCCGTCTCGGTCAATATGTTCAGGATGATCCGGCGCGGCCGCGTGATGCGGACACCTGCCTGGCGCAGTTCCTGTTCATAATCGGGTTTCTTGTATGATTCACTCATGCCCCGATTATGCACCGTCGCACCGCCAGTTGCAAATTTTTGCAACTGGACCGACCGCGATCTCCCCAACCCATTCCTGTGAATGTACTTTAGTGACTAAGATCCACTAACCGTTCGAAATCGAACCCGACAGCCTTGTCGTTCAGATGGTATTGTCCCCTGCCCACCCGCACGAAAAGCGCGTTGCCTTCCGGTTGGTTGTCTGTGCAGTTTTCGGCAAGGAACGAGAAGTATCTGGAATAAGGCCAGCCTGGAGCAACCCGGCGCACATCTCTAGGCGAGAAAGGTTCGGAAAGAATACCTTTCACCCGGACAGCATTATGGATTTGAGGATAAATATTCGATCCATTTTTCCACATGCATTAACTTTATCACCAGCACACGCAACATTCATATCCCGCGAACACGGGATAATTGCAGATTTTTCGAATGTAACGTCCAGACTTCGCCGCCAAAACGCTCATGTAATCATCTGTGATCTAGCGCTACTTTTTGTCTCCCGTTCTATTGCGAATGCGCTGTTTCGGATTGTGAAATACGCTTATCCGGTAACTATGGAGAAATTCATGAAAGCAAAAATCTTATTCTTTGGAATGGCAATTGCAGCTCTCACGTCTTTCGGTGCGATGGCCCAATCCAACGACAGCATCACTCAAAACCAAACGAAATTGCCGACACCATACAAGACCGCAAGTCTGCTGATAGCACCCGGGCAGTCCGGCCAATGCTATTATACCAGCGGTTCTGACTGCACAAAGCAATGTGACATGGGCATGTGTGTGAAATGCAAGAATGGCTATTACGCATGTACTAAATTTGATCCGCCTCCCCGCAAGAAGTGATCCCCTGTTTAGAGTTCCGCCATTGCGGAACTCTTCTCCCAAATCCACGAATGAAGGGCATGGAAAAATCAGAAAATGCTCAGATAGATGAGCGGGGACAGACAGAGGAAGAGGGCGATGAACGCAACAAAACTGCGCCGATAAAACAGACCCCAAAGGCCGAAGACTATCGCCACAGGCGCAGTATAGATGCTGAATATGACAAGATATCCATCATCGCCGACGCCGAAAAGCACGATATAGAAGAATATGAGTGCCGTCGCAGCACCAAAAGCCAGCGACACCACAGCAGAAAAACACCAGTCCCGCTTGCGCACTAAACGGTGCGTACCCGCTTTATTCAGAGCCATTGCCAGTGATTGTCAGTCGGCTGGAGCAAGCACGGTAAAGAGCGCTGCTCCGTCGCGATCCAGCTCTTCGACTGCTACCGGATAGATGTCGCCTTCGTGTGATTGGAGGCCGACCGTCGATGCCCCCATCGCGTCGGATATTGCATCCTTGCTGCCCCAGAACTTGCCGCGCTTTGTGAGGTCCACGCCGTCATCGGGAATAGCCACGCTATATTCCACCGCACCTTTATCGATACCATCACAGATGAGGTTCGCCGATCCGGTCTTGATTGAAACGCTCATCGTTCCTCCGCGCCTGATTGATCTCTTGTCGGGATCGACCCTAACGCGCATCCGCGAAAGTGTAAAATACTGTCTCCGGAAGAAGTGATGGTACGCCCAAGGGGAATCGAACCCCTGTTTGCGCCGTGAGAGGGCGCCGTCCTGACCGCTAGACGATGGGCGCTTAAACCATGTCGCTGATATAATCGCCAAAGAGAAAAAGTGCAATCCTCGAAGGGAGAAACAAACAAGGCGGCAATCATGCCGCCCTGATCAGCCTCTATCCGCTTCATAGCAGGGCGCTAAGATGCTAACGCTATCCACGCCCTGAAAATGCTCAATCGCCGCACGGGCTTAACCAAGTCTCGGTGAGTCAAACTCAACGCGACTTGGTATTATTCGACATTGCCGAGCTTGATGCGGCCGATGATGCGCGACTCGCGATAATCATAGATGATGAGTTCCGTACCGCCATCAGGCAGCAGGGTTTCCAGCGAAAGTTCATTGCCGGAAAGGCTTTGCGAGAGAAGACGGGTGCCCGGCGTCAGGTTGATCTGTGATTCGATCAGCTTCGGCGGTTCCGGCTTTACCGGAGCGGGAGCGGCCTGTCCGGGAATATCGGAACGGGCTTCTTCCGCTGGCGAGGTTTCCGGCGCGCGATTGATCTTGTAGACAACGGCGACAAGCACGGCCATAAGACCGATCAGCATGACACCGATGGAGACGGCCAGAAGCCGGATCATTTTGCGGCGCACACGTTCCATGGCTGGATCAAGCTGGGGCTCGGCCTGTTCTTCCGGGTAATAGCCCTGCTGATAGTCCTGATAGCCTGAATCCTGATGATTCTGGTATCTCGGATAGTGTGGATCCTGCATTCAACGACTCCGGTTCGAACTTCGCCATGTTATGGCGTGTGCCGCGTGATAGAGCATTTTGCAGCCAAATGGAAACATTTGACGCCGCATAAATGCGGTAAAACCAAGAGATAGAGCTGTTCTGACGATTTCGTTAAAACACGCCCGCTCTCATAGAGGCCCATTCTCTTAAAGGAAAGACACGAGTGAAAGAGCTTACGACCGACTCCGATGCCACAGGCAAGCGTCTCGACCAGTGGCTGGCCGCAGCATTGGGGCCGGAACTCTCGCGCAGCCGCGTTCAGTCCCTGATTGCCGATGGCCATGTGACCATCGACGGCGCACCCGCCCGTGAAGCCAAGCAGAAGCTGCGCGAGGGCATGACAATCGCCATCGTACTGCCTGAGCCGGAACCAGCCGAACCGATCGCCGAGAACATACCGCTCGATATTCTTTACGAGGATGATGATCTCATCGTGATCAACAAACCCGCCGGGCTTGTCGTTCACCCAGGCAACGGCAACTGGACGGGAACACTCGTCAATGCCCTTATATATCATTGTGGCGATAGCTTGTCGGGCATCGGAGGAATTCGCCGCCCTGGCATCGTTCATCGTCTCGACAAGGACACGAGCGGCGTCATGGTCGTGGCCAAGAATGACCGTTCGCATCGGCATTTGAGCGAACAATTTGCCGACCATGGCCGCACCGGCGATCTGGAACGCGCCTATCTCGCACTCGTCTGGGGCATGACAGAGCGCCCGCAGGGCTTCATCGATGCGCATCTTGGACGCTCGCATCGCGACCGCACCAAGCAGGCCGTGGTCAATGAAGAGCGCGAGGATGCCCGACACGCCATCACCCATTATGTGACGGTCGAAAAATTCGCCCCCCTTGAAGATGCAACCGCACTGGCCTCGCTCGTCGAATGCCGCCTTGAGACCGGTCGCACCCACCAGATCCGCGTGCACATGGCGCATATCGGCCATCCACTTGTCGGCGACATGGACTATGGCAGCGCCTACAAGACCAAGGCCAACAAGCTGCCGGAACCGTTGAAAGAGGCCGTGCGCGGTTTCCACCGGCAGGCACTGCATGCCTGGCTGCTCGCCTTCACCCATCCGGCCACGGAGGAACTGATGCGTTTCGAAGCGTCGGTACCGGAAGATATGGAGCACCTTCTGGAAAATTTCCGGAAGCATTCTATATAATACTGGCAACTATCATGGTTGGCCGAAAGGATGGATAGCTGATAAACAACAGGCTGTTTCCATCATCAAAATCGGGGGCGCGGCTGCAGTGAAAGCCGCTCTCTTGCCGCAAAAAACAATTCATTTCAGACCAAAGCGCATCCCGAAAAGTGGGAACCGGTTTTCGGGACAAGGTGCGCGCAAAATAAAAAGACAGGGTATTTTCTGTGTTTCGGGAAATGCAGAAGATACTCCAGCCACGCAACCTTTGGCCTTGAGAAGCGTTCACATTGTAGTGACAGATTGTTTCATGAGTTAAAGGATCGTGTTTTCGCCAAAATCATGCCTATATATGAGGGCTCGCGAGAGGGAAGTGCAGGAGGCAGCCCCCGCGACAGGTTCGCCAAACGGGAACCTGAAATTATAAAGGAGGGTGCTCTATGGCCCAGATGAATCTCCCAAGCATCACGTCCGGTGACGGTGGCCTTACCCGTTATCTGGAAGAAATTCGTCGCTTTCCCATGCTTGAGCCGCAGGAAGAATACATGCTGGCCAAGCGCTACCACGAACATACCGATCCCAAGGCCGCCCACAGGCTGGTGACAAGCCACCTGCGTCTCGTGGCCAAGATCGCCATGGGCTATCGCGGCTACGGCCTGCCGATTGGTGAAGTAATTTCCGAAGGCAATGTCGGCCTCATGCAGGCCGTGAAGCGTTTCGAACCTGAACGCGGTTTCCGTCTTGCCACCTATGCCATGTGGTGGATCAAGGCCTCGATCCAGGAATATATCCTGCGCTCGTGGAGCCTTGTGAAGATGGGCACGACCGCCAATCAGAAGCGCCTGTTCTTCAATCTGCGCAAGATGAAGAGCAAGATTCAGGCGCTCGATGATGGCGATCTTAACCCGGATCAGGTCAAGCAGATCGCAACCAAGCTCAAGGTCAGCGAAGACGAAGTGGTTTCCATGAACCGCCGTCTGTCCGGTGACGCGTCGCTGAATGCGCCCCTACGCGCTTCGGAAGGCGAATCCGGCGAATGGCAGGACTGGCTGGTCGATGACAGCAGCAGCCAGGAGCAGGTTCTGATCGAGCAGGACGAGCTGGAAAACCGCCGCTCCATGCTCGAACAGGCGATGGATACGCTGAATGACCGTGAACGCCGCATTTTCGAGGCGCGCCGCCTCTCGGACGACCCGATGACGCTGGAAGACCTTTCCAGCGAGTTCGGTATCAGCCGCGAACGCGTGCGCCAGATCGAAGTGCGTGCGTTTGAAAAGGTGCAGGCTGCGGTGAAGGTCGCTGCCTACAAGCAGCAGAAGGCGCTGAACCATGTCGAGGAAACGCACGCCTAAAGTCACAAGGCACCAAACCGACGCTGACAAGTTCTTTCTGCCGCAGACGGACAACCGTTCTGCGGCAGAATTATTTGGGCGTTACTGAGCCCCCTCGCCTTTGGCGAGTTCAAGTCCTTCATCTATCCAGCCTGTCAGCCCGCCCGCCATGATCTTGACCGGCCGGTCGAGATTGGCGAGCCGCAAGGCGCCACGCGCCGCGCCATTGCAATGCGGTCCTGCACAATAAGTGACGAAAATCGTTTCCTGCGACCATTCCGCCATCTTGGACGCGATAATCTTGCCGTGCGGCAGATTGATTGCGCCCGGAATATGCGCCTCTGCAAAATGCACAGGGCTACGCACGTCGAGAAGCACGAAATCGGCTCCTTTGGACAAGGCATCGTGCACGTCCCAGCAATCCGTCTCGAATGTGAATTCGGCTGCGAAATGATCACGTGCCAATGCGCCTGGCGCTGGCGGGATGGCAGTTACGGCTGATTTCCTGTCGGTCTTTGTCACACTATCCATGGGCGATCTCCTTTGTCTTCGGAAAGATTGTCGCCCATTTTCCAATTCACTTGCAATTGGCGTGATTGACAATATACGTAAAGATAATGACAAACCAGGTACCAGACCTTAAAGGCCCACTCGTCGTAGCGCTTCTCTATGACCGGCTTTGCACCTTTGAATTCGGCATAGTCGCCGAAATCTTTGGCCTGCCCCGCCCGGAAATGGGACCGGGATGGTATCGCTTCGCCAGTTGCCCGATTGAAGACGGCCCGTTGCGTGCACATGGCGGGTTCGTCATCACGCCCGATGGCGGTCCCTATCTCATTGACGAGGCCGACATCATCATTATTCCGGGCTGGAAAGGTGCAGACGTTCCGGTGCCGGAAGCCATCAGCGAAAGGCTGCGACACGCGCACCAGCGCGGAGCGCGCCTCGCCTCCATCTGTTCAGGGGCTTTCGTCCTGGCTGCGACGGGACTGCTCGACGGTGGCACCGCCACCACGCACTGGCGCTATGCCGACGCGCTGCGTAACAAACACCCCGCAATAGATGTCGATGATGCGTCGCTCTATCGCGAACATGATCGCATCTTCACTTCGGCCGGCAGCGCAGCCGGAATAGACCTCCTCATCGAAATCGTTCGACAGGATTTCGGAGCCGCCGCCGCAAATTCCGTTGCCCGGCGGCTGGTCATGCCCGCTCACCGCACGGGTGGACAGGCACAGTTTCTCGAACGTCCGGTCACAAGGCGCGAAGGCACCACAATCAGCCCGGTTCTGGACAGGATGCGTGCCGATCTTGCCGCGGAATGGACAATCGAGCGCATGGCGGCTGCGTGCCGGATGAGCCCACGCACATTCCTGCGGCGCTTTACTGAGGCAACCGGCGCCACGCCCGGCGACTGGCTCACCATGGAGCGTATTGCAGCTGCCAGGGAATTGCTCTCTCAGGGACAGGCGAGCATTGACGATGTTGCTGCTTCAGTCGGCTTTGGAAGCGCGCACACGCTTCGCCATCATTTCCGTCAAAAGATCGGGATCAGTCCGGCGGAATATCGCAGGCGGTTCCTCGCGGAAACTGTCATCCAAGCAATATAAAACCGTCAAACAACTGTAATGGATTGGCTTTAGGGACGAGGGCGTGTTTCACCCTAGAGCGGGCCAGTTGAAATGGATTCGTCGGAACCGCTCCAGCCTTTTGTTTTTACGCATGTCTTGTTCCGAAACCGGTTCCCACTTTCGGGAGACATGCTCCAGCCCGAAGGTCATCCCATGAAAAAGCTCCTGCTCGCCGCAGCTCTTGCGCTTACCGCTGCCACCGCCGCATCTGCTTCCGAATATGTCTCCTTCCTCGATTATCCGCAGAAGGAACAGGACGGGACGGAGTTCTTCACAGCCATCGAAATCCCGCAAGGCAGCTTCACCAAATATGAAATCGATGACAAGACCGGTCACATCATCGTCGATCGCTACCAGTCCATGCCTGTCATCTATCCGGCCAATTACGGCTCGATCACCAGCACGCTTGCTGGCGATGGCGATCCGCTCGACGCGCTCATCTATACGCGTGAGCCGATTGTTCCCGGCGCGATCATCAAGGTTCGTCCCATCGGCGTCCTGAAGATGATCGATGGTGGCGACCAGGACGACAAGATCGTCGCCGTCCCGACCACGGACATCGATCCGACCTATGACAACATCAAGGAAATCACCGATCTGCCGAAGATCGAACAGCAGCGTCTCGAAGCTTTCTTCCGCGTCTACAAGCAGTTGCCGGAAGGCCGTAAGGTCGTTGAACTGGGCGGCTTCGACAGCGCCGAAGCAGCCCGAAACGAAATCGCCAAGGCCATCAAGGCTTTCGCTGAAAAGAAGTAACCGGCACTATCCCGGCTCGCGTCAAAATAAAAAAGGCCGCTCAAAGCGGCCTTTTTCTGTTTCGATATGTAAGACTAGTTCGTGCCGAGCACGTCGTTGAACGCCTTCTCGCCCGGCACGCCCTTTTCAAGGCTGATAAGGGCGCGGCGACCGTTGCGATAGGAGATCGGAATATCGATCCACTGCAGGCGGCGCATCAGTGAAAGATTGGTGTCCTGCGCCGTGCGGGCGTCGTTCAGCCACACGATAAAGAAGTTATCGCCGATCTTCGACGGCACGGCGATCAGCGGATTGCCTGCCGCCTGTTCCGTGTCCTTGAAGGTAATGCGCTGTACATTGTCCACGACGCCACCGGTAAACCCTTCTGGCACGGTGAATACCAGCTCGATCAGATGGCTCGCCGGGATAGACTGATCCGTATTCTTGCGGATGGTCATCTTCAGCTCGACCTTGCTGGTCGGCATTGTAACGGTCGCGCGGACTGCCGGTTCAGCGGGTTGACCGTCTTCCGGGCTTTCCTCGATCGTCGACCAGACCACATTGCCACGCTCGACCGAATCCGAACCGGCGCCACCGCGTTCTTCATAAAGAAGCGCCTGCTGGCCGACGGCAACGGTCTGGTTCTGTCCGGGCTGCGCTCCGTTCTGCGTATTCGTTTCAGCGGGCGCAGGCGTGGAAGCAGCGGTCGACGTACCCTCGCCGATTCCGTTTGCAGCACCGGCAGATCCACTATCGGTTTCGCTGCCATCCGGCATCAGCCGCTGCGTCATTTTCGGTTCGCCTGCAGGCTGCTGCGGCTGTTCCGGTGTCTGCTCGCCACCCGTTGTCGCCGTGTTGGTGTCGGCTGGCGGAGTCGTCGAATCTTCGGGATGCGTCCCGGTATCGGAACCGGTCACAGGCGCATCGCTGCGTCCAAGGCTCGACGCCAGTTCCTGAATCTTGTCCTTGTTGACCCAGACCGCATAGCCAGCACCGCCGAGAACCAGAACGGCGACCAGAGCTGCAATCAGCCCCTTATAGGAACGCTGCTCCTTCTTGGAGGTGCGTTCGATATATTCGCTGCGGCGGGCCTGCGCCTTTTCCTTGGCGCGGTCCAGTTTCCAGTCGTCGCTGCGCTCGGCTGCAAAGGCCGGTGCGTCATCATCTTCACTGGAGAAATTGTCGCGACGCCCATCGCGCGGTGCACTGGAGAATGCGGGTTCGTCATCATCTTCATGCGACTGCGCGCGCTCTGCTGCGTCCTGATTCGCCTCCTGCAGGAAATCTTCCAGCGCATCCTCGACCGGCTCTTCCGGTACGGCGGCTGGCGGCGCATAAAAGGCTTCAACCTCGGCAATGGCATCTTCGAGAATATTGCGCTGGCGGACAGCTACAGCCTGCGAGGCATTTGCCGTAACAAGCTTTTGCTCGATCGTTGCGCGCGCTTTCGCGTAAACGCGCTGGCGCAATTCGGGCGATTTGTCCGCCTGCGCATCGATCGTCTTTTTCAGTACCGCTACAAAATCCGCCATTCCGTCTTACCCGGTTTCCGCCCGTCCAGATGAACAATAAGCACAGGATGCAATAAATGTCCCAATAATCACAATAATCAAGGGAAAGCAAAGTCTCTGGCTACGATTTAGCGAAGACTTTCAAAATGATGCGGTGAAATAGTGGCAAAATTCACCCTGATGCGAAGCTTTGTACGGCCCATTGCGTTCTTTGTACAACGGTCGAAACAAAATCGGAGCAGCTTCCGGAAAAGCTGCTCCGAACATATCGCTCATTGACTGCAAACAATCAGTCGTGGAACGGATCAGTGACGAGGATCGTGTCCTCGCGTTCCGGGCTGGTGGAGAGCATCGCCACCGGCGCGCCGATCAGTTCTTCGATGTGACGGACGTATTTGACAGCCTGCGCCGGAAGATCATTCCACGAACGCGCACCGGCGGTCGTTTCGGACCAGCCCGGCAGCGTTTCATAGATCGGCTTGACGCGCGCCTGCGCGCCCATGGAGGACGGCAGATAGTCGATGCGCTTGCCGTCGAGTTCATAGGCGACGCAGATCTTGATTTCGTCCAGACCATCGAGAACATCGAGCTTGGTGAGCGCAATGCCGGTGATACCGGAAGTACGAACCGTCTGACGCACGATGACGGCATCGAACCAGCCGCAGCGGCGCTTGCGACCCGTTACCACGCCGAATTCATGGCCCTTGGTGCCGAGGAATTCGCCGATCTCATCGTTCAGCTCGGTCGGGAACGGACCTTCGCCAACGCGGGTCGTATAGGCCTTGGTGATGCCAAGCACATAACCGATGGCCGTCGGGCCGAGGCCCGAACCGGCGGCAGCCTGACCGGCAACCGTGTTGGAGGACGTCACGAACGGATACGTGCCGTGGTCGTTGTCGAGCAGTGCGCCCTGCGCGCCTTCGAACAGGATACGGTCGCCCGCCTTGCGACGTTCGTCGAGAACGCGCCAGACCTGATCGATATAGGGCAGAATCTGATCGGCAACTGAGGTCAGTTCGGTCAAAATGGTTTCGACCGCAATTTCCTCAAGCCCCATGCCGCGACGCAGCAGATTGTGGTGCGCCAGCAGACGTTCGACCTTTGGCTGCAGCGTTTCCGGCTCGGCCAGATCGATCACGCGGATGGCGCGACGGCCGACCTTGTCTTCGTAGGCTGGGCCAATGCCGCGCTTGGTCGTGCCGATCTTGAGACCCGAATTGGAGCCTTCGCGCATGGCGTCGAGATCGCGATGGATGGAAAGGATGAGCGGAGCGTTTTCAGCAATACGCAGCACATCCGGGTTGATGTCGATACCCTGTGCGCGCAGCTTCTCGGTTTCAGCAACGAAATGATGCGGATCGACAACGACACCGTTGCCAATGACGCTCAGCTTGCCGCGCACGAGGCCGGATGGCAGCAGCGAAAGCTTGTAGCTGACGCCGTCGATAACAAGCGTATGACCTGCGTTATGACCACCTTGGTAGCGCACGATGACATCGGCGCGTTCGGACAGCCAGTCAACGATCTTACCCTTGCCCTCATCGCCCCATTGCGATCCGACGACAACCACATTTGCCATTGAAGAAACTCCTTGGCTTCTATTTGAAAATCCAAGGATCGAAGCGGCCCGGTCATCGCCAGTTGAGGCTACAGGGTGCTGATCCCTCGTCTCTATACAGATTGAAACGGGATTGCGCGACTCTTTCGTGCAAGAATTTGCTATTTTTGAACAGCCGTCGGAAACGGAGGGCGCTTAGGTCGCTTGAGATTCCGTTTATTGCGTGGCGAAAATGGCGGGATTTGAGACCCGGAGCGGAATGTACATTCAAGCATAGTCCCGAAAAGTTGCAGATTTTTCGGACAAGACTATGCGTCCAGGAGATGTACATGAGCACCGGAAGCGAAAAATCACGCCATTTGCAGACCGCCAGAAACGGAATATCCGCGACCTAGCCGGCGCGGACCATATAGAGTGCATCATCCGAATAGCTCTTGAGCTTTTCCTCAAGCGCCGGAAGATCGCGGACGACAAAGCCCTTCTTTTCCCAGAAGCCTTGCGAGCCGTTGACTGCAACGAGAGACATGGTAACGAAGCCGTCGCGTTCGGCTTGCGTGGCCATCAGTTCCACGACACGTGTGGCAGCACCGCTGGAACGGGCATCAGGCAGCAGCGCGATATCGTGGATATAGTAGGTGTTGGTATCATCCGGCAGTTCGCCCAGAACGGCGTTGAGAGCCGGAACCGTATCGAGCTTCCACGGATGGCTGATGCCATAACCAAGGATTTCAGTATCACGGGCGAGCACGAAGCAGCCCGCCGGATAGAGTTTGAAGCGGTCCCGGAAGACCGCCTCATCTTCAAAGAAGTCGAGATGGACAACATTAGCAACCGCAGTCACGCCCGCAATATCCTGCTCGTGCATGCGCCGCCATTCCGGCTGTACCATCTCTTCAACCATTTTCTCAAACTTCTCCGACGTTGAACTCAAGCGGTGTTGCCGCCTTGATTGCCTCTTGAGCCGTCAGTTCGTCAAGTGCTGCCTGTGGAATCTGTTCATCCACATAGAGCATGGCGATCGCATCGCCACCCGGATGGTCACGTCCGAGCGAGAAGTTTGCGATGTTGATATTGTGCTTGCCGCAGATCGTGCCAAGCAGGCCGATCATGCCCGGAACGTCCTTGTTGGTGACGTAAAGCATGTGCGGGCCGACCTCGGCATCGAGATTGATTCCCTTAATCTGGATGAAACGCGCCTTACCGTCCGAGAAGCAGGTTCCGGCGATGGAGCGTTCACGCAAGGTGGTCTTCACCGTCAGCTTGATATAGCCGTCGAAGATACCGGACTTGTCGCGCTTGACTTCCGAAACGATGATGCCGCGTTCCTTCACCATGATCGGTGCGGAAACCATGTTGACGTCGGCTACCTGCGGACGGATGAGACCGGCCAGAGCCGCACTCAGCAATGCGCGCGTGTTCATCGTGGCGGTGGAACCATCGAACAGCACTTCGACTTCCTGGATCGGCTCATCCGTGACCTGACCGACGAAAGCGCCAAGCACATCGGCAAGTTTTACGAACGGCTTGAGGCGCGGCGCTTCTTCCGCCGTGATCGACGGCATGTTGATCGCGTTGGAAACGGCGCCCTTCACGAGATAGTCCGACATCTGTTCGGCCACCTGAAGCGCAACATTTTCCTGCGCTTCCGAGGTCGATGCACCGAGATGCGGCGTGCAGACGACATTGGGCAGCGAGAAAAGTTCGTTTTCCGTCGCCGGTTCCGTTTCGTAAACGTCTATACCGGCACCGGCCACATGGCCGGATTTCAGCGCTGCCACCAGATCCTTTTCCACGATCAGGCCACCGCGGGCGCAATTGACGATACGCACACCCGGCTTTGTCTTGGCAAGGTTTTCCGCATTGATGATATTGCGGGTCTTGTCGGTCAATGGCGTGTGCAGCGTGATGAAATCGGCGCGGGCAAGCAGTTCGTCAAGCTCAACCTTTTCAACGCCCAGTTCCTGCGCACGAGATTCGGACAGGAACGGATCGAAAGCCACCACATGCATCTTCAGGCCGATGGCCCGGGTCGCGACAATCGAACCGATATTGCCGCAACCGACGACACCCAGCGTCTTGCCGGTGATTTCCACGCCCATGAAGCGGTTCTTTTCCCACTTGCCTGCGCGGGTGGATGTGTCGGCTTCCGGCAATTGCCGCGCCACGGCGAACATCAGCGCAATGGCATGTTCGGCAGTGGTGATCGAATTGCCGAACGGCGTGTTCATGACGATGATACCGCGGCGCGAAGCCGCCGGAATATCGACATTGTCCACGCCGATACCGGCGCGACCGACGACCTTGAGTTTCTTGGCAGCTGCAATCAGCTTTTCCGTGACCTTGGTGGCCGAACGGATCGCCAGCCCGTCATAATCGCCGATGACTTCGAGAAGCTTGTCCTTGTCCTTGCCGAGATCAGGCAGGTAATCGACTTCCACGCCGCGATCCTTGAAAATCTGGACGGCAGTGGGCGAAAGCTTATCGGATACGAGAACGCGAGGTGCCATGGAGGCCTCCTTCAAACATTTTCAGACCAAACATTTCCTGTAAACACAGACCGATCTGCTTCAGGAAAGGCTATGAATAATGGGGGATGCGGACCGTGGCCGCCCCAACGCGGACCACGGCGTCATGCACGAAATGCTCAGGCAGCAGCTTTCAGCGCAGCCTTCTGCGTTGCAAAAGCCCAATCCAGCCAATGCGTCAGCGCTTCCAGATCGGAAGTTTCCACCGTGGCACCGGCCCAGATGCGCAGACCCGAAGGTGCATCGCGATAGGCGCCGATGTCATAGGCAACGCCTTCCTTGTCGAGCGCAGTGACGATGCCCTTGGCGAAAGCGGCCTGCTCGTCGGCAGACAGGGCCGTCACTTCCGGATCAATAATCGTAAGGCAGACGGAGGTGTTCGAGCGGGTTTCCGGCTTCACCGCCAGATTGGCAATCCACGGCGTATTTGCGACAAAGCCGTCGAGAACTGCAAAATTCGCATCGGCACGCGCAACCAGCGCATCGAGACCGCCGAGCGATTTCGCCCATTTCAGCGCATCGAGATAGTCTTCCACACAGAGCATGGACGGCGTGTTGATGGTTTCGCCGACGAAGATGCCTTCGATCAGCTTGCCGCCCTTGGTCATGCGGAAAATCTTCGGCAACGGCCAAGCAGGCTTGTAGCTTTCCAGACGTTCGACAGCACGCGGGCTGAGGATCAGGATGCCGTGTGCACCCTCACCGCCCAGAACCTTCTGCCAGGAGAAGGTTACGACGTCGAGTTTCGGAAAATCGAGGCGTTGCGCGAAAGCGGCAGATGTTGCATCGCAGAAGGTCAGGCCCTTGCGGTCTGCCGGAATGAAATCGCCATTCGGGACGCGCGCACCGGACGTGGTGCCGTTCCAGGTGAAGACCACATCGCGGTCGAAATCGACCTGCGAAAAATCGACAATCTCACCATAAGGCGCGTCGAAGGTGCGAACATCTTCGAGCTTGAGCTGTTTGGTCACATCCGTGACCCAGCCCGAACCGAAGCTTTCCCACGCGACCATATCGACGCCGCGTGCGCCGAGCATGGACCACAGCGCCATCTCGACAGCGCCGGTGTCGGAAGCAGGCACGATACCGATACGGTAATCGGCAGGCACCTGCAGCACTTCGCGGGTAAGATCAATGGCCTCTTTGAGCTTTGTCTTGCCGATTTTCGCACGGTGCGAACGGCCAAGCGCCGCATCGACCAGCGCATTCAGCGACCAGCCGGGACGTTTTGCACAGGGACCGGATGAAAAATTAGGATTAGCCGGGCGAACTGCCGGCTTCGCAATCGTCGTCATGTTGTTTCTATCCTCTCAGATAGCACGCGTCTCGTTGGGGAGACGTGGCCCACTTACTGGGATAGCTGAAAGCGCATTTTTCATCAATACGCCTTTCTGGGAATATTTTTACCCAACCCGCCCGAATTGCTTCGGGCGGGTAGAATTTCGTTATCGGGTCGCTGTCTTCGTTTCAGACGGCTCTTCTTCCATGCGCGCATAATAGCTCGCAATCAGCGCACCGGAGATATTGTGCCAGACACTGAAAACGGCGCTCGGCACAGCCGCCAGCGGCGAGAAATGCGCATTGGCGAGCGCCGCGCCAAGGCCACTGTTCTGCATCCCGACCTCGATGCTGATCGCCTTGCGCTTGGCAAGCGACAGACCCGCGAAACGCGCTGAGAAATAGCCTAGAACCAGACCGAAGCTGTTATGCAGAACGACAACCGCGAAGATCAGCAGGCCAGACTGGGCGATAGCGGCCTTGTTGACAGCCACGACGGCGGAAACGATGAGCACAATGCCGATGACTGACACGAGCGGCAACATGGGCACAGCCGCCTTGACCAAACCCGGCACCAGCTTTTGCAGGATGAAACCCAGCGCCAGAGGCAGGAGAATCACCTTCACGATGCTGATGAACATGCTCATCGCATCGACCGGCAGATATTGGCTGGCGAAGAACCAGACCAGAAAAGGCGTCACGAGAGGCGCCAGCAAGGTCGTGACGCTCGTGCAGGCCACGCTTAGTGCCACGTCGCCCTTCGACAGATAGGTCATGACGTTGCTGGCCGTTCCACCGGGGCAGCAACCGACCAGAATAACGCCCGCAGCCACTTCCGGTGACATCGGGATGATACGCGTCAGCAACACGGCGAGAAGCGGCATGATGATGAACTGGGCCAGCACACCGATGGCGACCTCGAAAGGTCGTTTGGCGACTTCCGCAAAATCCTTGCCGGAAATGGTCAGACCCATCCCGAACATGATGATGCCGAGCAGAACCACGATCCATGGCGCAAATACGCTGAACGTAGACGGCAGAACAAAGCCGAGAATGGCAAAGACAATGACCCAGATGGCAAAAGTCCGGCCTACGAAATCTGAAAATGCTGCAATTGCTTTCATAACCCTCCCCTTTTCAGGAAACGCGCTCGACGCGTTCTTTCACCTGTAAGGATTCGGGTCGCATATGAAAACGAAAAATTCGACACAACTAAAACAATAGACTGCAAAGCGGGCCGAAAGACCCGTTGCAATTATAGCAGGGCGCTAAGATGCTAACGCATCACGCCCTGAAAATGCTCAATTGCCGCGCAGGCTTAACCAAGCCTTGATGAGTCAAACTCAATGAGACTTGGTATTACCAGGTCGTGAAGCGCACGCCGGCGCGCAGCTGATGGGACTGAATATCCTTGTCGCTGAGCGTGAGGCCTGCAGCACTAGCAATATCAGCACCCTCGATGACCCCATAACGATAGCCGATATCAAGCTTGATGTTGGATGCCACGTCGATGCCCACACCCGCCATCAGCGCCCAGGCGAGACGATAATCATCGTCGGTCTTGTAGTTACCATAGGCCGTATCAATGGAATAGCGCACATTGGCAAAGCCAAGGCCTGCACCGAGATAAGGTGTGAAGCCGTAATAATTGCCGAGATCGACATAGGCGTTGGCCATCATGTCCCAGCTACGAACATCGACGTCCAGGTCGTCGAAGCTCTGCTTGGAATAGCCGAGCGTCACGTCGCCGCGCAGATTATCCGTGAACTGATAACCGACACCGACGGACGGCACGATATTCTTGTCCAGATCATAGCTTTGCGATGCGCTCCAGAAAGATGTCTCTGTCTGAACCTTGACCTTGGAGGAGAGATTGTAGCCGATATCGCCGCGCAGATACCAACCGGACCCGACCTCGACCGGCTGCTGCACCGGAGCGCCCGGTTCGTAGCTGATCATATCGAGATCGGCGGCAAAAGACTGCGATGCGACGTATAATCCGGCCAGCAAAGCAGCCAACGAACAGAAAGCACGCCATTGCATAGACATGATGATATCCCCGCTTATGAATGTATCATCATGTATGAATGAACATGGTTAAGATCACATAAATATAGGGATATGTTTACTGTACTTCTAAACAAATAAGGCCCGGATGACCGGGCCTTATTTTTACCGCGCGATTTGCAATTACTTGTAAACGGGACCGTCTACGATGGTCGAAACCTGCTGCGGAGCATAGTCCGGGCCTGCATCGCCGAACATATAGCGCAAGCCAACGCGCACATCATGCACATTCATACCGTTGTCGTATCCATCACCGATCCACTGATTGCCTTCAAACATCTTGCCGCCATTGATATGGCGATAGCGATAGCCCGCATCGAGCTTGAGGTTTTGTGTGAGATCGACCGACGCACCGGCCATGAGCGCGTAGGTAAAGCGCCAGTTGGCAGCGCCTTCCTGCGTGCCGCCATAGCGAACATCGTCCAGATCGTCCCACTTCACCCGCGTGCCACCAATGCCAGCGCCGACATAAGGCGTGAAGCCGGCAAAATTGCCGAGATCGACATAGGCATTGGCCAGAATGGAGAGAGCCGAGAAGCGACCGCGCTCGTCGGAAGCGCAGTTGATGTCACCGTTACAGGCCGAACCATAAGTGTGGCCATCAAACTTGGCGCGGGTCATGTAGTCGACCGTCAGATCGGTACGGAAATAATCCGTCACCTGATAACCGACACCGCCGCCCACGAGGAACGACCCCTTGAGATCGCCATAAAGCGTGTTGCTGCCGAAGGTCGGCGAGCCGCCGCCGCAGGTCGCGCAATTATCGATGGTCGCGTAGTCGGCATCCTTGAACTTGGCCTTGGAGTAACCGATATCGCCGCGCAGATACCAGCCACCAACGGCGGGCGGAGCGACAACGACTTCCGGAACTTCAGGAACTGGCTCCAGTATGTCCGCAGCAAGTGCGACGGGCGCTGCAGCCATCAGGGCAACCGATGCCGCCACACCGGCAAAAAGAGCTTTCGTAAAACTTTTCATATGTCTGCCCCATCGGAGAATCACGCCGCTGAAAGCGACGGGTACGGATGTTTGAGGGGAGACTATTCGGCAAAAGTTAAATACAACTTAACCTTGTTTTTTTACCAAGTTCATTAACACTCGCTAATGTACAAAATGCATTCCAAACGCAAAAGGCGCGGGACAAAACCCGCGCCTTTGCTCGCATTATCTTTAAAGGCATCAGGCCGCAGCGCTGCCCTCGGACGAGATCACGTCGATGATATCGTTGACGACCTTTTCCACCAGACCACGATCATCACCTTCTGCCATGACGCGGATAAGTGGCTCCGTGCCGGATGGGCGGATAACCAGACGGCCCTGAACGCCAAGACGCTCGGTAGCTTCGTCAATTGCGCTCTTCACGCGCTTGTTCTCCAGCGGCTTGCCGCCCGAGGTACGAACGTTCTTCAAAAGCTGCGGCACAGGATCAAACTTGCGGCAGATTTCGCTGATCGCCTTGCCCTGCTCCTGCGCGACAGCAAGGATCTGCAATGCCGAAATGAGACCATCGCCCGTCGTCGCATAATCGGACAGAACAATATGGCCGGACTGCTCGCCACCGACATTGAAGCCATGTTCGCGCATATGTTCGACCACATAGCGGTCGCCCACCTTGGTGCGGGCCAGCGTCAGATGGCGATCGGCAAGGAAGCGCTCCAGTCCAAGGTTGGACATGACGGTCGCCACGATGCCGCCGCCTTCGAGACGATCGCTTGCAGCCCAGCTTTCAGCGATCACGGCCATCAGCTGGTCGCCATCGATGACGGTGCCGTTTTCATCGACCAACAGCACACGGTCCGCATCGCCGTCCAGCGCAATGCCGACATCGGCGCGCACTTCGTGAACCTTCTTCATCAGGCCGATGGGATGCGTCGAACCGCAATCCTCGTTGATGTTAATGCCGTTTGGCTCGTTGTTGATGGTGATGACTTCCGCACCCAGCTCCCACAGGGCAGCAGGGGCAACCTTGTAACCAGCGCCATTGGCACAATCGACAACAATGCGCAGGCCGTTCAGGTCGATATTGCGCGGTAGTGTACGCTTCGCGAATTCGATATAGCGATAGATGTCGCCGTCGACGCGCTTGGCGCGTCCGACATCACCGTGGCTGGCCAGATAAGGGGTCAGATCACCATCGATCATCGCCTCGATCTTCAGCTCGATCTCGTCAGAAAGCTTGAAACCATCCGGACCAAAAAGCTTGATGCCATTGTCATAGAATGGATTGTGCGATGCGGAAATCATGACGCCGATATCGGCACGCAGCGAGCGGCAGAGCATTGCAACGGCAGGCGTCGGGATCGGGCCAAGCAGGAAAACATCCATACCGGCAGCGGTAAAACCGGCCACCAGCGCGTTTTCAAGCATATAGCCCGAACGGCGCGTATCCTTGCCGATCACAACGCGCGAAGTCTGGCCCTTGCGGCGGAAGATGTGACCGACAGCCATACCGACTTTCATGGCAACTTCCGGCGTCATCGGGAAGCTGTTTGCCTGTCCGCGAATGCCATCGGTTCCAAAATATTTCCGTGTCATCTGTTTCGCCTTGCGCTGAGCCATGAACCGCTCTCTGTGTCTTCAAATATATGCCGCCTGAATTGATCAGCGAGCAATGGCTGCCCGTTGCCCGACAGCAGATTTTCGCTGTTCTTAACGCGAAAACACCCACAAATGCAATTTCGCCTTTTGCGGCAGGTTTAACGTTCCCACGTCCTAAGTCGTAATCTGACGCAATATGATGCGCCGAAATCCTTAATGAGCCTTTGCGGTAAGCCCAAACAAAGCCAGATAACAAGAAAGCCGGGACAAGCCCGGCTTTCTTGATTTCGCTTTCAGGCAGCTTACTGCGGCTGCGGCTCCATACCCGGTTCGTTGCCAGGCTCGCTGCCCTTGCGCTTGCGCGGGCTTCCAGCCTTCGGCACACCCGAACCACGCGACGGCGTATCGTTGCCCTGATCGCGCGACGGCTTGTTGCCCGCAATCAGTTCCTTGATCTCGTCGCCGGACAGCGTTTCATATTCGAGCAGACCCTCGGCAAGCGCGATCCAGTCCTTCTTCTTCTTGGTCAGGATGCGGGTCGCCTCGGCATAGGCCTCGTCGATCAGACGGCGCACTTCGGCGTCGATGATCTGCGCGGTTTCTTCCGAAATATTCTGCGTACGGGACACCGAATGGCCAAGGAAGACTTCTTCCTGATTGTCGCCATAGGCCACACGGCCAAGCTTGTCGGAATAGCCCCACTGGGTCACCATCGAGCGGGCAAGCTTGGTGGCCTGCTGAATATCGGAGGAAGCACCGGAAGTGATGTTTTCCTTGCCGAACTTCAGCTCTTCGGCCACACGACCGCCCATCATGATGGCAAGACGCGATACCATCCAGGTATAGGTGGCCGAATAACGGTCGCCTTCCGGAAGCTGCATCACCATGCCGAGCGCACGACCGCGCGGAATGATCGTTGCCTTGTGGACCGGATCAGCCTTCGGCACGTTGATCGCAACGATGGCATGACCGGCTTCATGATAGGCTGTATTGGCCTTTTCTTCCTGCGTCATGGCGGAGCGGCGTTCCGCACCCATCATGATCTTGTCCTTGGCGTCTTCGAATTCCTGCATGGTCACAAGGCGCTTGTTGCGGCGCGCGGCCATGAGGGCAGCTTCGTTGACGAGGTTGGCGAGATCAGCACCGGAAAAGCCCGGCGTGCCGCGTGCGACAACCTTGAGATCGACATTGGGTGCAAGCGGCACATTGCGCACATGCACTTTGAGAATCTGTTCGCGACCGACGATATCCGGGTTCGGCACCACAACCTGACGGTCGAAACGGCCCGGACGCAAGAGCGCGGGATCGAGAACGTCGGGGCGGTTGGTCGCCGCGATCAGGATGATCGATTCGTTGGCTTCAAAGCCGTCCATCTCGACCAGAAGCTGGTTGAGCGTCTGTTCGCGTTCATCATTACCGCCGCCGAGACCAGCGCCGCGATGACGACCGACGGCATCGATTTCGTCGATGAAGATGATGCAAGGCGCATTCTTCTTGGCCTGTTCGAACATGTCGCGGACACGGCTTGCGCCAACACCGACGAACATTTCAACGAAGTCCGAGCCGGAAATGGTGAAGAACGGCACATTGGCTTCGCCTGCAACAGAGCGCGCCAGAAGCGTCTTACCAGTACCGGGAGGGCCTACGAGCAGCACACCGCGCGGAATCTTGCCGCCGAGACGCTGGAACTTCTGAGGATCGCGCAGGAATTCGACGATTTCTTCGAGGTCCTGCTTGGCTTCGTCAACGCCAGCCACATCCTGGAAAGTCACGCGGCCATGCGCTTCCGTCAGAAGCTTGGCCTTGGACTTGCCGAAGCCCATCGCACCGCGCGAGCCACCCTGCATCTGGCGCATGAAGAAAATCCATACGCCGAGGATCAGGATCATCGGAAGCCACGACAGGAGAATGCCGATCAGCGAGCTGGAACCGTCGGTTTCAGGGCGCGCAGTAATCGCGACATCCTTGCTTTCAAGGCGCGAAACAAGACCCGTATCGCCCGGCGAATAGGTCTGGAAGGTCGAGCCATTATCAGCAAACGTACCGCTGATCCGCTGGCCGGTAATCGTGACCGATTTCACGCGACCGTTGGAAACGTCGTCAATAAACTGCGAATAGGAAACTTCACGGGAATTGGAGCGCTGACCTGGGCTTTGGAACAGGTTGAACAGCGCGATCAAAAGAAGAGCAATGATCGCCCAAAGGGCGAAGTTGCGATAGTTCGGATTCATATCGGGTCCAATCGATACCACGGCCATTCCGCGGGCACGGAACGATGTTTCGGTCTAACATAGGATCGAAGGATGGCCTTGCCAAGGCGCGTTCGACCCCGCATCCTCGATTCTTCTCACTCTGGTTTACAAAAATTAGGACATTTCCGCGCAGATACGTCCGATGCGGGCTTCCACGGCCCTTGCAAGATCGAAATCATGCCCCGGCAACACGTGATCGAAGATCGCAAAATGCCGTTCGATATGAATGTCTTGCTGAAATTCTCCATCCTGCAGAAACAGCAAGGCGAACAGCCTGCCTTCCCTATAAAGAGCAGGTGAAACCAGCAATGCCTCACGTTTTCGAGATTCGATCTCGATATTCTGCGACTTCAGGAAGTCCGTAAGTTCCTGCCTTCCCGGTGCCGCAAGATCAAAACCCGTTGCGCTTTGGTTCAAGAAACGGAATCGCCCGTCCCAGACAATTGGCTTGCCCGGCTTCAGATGGAGCTTTGGCAGATTGCGTTTTTCACGAAGAAACCGATGCGGTGAGCCACTGTCGCCGCGCTCGATGAGGGCGCCGAATACGGTCAGGCGATGAGTGTCATCATCTCCGGACAGAACCCGTTCAATGCGCGACCGCTCGCTATCGCCCGGCAGAAAACGGCGTCCGCCAGCGATGGCCGCAAGCAATCCTGCGAAGAGACGTCTCACATTGTCAGGAAGCACGGCGTAAAGCTGCGGATCGACAAGCAGGGTCCCGGCAGCATCTACACGCAAGCTCGCCGGATCGCCCAGCGCAGCAATCAAGGCGGCATTGTCCCGCTCACGCGCCGCTCCAGCCCCGGCAATCTGATCGAGAACTACCTGTCTGTCAGCCTCGGCAGCAATGCCCAGACGAATTCTTGGCCGTTCATATTCGATGTTGGCATTGCTGGGATCATCCACCCAATTGATCCCCCTGCCCCGCAATTCATCGCGCAGTGTCTGCCGGGAAACGAAAAGCAGAGGACGATCAAGTTCAACCGAGCCTTCGAGCCCAAGACCGTCCAGCAACGAGCGCGACGACATGGCCGCAAGCCCGCGCGCCTCGGCGTGGGCGCTACGCTCCTTGCGCATCAGAAAGGTCTCGATCTGGTCGTCCTGCGTATGGCCGGTGACAATGAAGGCTCCGCCAACATCCCGCGCGGCCTGCACCAGCAACCGATAGCGCGCCGTCCGCGCAGCAGCGGCAAGCCCGCTTGTGGGCTTGGCCTCGTCCCAGACGAGAATGCGGTGTTCAATCCCGTATTGCCGGCAAAGCAGCCCGACATTTTCGGCTTCGGCCTTCGATTCGGCGCGCAGTTGATGGTCCACCGTCACAGCAATCAGCCGGGGTGGGTTCTGGAGCATGGCCATATAATCCCGGAGGAGGAAAAGCAGGCCGAGAGAATCGCTGCCGCCCGAAACGGCGGCTATGACGGCCTTGGCCTGCTCAAATCCGAATGGCTCGAATAATTTGGAAATATTGCTTGGGCTAAGCCCCACGAAATAACTCCGCAATCAGCACTTTGCGCGGCTGCGCTCATCGGCAACGCGCTTCAATATCGCAGGCGCTGCCTTGGGGTAACGGTCTGGAATCTGCGCGAAGGTGGCGCAGGCGACATCGCGATTGTCCATCTTTTCAAGCGTCATGCCGAGCTTGAACATGTTTTCCGGCGCGCGCTTCGAATCGGGATAATCGCGCTGCGTATCAATAAATACCGTCGCCGCTTCTGGATATCGGCCCTGACCGTAAAGCGATTCTCCGAGCCAGAAGCGTGCTTCCGCCGTATTGGGATCAGCCGGATAACGCTTCACATGCTCGCGGAAGCCGGTTTCGGCTGCCTTGTAATCGCCCGACATCAGATACTGATAGGAAGCCTGATAGAGCGAACTGGGATTATCGTCCGTTGGAAGGGATGCGACCGTATCGCCTGCAGCATTTCCTCCCGACGTGGCGCCGGGTGTCGCACCCGGCTGTGCCGTGCGCGGTGTGGCATCAAGCGTTTCGCCGATTACATTGCCATTGGCGTCGAACCGGATGGAACCCAGCGACTGCGGCGGCTCGCCACGTTCCGGTCCACCCTGCGCGGGTGCGTTTGAACCAATAGCCATGGAATCGGCGCCAGAAGACTGGTTGGCCGCAGTCTGCGAAGAAGTGTTGTATCCACCGTTCTGCGGGGCGCTTCCGGAAACCCCGCCATCGAGGTTTCCGTTATTGCCCTGACTGGTCCCTTGGCTGGAACCGGCATCGGCGAGCGACGTGTCGCCGCCAGCCTGCTGCACTTCCGCATCGGCGCGCTTGCCGGTTTCCAGAAACTGGAAGCGGCCTTCGTTTGCTTCCTGCATCTTCTGCATCTGGTCCTGCATTTCGAGGATTTGGAAGTTCATGGCTTCCGCACGCGCACCCAGCGCATCTGCTATCGCAGCGGGGTTGCCCATGCCCTGCGCGCAGAGATCGGCGCCCGGCGATGCTGCCGCAGAAGCCGCTTGAGCTGCACCACTGGAAGCAGGCGAGGTTACGCCGTTCTTCTTTTCCAGTTCTTCAAACCGGAATTCATTGTCTTCCTGCGTCTTTTGCAGCTGATTGTCGGTGAAAGAAATCTGAGCATCCACGTCCTCGACCTTTCCGGTCAGGTTGCGCACCAGTTCCTGCTGCAGGCCGGGGCTTTGATAGCCGCCGCCCTGACCGCCGCTGCTACCATTATCACGCATGGCGTCATCGAGAATTGCCGTCGAACCGATGCTGACATGTTTCTGGGCGCCGCCACGCCCCTTCTCCAAGGCCTGAAAACGCGCTTCGTTGTCGCGCTGAATTTTCAGCATCTTGTCGCGAAGCTGCAAGATGCGCGTATAGGACTGGGCGTTTTGATGTGCCAGATTGCAGACCTGCTGCGAAAACTGATCGCCGCCGGGAGCACCTGCCTGCGCGAGCTGAATCCCCCCTTGCGAAGAAACAGATGCCGCCAGAACCGGAGCACTCACCAAAAGCGGCAGCATGGCAATTGCCAGCGTCACTTTCCTCATTGGTTTCCTCATTCCCTTTTGCCCCTGCTAATTCATCCATCCGATTCACCCATCCAACTCGGGGCGAACACGATGATCGAGTGCCGCGCCTGAACAGACGCTGAACATGATTACCGCACGATCAGCTCCGCTTTTAGAGCATTTCCCGCAAAAGTGCGAAGCGGTTTTGCGTCGGATAATGCGAAAAGCGAAGGCCTTTTGACGTTCACTATGACAAGTGCGACTTCGGCCAAAGTTTGTCGAAACGACCAAACAGGCGGTCAAAAACGAAAAAAGCGGCTCGAAAGCCGCTTTTCCGTAACACTGTCAGGTGCCCGCAGATTAGCTGCCTGCACCGTTGAGAACGGTGACGGCGCGACGGTTCTGCGACCAGCACGAGTCGGCATCGCAAACTGCGACCGGACGTTCGTTACCGTAGGAGATGGTGCGCATACGGTTGGTCGGGACGCCACGCGAAGCGAGGAAGTCTCGGGTAGCAGCTGCACGGCGCTGGCCGAGAGCAAGGTTATATTCACGCGTACCGCGTTCGTCGGCATGGCCTTCGACCGTGATCGAGTACTGCGGATAACGCTGCAGCCACTGGGCCTGCTTGGAAAGCGTCTGCTGTGCATCGGCGCGGATCAGCGAAGAATCGAGATCGAAGAAGATGCGGTCGCCGACATTGACCGTGAAGTCCTGCGAGGAACCCGGCGTTGCAGCGCCTGCACCGAGACCCAGATCACCGGCATTGTTCGGAAGGTTCTTCTTGGACGCACAACCGGCAACGGCGAGCGACATGAAAAGGGCAATAGCGATCGGGCTACGTGCAATCGACTGGATACGGCGCATGGGCCGGAGCTCCTTAAGATTTGATGTTCCTGCGTAACAATCCAATAATCATATTGAGGTTAAGACAGGCTCAAGAAGTATGGTTAATATTTTCTTGCGGCCAGATGCAACCGGCGATTTCCGGCAGCAGTTCTGGTGTTAGCCCTTGGGGGCAAAATACGGCAGAAACACGGCTTCCTGGCAATGATTGTGGCAATTTGAGCATTTCCTGCAAAAGTGCGAAGCAGTTTTGCGTGAGGATAATGCGATAAAACAAGGAGATAGAACGGTTTCCCGTTTCCGGTTGAACCGGAACCGTTCTATCCATGAAAAAGGCGCGAAACCGGAGTTTCGCGCCTTCACTTTCCATAACTATCCGCGAATCCGCTATTCGAGTAGCGGCGACCAGGCCGGATCGGATGCAAAGTTCGGCGTCTGGATCTGGCGCTCGTTGCGACCGGTCAGGTCAATGGTGAAGAGCTTCGGACCGCCTGCACCCGCCGCCTTGCGGAAGAACATCAGCACGCGACCGTTGGGAGCCCAGGTCGGGCCTTCATTGTGGAAGCCCGAGGTCAGCAGGCGTTCGCCCGAACCGTCAGTTTTCATCACACCAATGGAGAACTGGCCCTGCGACTGCTTGGTGAAGGCGATGAGATCACCGCGCGGAGACCAAACCGGCGTGGAATAGCTGCCGTCACCGGCCGAGATACGGCGCGGATTGGAGCCATCAGCACCCATGACATAGAGCTGCGGACGTCCACCACGGTCGGAGGAGAAAACGATCTGCGATCCGTCCGGTGAATAGGACGCGCTCGTATCGATCGCCTGGCTGTTGGTCAGGCGCGTGGTCGAACGATTGCGCAGGTCCATCGTATAGATATTGGCACTGCCGTCGTCCTGAAGCAGGCTCATCACAACCTTCTGGCCATCGGGCGAGAAACGCGGAGCAATGGTCATGCCGGGGAAATTGCCGACGAGTTCACGCTGGCCGGTTTCGAGCTGCAGCAGATACACCTTCGGCGAACCGCCTTCGAACGACATATAGGTGACTTCCTGACGGTTCGGCGAGAAACGCGGCGTCAGCGAAATGGCGCGACCGTCGGAAATGTAACGCACATTGGCGCCGTCCTGATCCATGATGGCAAGACGCTTCACACGCTTCTGTGCCGGGCCGGATTCATCGACGAAAACAACACGCGTATCGAAGTAGCCCTTTTCACCGGTCAGGCGCTCATAGATGGCGTCAGCGATGATATGGGCGACGCGGCGCCAGTTGTCCGGCGTGGTGAAGAACTGCTGGCCGATCATCTGCTGGCCACCAAACGTATCCCACAGGCGGAACTCAGCCTTGAGACGGCCATCCGGCTGTTTGGTGATGCGGCCCGTGACAAGCGCCTGCGCATTGATGACCTTCCAGTCCTCGAAACGCGGAGCCGCGTCCGGATTGGAGATCTTCTCGATGAAGGCGCCCTTGTCGATCGGTGCAAAAAGACCAGACCGCTCAAGATCGGCCGCGATGACCGACGTGATATTCGGTCCGAGCTGATCAGCCGAAAGGAAATCGGTGATGGCGATCGGCAACGGCTCGATCACACCCTTGTTGATGTTGATTTCCACGACGGCGCGCGCCGGCATGGTGCAGACAAGGCTTGCGGCAATCATACACGCGAAAGCCGAAAAGACCGTCCGGATCTTTGTATTGATGATGCCGATTTTCATGTCTTCTGGGACCTCTTTGTCCTTGCAGTAAGTTGGTTGGCGACCGGAAACCCGGTCAGAACATTTCGCTTGGGTCGAAGTTGACGATCACTTCCGACCATGAATCATATTTGTCGACTGGCAGATTGTACGGCGCGCAGCGTGCGACAGCGCGCTTGGCGCTCTCGGCTGCTGCACGACCAACACCATCGCCGCCACCACCCGATGTCACTTCCGGAGAGCCCTGAATGGAGCCATCCTGGTTCAGCTTCATCTTGACGGTCACGACCAGTCCCGGCGCGTCGGCCACACCGGCAGGCACGTTCCAGCATTTGGAAATCGCACCGCGCAACGCATCCATTTCGCTCTGGCTGAGCTTGGAGCCGCCAGTATTCTTCTTGCCGCCCAGCGATGCCTGATCGGTGGAACGCTTGGCTCCGCCGCCTGCCGCTTTCTGCTTGTTCAGCAGGGCAGCAACCTCATCGGCAATCGCATCATTCTTCGATTTCGAAGTCTGAGCGGCGTTCTGCGTCGGCTTCTTATCTTCCGTCGGTTTGCGGTCCGGCGTCTTTGCTGTCTGCGCCTGCGGCGGCTTCGGCTTCGCGTCGGGCGCTGGCACCTTGTCCGGCAGCTTCGGCGTTTCAGCGTCAGGGGTTTCCGCCTGTTTTTCGATGGCTTCCGCGACCGGATCAGGCTTCACTTCCTGCTTTTCTTCCGGCTTGGCCTGAACTTCCGTCGCCGGAACCGGCGTCGGCTTGGTCTCAGGCTTCTGTTCCGGTTTCGGATCAGGCTTCGGTTCCGGCTTTTTTACCGGTTCCGGTTGCGCCTTGGGTTCTTCCGCCGCCTCGATTGGCTTCGCCTTTGCATCAGGCTTTGGCGGTGTCTGGGTGTCGATATCCTGATCGCCAAAATTCTCGGCGTTTGGAACAGTTTGCGGTTTGGTTGTCGGCACAGGAGCCGACTTTTCCTTCATGGGTGCAGTCTTTTCGCCCTGCTGGATTTGCGTCATCGACTCGATCGGTACGATATCAACCGGGAACGATTCCGAATCCTGCACGTCGAAAGCCTTCGGCGAGGAAAACGAAACCACTGCCAGCGCGACCGCAACGGCATGCAAGGCAACAGAAGATGTCAGGCCAGCCTTCATGATGGCGTCAGCTATCCTGCTCCTGGAGGGTCACAAGGCCGATATTCTTGAAACCGGCGGCGGAAATGCGGGCCATGACTTTCATGACGGTACCGTAATCGGCAGCCTTGTCACCACGCACGAAAATGCGCTCTTCATAGCCCGTCTTGGCGATAGCCTGGAGTTTCGGCACCACTTCATCGATCGGAATTTCGGTTTCCTGCAGGAAGATCTTGCCTTCGCTATTGACCGAAACAGTGATCGGCTGCGTATCGGCATTCATCGCCTTGGCCTGCGTATCGGGCAGGTCAATCGGCACGCCAACCGTCAGCAGCGGCGCGGAGACCATAAAGATGATGAGGAGAACGAGCATCACGTCGACGAATGGCGTCACGTTGATTTCGCTCATCAATGCCTTCTTGCGGCCGCGCCTGCGGCGCCCGCCCGACTGCATTCCCTGATTTCCTACCGACATGCCCATTGCAAGATTCCCGAAGGCTGAAACTACACTCGATGCTTGAAGCCGCTTAATTACGCGGCGTCAGCTTCTCATCAATTTGGCGCGACAGTATGGCGGAAAACTCATCCGCAAATCCTTCCAGCCGTCCGCCGATCTTGCCCGCATCCGCCGACAGCTTGTTGTAGGCAATAACGGCAGGAATAGCGGCGAGAAGACCGATTGCCGTTGCCAGAAGTGCTTCGGCGATACCCGGCGCCACAACGGCAAGACTGGTGTTCTTGGAAGCGGCGATTGCCTGGAACGAGGTCATGATACCGACAACCGTACCGAACAGACCGATGAAGGGGGCAGCAGAACCGATGGTCGCCAGAAAGCCCAGACGCGAGTCGAGCTTTTCACTTTCGCGCGCCAGCGCGACATCCATGGCCTTGTCGATACGCATCTGCAGGCCAATGGGCGAGCGAGCGCCCTTCTCGAATGATTTCTTCCACTCACGCATCGCGGCCATGAAGATGGACGCCATGCCGGTGGTACGGCGTTCGCCGAGATTGCGATAGAGTTCCTCCAGCGACTGGCCGGACCAGAACGTCTGCTCGAAGCGATCAATCGCGCGCCGTGCCCGTCCGTAAGCAATCGTCTTGTCCACGATGATAGCCCAAGTCCAGATCGAGGCGAACAGCAGGCCAAGCATAACCAGCTTGACGACCCAGTTCGCCTGCATGAACAGGCCCCAGAGGGTAACATCGGCGGCGGGGGCCGCTAACGCAACATTTTCCATCGATCTACCGTCCTCGAATCCAAACGCCCGGCCACATGACCGGGCGGTATCGCAAATCCGTTACTCAACGTCTGAAAACAGACGCTCCAAACCTGCGCAGCTTTTCAACTTGAAGCCGTACCTGCCCGACGAGCGGCCGACACTTCGCACCGCAACCGCCATTCCGGATTTCAACTTTAAATCCATCACGCGCTTGTTACGGTTAATTTTGGTGAAAGGAAGGCGCTGCGCTTCAAGCCTGCCTCTCCACCGATTCCGTCAGGGTGATTAATGGAATATTATGGTTAAAGATGCGTTAGCATTCGCCCAAATAGGTATATTTGCCGCTAGCGCATCGAATTCCGCACGAACATGCCAGTGAAGACAGTCATTGGAGCGGTCCTGGGACTCAGTTCTTGCGGTTGTTGGTGAAAGCTTCCCGCCATTCGTCGGGAATGCGGCGCGGATGGCCTTCTTTGGTTATCATGACGGCCTCTACCTTCGCCTCCGAAAGCAGACGCTCCCCGCAGGTAATTTTCTGCGCCATGATGACCCGCGCGCCGCGAATTTCGCTGACGCGGGTTTCAATCAAAATAAGATCATCCATCTTCGCGGGCGATTTGTAATCGATCTCCATGCGGCGAACGACCCAGACCATTTCTTCGCCAAGCGCGCCCTCAGCCAATTCGATATGATGAACGTCCTGCAGACGCAGGAAATCCGTGCGTCCGCGTTCGTAGAATTCCAGATAGCGACCGTGATAAACGAAGCCGGAAAAATCCGTATCAGCATAATAGATGCGCGCATAGAGCAGATGCGCGCCGTCTTTCAGTTCGCCCGATACGGCAGCCTGCGCCAATTGTTCCTGTCGTTCCGTCATTCGTCTTCCATGAAGAGGCCGTACTGCGACTGCTGAATGATTTCGGCAGGCGCAGGCAATCCGAGATGCTGCCACGCGACAGCCGTCAAAACGCGGCCGCGTGGCGTGCGCTGCAGGAAACCCTGCTGGATCAAATAGGGTTCGATAATGTCTTCAATTGCGTCACGCGGCTCTGACAGGCCGGCGGCAATGGTTTCGATCCCCACCGGACCGCCGCCGAAATTGCGCGCGATGATATTGAGGTAACGCCGGTCGAGCTGATCCAGCCCGCGGTTGTCCACTTCAAGGCGTGACAGCGCCTCATCAGCGATCTTGCGATCGATGACATCGGCGCCGGCGACCAGCGCGAAATCGCGCACGCGACGCAACAACCGTCCGGCAATACGTGGTGTACCGCGTGAACGGCGGGCGACTTCCAGCGCGCCATCCGGCGAAATACCCATCTGCATGATGCGCGCACCACGCCGCACGATATATTCCAGTTCCTCGACCGTATAGAAATTGAGCCGTGTCGGAATGCCGAAGCGATCCCGTAACGGCGTGGTCAGAAGCCCGAGACGGGTCGTTGCCGCAACCAGCGTAAATTTCGCAAGATCGATCTTCACCGAACGTGCCGCCGGTCCCTCGCCGATAATCAAGTCGAGCTGGAAATCCTCCATGGCTGGATAGAGGATTTCTTCCACAGCCGGGCTGAGACGATGGATTTCATCGATGAACAGAACGTCGCGCTCTTCCAGATTGGTCAGCAGAGCCGCAAGATCACCCGCCTTGGCAATGACCGGGCCGGATGTGGAGCGGAAATTGACGCCCAGTTCCTTGGCCATGATCTGCGCCAGCGTCGTCTTGCCTAGACCCGGAGGGCCAACGAACAGGACGTGGTCAAGCGCCTCGCCACGCACTTTGGCGGCCTCGATAAAGACTTTCAGATTGGCGCGCGCTGCCGCCTGCCCGACAAAATCGTCAAGCGTCTGCGGGCGCAGCGTATTGTCTTCGTCTACGCGTCTGTCAGCATCAATGAGAGGGTTGCGGTCGCTCATCCCATCCTCCTCGCATGAACATATCGCTCAGGCAAGTAAATCACCGCGACAATTCCTTCAGACCCAGGCGGATGAGCTTGGCCGAATCGACATTCTCCCCCGCTTCCTTCAAGGCCGCGGCGACAGCATTGGCGGCCTGATCACGCGAGTAGCCGAGATTGGAAAGCGCCGACACCGCGTCGGCAACCGGCGCCGGAGCAGCGCCCGCGCCAAGTTCCTGCTTGAGCCCGATCGTGCCGCTCGCATCACCGGCGAAGGCAGGTGCCTTGTTCTTGAGTTCGGTCACGATGCGCTCAGCAACCTTCTTGCCGACACCCGGCGCGCGCGACACCATGGCGATGTCGCGCAATGCAATCGCATTGGCGAGTTCCGATGGAGACAAAGTGCCAAGCACAGCCAGAGCCACTTTCGCGCCAACGCCCTGCACATTCTGCAACAGGCGGAACCATTCGCGCTCAAGCTGATTGGCAAAACCATAAAGGCGGATCATGTCCTCGCGAACATAGGTTTCGATAAACAGGATGGCCGCCTCACCCGCACCACCAAGATTGCCGAGCGTGCGCGCCGAACAAAACGCAACATAGCCAACACCATGCACGTCGATGACGGCATGATCCTCGGCAATTTCATCGATCACACCCTTGAGCTTACCGATCATGGCCACCTACGCGATAAGTTGTTGCAACCGGCGCGCACTTGCGATGCTTTGCCGGTGATGCGCATGACAAATGGCAATGGCAAGCGCATCGGCGGCATCGCTCGTATCGAACGATGCGCGCGGCATCAGCACTTTCACCATCATATGGATTTGCTGTTTTTCACCGTGTCCCACGCCGATTACAGCCTTCTTCACGGCATTCGGCGCATACTCGGCAACGGGCAGTCCAGCCTGCGCGGGCGCCAACAAGGCAATGCCGCGCGCCTGACCAAGCTTCAGCGTCGCCGTTGCATCCTTGTTGACGAAGGTGTGTTCAACCGCCGCCTCATGCGGCATATATTCATGCAGGACTTTGGAAAGACCTTCATGCAGTTGGCAGAGGCGCGATGCGAGATCCATCTCGGCATTCGAGGTCACCGTCCCCGAACCGATGAAATGCAGTGAATTGCCCAACGATTCGACAATGCCCCAGCCGGTACGGCGCAGGCCCGGATCGATACCAATGATGCGAATCGTTTCTTTCATAAGCGAACCCTATCCTCAGACGGATTCACTTGACAGCAGAAAAGTGAACAAAAGAGAAACATGCGCTACGAAGGGCGCACATGATCAATCGTTATGAAGCGCCAAAAGCAGTTTTGAGCAATACGATCTGTTCGGAAACCGGATTGCCACGTGGGACGCCCTGCAGCGAGACCACTTCACCGTAAACTTCGCGGTCCATACGGCGCACACGCGCCTGAAGGCGCATGGAACGTTCGACCAACTCCATGAATGCTGCAGGCAGTTCGGACCAGCCTTGTGCGATTTCACCCGCCGATGGCGTATCAAGACGCACCTTGGCTTTCTCGGCTGCAACCTGCTGACGGGTCATTTCACCGTTGCGCGCCGCGCGCTGGAGCAGCAACCATGAAGCAATCTGCATCAGGCGCGTGGTCAGACGCATCGATTCGGCGGCATAGAGCGTCGCAGCCACACGCGAAAGATTGCGGGCGTCCTCACGGCCTTCGCCGTCGAGATAGCTTGCCGCTTCCTCGACCATATCCATGCCTTCTGCATAGATCGGCTTGAACGAATCCGAGAAAACCATGCGCTCTGCGAGGCTGATCATATTGCTCGGCATCTGGCTCTGTTCGCTAATCACTGCTCTGCCACCTTGCATGACCGCCTGTATCGGCGGCCCATTCCGTTGCCGTATTCGTCCAGTGGGATATGCCAGACGGATACGAATGAAACCATTGAACCGCTGTTCGACCATGAGGGAGGCTGAGACGGAACAGCTGTGCTAAACAAGTCCACGATAAACTGCACCTTCATACACCGTCGCGCAAGTTTATGTTTAACATTCGGTTAACATTTTCAGAGGCTTTTGACGAAAGCTTGTAAATAGAACGGATTGGGCAGTTGTTCCGTTCCGCACGCCTGCATGTGGAAATCGATATTCCCCCGATATGCAGCAAAAAGCGCACAAAAAAAGAGCCGCAATGGCGGCTCTCAGGAGTTTAACAGGGAGGCGTCAAACAGAGTGGCTAAACCACTCGGTAAGAATCCAGCCGAACTGGATGTAAACCATTTAACATTCTTAAGATTAATGAATGGTTAATTTCTGCGTAGCGCTGTGGATAATCTCACGCAATCCGGCACTTTTCACTCAAAGAGAAGCCGCCCGAAATGGGCGGCTGATCAGTAGTGGTTAATAGCGCTGCATCGCAGGCTTGGAGCTTGACGCAACCTGCATCTTGACGGGTTCGGCAGCAGGAACAGCGGGCTTTGCCGAAACGGGAGCCCCCTTCTTGCCCCAACCGATGGTTGGCAGCCATTCCAGATAATAGGCCAGTGCGAACTGCATCACGATGCCGGTTGCGATCAGCAAAGTGTCATAAGGCAGGCCGCCCGGGTTCACGAGCTTCATCACCTGCGCAACCATTGCCAGCAGCGTACCGGCAATGAAGACCGGCAGCGAATGCTTGCCGAGAACGGCGAGAGGATTATCCGGCGCCGTCCGGGCAATATTGTTCAGCGTCGGAACGACGGCGATGAGATAGGCAATCGCCAGCACGTGCAGCAGACGCGGACCCGACAGGAAAGTCTTGTCGAAGCCGGTAAGAACCATGGGCAGGCCCATCGACGCGTCGATGCCCCAAAGCGGAATACGCACCCATGCCAGCGCCAGCACCAGATAGCCAACGGCAAGGCCGATCAGCAGCGGATGCTTCGGCAGCTCGCCACCGCGACGTACATGAATCACGCCTGCAATACCGATTGCAAACAGGAACTGCCACGACAGCGGATTGAGGAACCAGACGCCTTCGGTCGGATAATTTACCGGCGCAACGTGATAGAGGCCTGACAGGAACCAGACCGTGCCGGAAACACCGAGCATGAGCGGCAGGCTGATGCGCGCCAGCAGAAGCAGGATCGGAGTCAAAACCAGCATCACGGCATACATCGACAAAATGTTGTTATAGCCGAGCTGGTGACCCATCGTGACGATGCCGAACAGCGCTTCGACCGGGTGCTTGACCAGCGGCGCGATGTTGATCTGCGTAAGCAACTCCGAACGCTTCAGGAAGATAGCGGCAGCGGCGAAAATGGCGATGGTCGCCATGGTCGTCATGATGTGCGTCGTATAGAGCACACCAGCGCGGCGCCACATTTTCAGCGACAGAAGCAGGCGATTGCCGGGAGCGAATTTAGATCCATAGGCAAGCGCCACGGCCATGCCGGAAATCAGCACGAAAGCTTCAGCCGAATCGGAGAAGCCCAGATTCTTGTGCGTGAAATGCTCGTAGATCGTGCCGGGTACATGGTTGATGAAGATCGTTAGCAGCGCGAGCGCACGAAACACGTCGATGCGCGTGTCGCGCATTTTCGTCGGTTGTGCGGGCATCGCTTCTCTAGCGGTCGCAATATTCATTTACCAGCCTGCCTATCTTTGAAGGAAAGTGCCTGCACTTGAGATTGCGAGCCTTTCCACTTTTCTTCGTGTCATTCCGGATGGGTGCCGGAACAGTTTCACACGTTCTGCCGGAGCGTTCAGCGCCCGGTCTTGGTGTGGCTTATATACGCGTTAATCCCGGCAGAACCGGGTTGGTTCCGATCAACTTTCGTTCCAGTGGATAACATTATGCCAGCCCGGACTGGCGCGGGCCCGAGGAGGTTTCGCCAATGAATACTTGCCGAAGCCCGGTTGCGTCGCATAAATGCGACAAAACAAATAGATAGAGCCCCGCTTCCGTTTCCGGTAAACAGAACGCCTCTATTGCCCGAATTCCATCACGTTTTTCCCGTTAGGCTTGGCTCATGAACACGCCCGCTCACCAGACTGAAACCGAACGCTGCCGCATCGTGCTGGTTGCGCCTCCACTTGCCGACGGCGCGGCCCTCGCAAAGCTTTTGACGGCTGCGCTCTCGGGCGGCGACGTTGCAAGCGTCATTCTCGACACCGGCGATCTCGACGAAGCCACTTTTCAGGCCGCAGCTGAAAAGGTCATCCCCGTCATTCAGGAAAAAGGTGCCGCCGCGCTTATCCTGAACGATACGCGCATCGCGGGTCGCGTCGGTGCAGATGGCGTTCATATCGAAGGCAAGGCTGCCGATCTGGCAGATGCGATCGAAAAACATACGCCGAAGATGATCGTCGGCACCGGCAATCTGCGCGACCGCCATGGCGCAATGGAAATCGGCGAGTTGCAGCCCGATTATGTTTTCTTCGGCAAGATCGGTGCGGATAACAAGCCGGATGCCCATCCGCGCAACCTGTCGCTGGCCGAATGGTGGTCGCAGATGGTGGAAATTCCCAGCATCGCGCAAGCCGGAAGCACGCTGGAAAGCATCATCCCCGCAGCCGAAACCGGCGCGGATTTCGTTGCGCTCGGTCGAGCGGTCTTCGACGCCGAAGACCCTGCAAAAGCTGTCGCGGAAGCCAACCGGCTTCTCGATGAGAACGCGCCACGCTTTGAAAACTGATCCCTTCATCAAGGTCTTGCCGATGCCCATGAAGAACAAATTTCTTCTCGCTGCCATTTTGACAATCGCGCTGCCGGTCCTGCCTGCTCTGGCAGCGGGCGAGCCGGTGCGCGGTCAAAAGAACAGCCATCAGGGCGATCATCAGGATAAGAAAGCCGACAAGCCTGCCAAGCCGGTGATGCTGCCGCAACCGGCAACGACCGAACCGATGCCCCACATCGACCCAAGCCGTTTCGGCGACAAACCGGCAGACGAGGCTTTCGGTGCATTTCAGCGTGGCCTTTATCTGACCGCTTTCAATTTGGCCAAGCCACAGGCTGAAAAGGGTGATCCGGCATCGCAGACACTCATTGCAGAAATTTATGCGCGCGGCCTTGGCATCCCCGCCAACCAGAAACTGGCGGCGGAATGGTACGAGAAAGCAGCCAATAACGGTGTTGTAGAAGCGCAGTTCCGCTATGCCGCACTTCTGCTTCAGGGCACCTACGCCAGGAAAGACCCCGTCAAGGCAGAGGAACTGATGAAGAAGGCGGCCGAGGGTGGCAATGCCATGGCGCAGTTCAACTACGGCCAGATGCTGATGGAAAAAACGCCGGGCAAGCCGGGCATCGATCTCGCCTTCCCGTGGTTCGAGAAGGCGGCCGGGGCCACGCTGGCCGATGCACAATATGCACTCAGCCAGATTTATGCCAACGGTACCCCGACCATCCCCCGCGACGACAAGAAAGCGCGCGTCTATCTCCTGCTTGCTGCCGCACAGGGTTATGATACGGCGCAGTTCGATCTGGGCCGCTGGCTGATCGAGGGCCGCGGTGGCGACCGCGACTACGAACAGGGGTTTGGCTGGATGCGTCTTGGCGCACAGCGCGGCATGGTGATGGCACAGGCCTGGCTCGCCCGCCTCTATCGCGATGGCATCGGCACAGAAGGCGATCTCGTCAAAGCAGCGGCCTGGTATATTGTTGCCCAGCGCGCCGGTTTTCGCTCACCAGACCTCAACGACATGATGGACGGACTGGCTGACGACCAGATTAAACAGGCCATAGAAACCGCCAACAATCTGCGCGTCCGCTGATTTTTGGGCGAATTTTGAGGCTGCATTGGCTCTCTTTTCGCGCTCAGGCTTGCGCCAAGCGCCTTTTTATGGTCTTGAGACGCCGATTATCGTGGTTCGAGTATAAGGCAGGTGCGCAATCTCCGGAATAATGCCGGACGGTTGCCTTTTCGTCGTCATGCGTCGAACCGCACATGGTTTCACATTTTCATTCCGGATCAAGCTCATGAAGATCAATGGTAACGAAATCCGCCCCGGCAATGTCATCGAACATGCTGGCGGCTTGTGGGTTGCGGTCAAGACCAACGCCGTCAAGCCTGGCAAGGGCGGCGCTTATAATCAGGTCGAACTGAAGAACCTCATCAACGGCACCAAGCTCAACGAACGTTTCCGCGCTGCAGAAACCGTCGAGCGCGTTCGTCTGGAACAGAAGGATTTCTCGTTCCTCTACGAACAGGGCGAAGCGCTGATCTTCATGGACACCGAATCCTACGAACAGCTTGAGCTGGCCAAGGATTTCGTCGGTGACCGTGCCGCTTTCCTTCAGGACGGCATGATGGTTACTGTCGAACTCTATGAAGAAAAGCCGATCGGCATTCGCCTTCCGGATCAGGTCACGCTTGCGATCACCGAAGCCGACCCGGTCGTCAAGGGCCAGACCGCTGCTTCGTCCTACAAGCCTGCTGTACTTGAAAACGGTATCCGCATCCTCGTTCCGCCGTTCATCGCATCCGGCGAACGCGTGATCGTTGATACCAACGAACTGACCTACGTCAGCCGCGCTTAATACGAAAAACGAGATTTGTGGTGCCTGGATCAGGCACCACTTTATCCATGTCGCAAAGATTGCGACCGTTCTTTCTCAGATCGCTCAATTCCTCGACCTCCACCGAATGTGTTTCGGTTCGGATGTTCGACATTCTGTTTATGATTAACTGCTTGATCCCTTTCAAAATCCACGCTTCGGGATCGTGCTTACAAGGACAATGAAATGGCCCGCTCAGCCCTTCTCAACGTTATGGTACAGGCCGCTATGAAGGCCGGCCGCAGCCTCGCTCGCGATTTTGGTGAAGTCCAGAATCTTCAGGTTTCTCTCAAGGGCCCCGGCGACTATGTCAGCCAGGCAGACCGCCGCGCCGAACAGATCATCTATACGGAATTGAGCCGCGCCCGCCCGGATTATGGCTTCCTGATGGAAGAATCCGGCGAGGTTGAATCCAAGGACGGACAGCACCGCTGGCTGATCGATCCTCTCGACGGCACCACAAATTTCCTGCACGGCATTCCAGTTTTCGCAGTCTCCATCGCTCTCGAGCGTCAGGGGCAGATCGTCGCCGGCGTCATCTACAATCCGGCCATGGATGAGCTTTACACCGCTGAACGCGGCGGTGGCGCATTCCTCAATGACCGTCGCCTGCGCGTTGCATCACGCAACAAGCTGGTCGATTCCGTTATCGGCACGGGTATCCCGCATCTGGGTCGCGGCCATCACGGGCATTATCTGGTCGAACTGCGCAATGTCATGGCCGAAACCGCAGGCATTCGCCGCATGGGCGCCGTTGCACTCGACCTCGCCTATGTTGCAGGCGGCCGTCTGGATGGTTTCTGGGAAGATGGCATGCATCCGTGGGATCTCGGCGCAGGCATTCTTATGATCCGCGAAGCCGGTGGTTTCGTCTCGGACAAGAATGGCGGTCAGGACATTTTCGGCACCAAGACCATCGTTGCAGGCAATGAAATCATTCAGAAGGCATTGCTGAAAACGATCAACAAACCGATCTAAAAAAGACCTGCTGCTTTGTCGATCCAATGGTTTGTTTCAACTGGGTCATCTCCAGCAATATAGAAACAAGGCCGAGCGCTTAAATGGCTCGGCCTTTTTATTAATTTAGAGCGTATCTATAGAAAATTATGCTACAGTTGGCCGGGAAACTTTCCCAGAACCTCAAGTATATTCCCAAGAATATTCCACCAATTCATGCTTATTCCCTCTCACAAAGTTGAGTTTACAAATCAATAATTATCAAAATTAGAAAACTTAAAAATATCAACTTATTTATTTATTTATTACCATAAATTATATAGGCATATATAAGAAATACATCATATTAAGATCCCGGGATCTAATATTATAAACTTTCTGCTCTACAATATTCAGACCATCCCGCGAACCTGACAGCGCACACCACAAATCCGCGTAATTTTCTTGTTCCAATGATTCCGCTTCACGAATTAATGAAGTAGGCTTCTTTTCAAACACGCGACCATGGAGCGGAACGCATGAGCGATTTGAGAGTTTCCCGGGACCGTCTGGACGAGGGACGCGATTACGATCCCTATCGCCTGTCGAGCCCGCGCATTGTCATTCTCTCCATGGCGATCTTCCTTATTATCGTGGCTTTTCTGGCCGCGATCCTGATGCGACAGATCCATACGTTCTTCGTCACCAATCCCGGCCTTAACGGCCTGATACTCCTGGTGCTTCTCATCGGTATTCTGCTGGCCTTCGGACAGGTGCTGCGGCTTCTACCAGAGATTCGTTGGGTCAATTCATTCCGCGACGGTGACCGCGACGGCACCACGCGACCGCCCGTCCTGCTTGCACCGATGCGGGCTTTGATCGGCCGCCGCCAGTCGATGGCGCTTTCCACTGCCTCCATGCGTTCGATCCTCGATTCCATCGCGACACGTCTTGATGAAAGCCGGGATATATCGCGCTATCTGATCGGACTTTTGGTCTTTCTCGGCCTGCTCGGCACCTTCTGGGGCCTTCTGGAGACGGTTGGTTCCATCGGGCGCACCATCCAGACCCTCGACCCGAATTCAGGAAGCACCGGCGATGTACTGGATGCGTTGAAGGCAGGCTTGCAGGCTCCGCTTTCCGGCATGGGCACGGCTTTCTCGTCCTCGCTGTTCGGTCTTTCGGGTTCGCTAATTCTTGGCTTCCTCGACCTTCAGGCGGGCCGCGCGCAAAATCGTTTCTATACAGAACTGGAAAACTGGCTTTCCTCCGTAACCGATCTCGGTTCCGATATCGGTGCCGACCAGAACGGAGGCACGGAAGAAATCCGCGTTCTGGCTGACCGGTTGCAGAACCTGCATGGCGGCGACGCATCCACGCAGCGCACCACGGCAGCGTTGGCCAATCTTGCCGAAGGCATACAGGGCCTCGTCAAGAACATGCGCAGCGAGCAGCAGATCATGCGCGACTGGGTGGAAAAACAAGCGGACGAGCAGAAGGCTATCCGCCAGACGCTTGATCGTCTCACCAAGGCCATCGGCGAGCGCTCGCACGACCGCAAATCCGATCGCACGGACAAGGCGGAGTAAGCAGCCATGTCCCTCGCCCGCAACCGCCGCTCCCAGAGGCATGTCGATTACTGGCCGGGCTTCGTCGATGCCCTGACGACGCTGCTGCTCGCAATCATGTTCCTGCTTACCGTCTTCGTGCTGGCGCAATTCCTGCTCAGCCGCGAGGTGAACAACAAGGATAGCGTTCTCGCACGACTCAATAGCCAGATACAGGAACTGACACAGCTTCTGTCGCTGGAGCGCAGCAATTCGCAGGACATGCAGGACACCATCGCCAATCTGCAGGCTTCGCTGTCCAGCACGGAAAGCGAGCGTTCACGTCTGCAAAGCCTTTTGAACGAAGGCAGCGGCGCAGGTGCTGCCGCTGAAAAGCGCGCTGGCGAACTGTCCGAAAGCCTTGATGCCGAAAAGCAGGTCAGCGCTCGTGCACTCAGTCAGGTGGAACTGCTGAACCAGCAGATTTCAGCCCTTCGCCGCCAGATCGCAGCACTTGAAGATGCGCTCAACGCTTCAGAAAGTCGCGACCGCGAATCGAACGCCAAGATCGCCGATCTCGGTCGCCGCCTGAATGTCGCATTGGCGCAGCGTGTGCAGGAGCTGAACCGCTATCGTTCCGACTTCTTCGGACGCCTGCGTGAAATCCTGTCGGACAAGGAGAATATCCGTATCGTCGGCGACCGCTTCGTCTTCCAGTCGGAAGTTCTTTTCCCGACAGGCTCGGCGGATATCAATCCTGCCGGTCAGGACGAGATGAAGAAACTTGCCGACGCGGTGATCCAGCTCAATCAGGAAATCCCAGATGACATCAACTGGGTACTGCGTGTCGACGGTCACACGGATAATGTGCCTCTGACTGGCACGGGACGCTTCCGCGACAACTGGGAGCTTTCGTCAGCCCGCGCAACCGCAGTGGTCAAATTCCTGATCGCCAATGGCGTACCGGCCAACCGGCTCGTTGCAGCAGGTTTCGGGGAATATCAACCGCTCGACGCTTCCGACACAGCCGATGCCCGATCCAAGAACCGGCGCATCGAGCTGAAGCTGACCGAACGATAAGAAGGAATAACGGGGGCAACGCCCCCCGTTTCACTTCGCAGCGAAGGCTCCAGCACCTGCCTCGAATTGCAGCTTGGCGAGACGGGCATAGATGCCGCCCTTCTCGACAAGGCTTTGATGTGTGCCTTCTTCGACAATATGGCCATGGTCGAGCACCAGAATGCGGTCGGCCTTGAGCACGGTCGCAAGCCGGTGCGCGACGACAAGCGTCGTGCGATCAGCCATCAGACTGTCCAGGGCCTTTTGCACAAGCATTTCGCTTTCAGCATCAAGCGCCGATGTCGCTTCATCAAGAAGAAGAATGGGCGCAGCACGCAAGATTGCCCGCGCAATGGCGATGCGCTGGCGCTGGCCCCCTGAAAGCGTCACACCGCGTTCGCCGACTTCCGTGTCATAGCCCTTGTCGAGCGCCATGATGAAATCATGCGCAAGGGCTGCCTTTGCCGCTGCCACAATCTCCTCGTCGCTCGCTCCGGGTCTACCGAAGGCGATGTTTTCGCGCACGCTGGTGGCGAAAATCGCCACATCCTGCGGCACGGTTGAGATGCGCGCCCGAACGGCCTGCGGGTCAGCATCAGGCAAAGCCACGCCGTCGATCAGGATCTTACCTGACTGCGGATCGTAATAGCGCATGACGAGTGCAAAGATCGTGCTCTTGCCTGCACCCGACGGACCGACAATCGCAACAGTCTCGCCGGGCTTCACGGTGAAGCTGACGCCATTGAGCGACGGTGCATCTGGCCGCGTCGGATAGGAAAAATGCACGGAATCGAACACGACCTCACCGCGTGGCGGCACCGGCATGGCAACAGGTTTCAAAGGCGCGGCAATACCCGGCTGCTCGTCCAGAATTTCGACAAGCCGCTCCGTAGCCCCTGCTGCCTGCGCCAGTTCCCCACCCACTTCCGACAAGGCACCGAAGGAGCTGCCTGCGAATACGGCATAAAGCACGAATTGACCGAGCGTACCGGCAGACATCGTGCCGGCCAGCACATCACGCGAACCAAACCAGAGCACCGCAACAATGCTGGAGAAGATCAGGAAAATGGCAAAAGCCGTCAGGATTGCACGCGCCTGAATGGAGGAACGCGCCGCCTGAAAGGCTTTTTCTACCGCGCTGCCAAAACGCCCGACCACTATGCTCTCATTGGTGAAGGCCTGCAGCGTGCGCATCGCACCAATCTGCTCACTGGCATAGGCATTGGCCTTCGCCAACATGTCCTGCGTCATACGGGAACGGCGACGCACCGAGCGTCCGAAGGCGATCAGGGGCACAACGATGATCGGGATGGCAGCAATGACCAGCGCAGAAAGCTTCGGGCTGGTCACGACCATCATCGCCAGCGCGCCGACACCCAGAATCATGTTGCGCAGCGCGACAGAGGCCGTAGCGCCCACCACCGACTTGATCTGCGTCGTGTCGGACGACAGGCGCGAAACGATTTCACCCGACTGTGACCGGTCGAAGAATTCCTGCGAAAGCGCCGTCACATGCGAAAAGACCGCATTGCGCAAATCCGCGACCACTCGCTCGCCGAGCGAGATCACGAAGAAATAGCGCAGGCCCGATGCCAGCGCGAGAATGAGCGCCAGCAACACGAGCATGCCGAAGTAATTATTGACGAAGATCGCATTCGATCCCGTAAAGCCATGGTCGATCATGCGACGCAGCGCGACGGGCACAGCAAGGGTCGTTACAGCGGCCAGCACCAGCGAAAAGAGCGCGCCTGCAACCAGGACCTTATAAGGTGCCAGGAACGGCAAAACTCTCTTCAGCGGCTTCAGCGTGCGGCGTTTGCGGCCATCTTCTGCAGTCAATTCGTGATTCATATCAATTTCAGTATCCCGGTCGGCCATTCTTGTGTTTGCGCCCTTGTTATTGCCGTGCGCCTGATGTATAGGCTCGCCAACCCTTTTGGAAGCCGTTGCCTGTAGGTAATGGGTCTTCATATCTGCCATTGGGCGAAAGTGCCGCAGTTTCGATAGTCAAGGCTGCGCTTTTCACCCCAGACTTTCAGGATTGAGAAGATGAAAGCCAATATCCATCCCGACTACCACACCATCAAGGTCGTGATGACCGATGGCACCGAATACATGACCCGTTCGACCTGGGGCAAAGAAGGCGATACGATGAACCTCGATATCGACCCGACCACCCATCCAGCCTGGACGGGCGGTTCGCAGACCCTGCTCGATCGCGGCGGTCGCGTTACGAAGTTCAAGAACCGTTTCGGCAATCTCGGCATCTAATCCGATATTGCATCTGGTTGAAAAGCCCCGCCTCGGCGGGGTTTTTTTATGCCTGAATTTCATTCATCAGGGCACAAAAAACTCCCGGATAACCGGGAGTTTTGCATCATTGTTGTGAGCACGAGAAATCAGGCGCTCAGCTTTTCCATCACTTCGTCGCTGACTTCGAAGTTCGTGTAGACGTTCTGCACGTCGTCATCGTCTTCGAGCACGTTGAGAAGCTTGAGAACCGAACGCGCCTTTTCCTCGTCCAGCTCGGTATTGGTCTGCGGCTTCCAGATCGTCTTGATCGATTCGGCTTCGCCGAGAGCAGCTTCCAGAGCCTTGGACACTTCGCCGATATCTTCGAACGCGCAGATGATGACGTGCTCTTCTTCACCGGACTGCACATCGTCAGCACCAGCTTCGATGGCCGCTTCCATAACCTTGTCGGCGTCGCCGACGGAGGACTTGTAGACGATTTCGCCAACACGGTCGAACATGAAGGACACCGAACCGGTTTCGCCCAGCGCACCGCCCGACTTCGTGAAGGCTGCACGCACATTCGATGCCGTGCGGTTACGATTGTCCGTCAGTGCTTCCACGATAACCGATACGCCGCCGGGGCCACGGCCCTCGTAGCGCACTTCATCATAATTCTCGCCGTCATTACCGGCGGCCTTCTTGATGGCGCGCTCGATATTGTCTTTCGGCATGGACTGCGCCTTGGCGTTCTGGATCGCCAGACGCAGGCGCGGGTTCATCGTCGGGTCAGGCAGACCCTGCTTGGCAGCGACGGTGATTTCGCGTCCGAGCTTGGAAAACATTTTCGACCGCACCGCATCCTGACGACCCTTGCGGTGCATGATATTCTTAAACTGTGAATGGCCGGCCATGGCACCCCTGTTCTGTTTAAAATGCTGTGCACGGAGAAAGCGTCACGCATGAAACAGAGATCAAGCAGAGAAGGGCCGCAGGTTGGGCCACAGTGCTTTCCGTGCAGAATGGCGGCGTTATAAGGAATTCAGGCCCATTCGTCCAGCAAAAGCGCCGCTGCCCCCCGAATCTCTGTCAACAAAAGCAATATTGCTCGACCCGTCAGGCAAAGCGGATTATCTATAAATTCATGATTCAGCCCGCCCAAAACACCCCCAGCGAAACCATCGCAGCCCGTATCAGCCGCATTCTCGCCGACCGCATCATCGCCGGTGAGATCGAGCCCGGCACGAAACTGCGACAGGATCACATTGCCGAAGAGTTCAAGACCAGCCATGTGCCGGTGCGCGAAGCATTCCGGCGACTGGAGGCTCAGGGGCTTGCCGTTTCCGAACCTCGGCGTGGCGTTCGGGTTGCATCGTTCGACATCGGCGAAATCAGGGAAGTGGCGGAAATGCGGGCTGCTCTGGAAGTCCTGGCGCTACGCCATGCCGCGCCCCATATCACGCAGGCAACGCTCGATGCCGCAGAGCAGGCCACGCTGGAAGGCGACAAGTCACGCGATGTCAGAAGCTGGGAAGACGCCAACCGCCGTTTCCACCGGCTCATCCTCGAACCGTGCAAGATGCCGCGCCTGCTTGCAGCCATCGATGATCTTCACGCTGCCAGCGCCCGATTTCTCTTCGCCACCTGGCGGTCGGAGTGGGAAACCCGCACCGACCACGACCATCGTGCCATATTGCGGGCGCTGCGCCAGAACGATGTCGAGAGCGCAGTCACTATCCTCGCCAGGCATGTACAATGGATCGGGCACCGTCCGGTCAAGACCGCATCGGGCAAGACGCGCGATTCGTTTGCGATTGTCGGTTGATCAGGCGATTGCACAGATAAGCATCTTATTTTCGGCGTCCCCATTCCAGGCTGTAGTGACGGATTATTCGCACAGATTTTCATCTGCACGACCGGGTCTCTGCGCGCGTCTCCCACAGCAGCACGCCATGCTGCCTGTTCCGCCTCTTGCGTTTATCGCCAGGAGCTTTAAGAAGATATAGATCGAATCTCAATTTTATCTATAATTTGAGGAAGCTATGACGACCATCACCCAGACGCGCCCATCCTTCAGCCCGCTCAATCTGGAATCCCGTTCCCCTGCAATGCGCCTTGCAGCCGTTGCGCTTGGCACGCTGGTTCTCGCCGTCTCGTCGCAGATCGAAGTTCCGATGATTCCGGTCCCGATCACACTGCAGACCCTGATCGTTCCGCTGATCGGCGCGCTTTATGGTTGGCGTCTTGGCATGGCCACTGTTCTGGCCTGGCTCGGCGAAGCCATGCTTGGCCTTCCGGTTCTTGCAGGCGGCGCTGGTGGTCTTCCGCATTTCGCAGGCCCGACCGCAGGCTATCTCGTTTCCTTCCCGATCATCGCCGCGCTGACCGGCTATCTGGCCGAACGCGGCTGGAACGGTAACCGCATCGGCCTCGCCTTCGTTTCGTTCCTTGCCGCCAATGTGGTCTGCCTTGCTCTTGGCGCGGCCTGGCTGTCCAGCATCATTGGCCTTGAAAAGGCCGTTGCCTTCGGCGTGACGCCGTTCCTCGTCGGCGCCCTCATCAAGTCGGCTCTCGGCGCTGCGATCCTCAAGGCCATCGCCCGCGACGGCAAGGCCTGATCTGCCAGGTGACAGTACGCCTGCGCGGCCATCATCTCCTGTGCATGCTGACTTATGTCGGCAAAGGCTACAGCCCGGCTTTCGTCGAAACTACGACAGGATTGCTGAGCGGCTCAGCAAAGGGGAAGAGATTTTTCTGGTCGATGGCCCTGACGACATTTGCGCGCCCCTGCTCTGCGGGGGCGATTGCCATTGTTACGAAGCGAGTGTTCGCGAGCGTGACCGGCTGGCATTGGAGGCCGTAGGCAAACTTCTCGGGCAGACGCTTTCCACGCAGAACCGTTTCGGGCTCGACGCAGAGCGGCTTGCCGTAATGCGCAGCGCTTTTGCAGAAGGCACATTACGCAAAGCCTGCGAGCGTTGCGAATGGTCGAACCTCTGCACGAGAATTGTCACAACAGACCAGTTTCACGGCGTTAAAATAACAAGGCCACCCGCCTCAAGATGAGACGGGTGGCCTTGTTGTATCTGGCTTTTACTGTTGGCTTTTGCGCTTTCGCCGCGCCAGCATGTTGAGCGCTTCGACCAGCGCTGAGAAGCCCATAGCAGCGTAGATATAGCCCTTCGGCACGTGGAAGCCGAAACCATCAGCAATCAGCGTCATACCGATCATCAGCAGGAAGCCCAGCGCCAGCATGACGATGGTTGGGTTCGCCGCGATGAACCGCGAAAGCGGATCGGCTGCAAGCAGCATGACAGTAACGGCTGCGACCACGGCAATGACCATAATGGCGATCTCGTCGGTCATGCCGACGGCGGTGATGATCGAATCGACCGAGAAAACCAGATCAAGGATCAGGATCTGCACGATGGCGGCACCCATGGTGAGCTGAGCCACCTTGCCGCCGATGTTTTCCTTGCCATCATCGGGATCGACCGTGTGGTGAATTTCCTTGGTCGCCTTCCAGACAAGAAACAGGCCACCGGCAATCAGGATGATGTCACGCCAGGAGAAGCCATGGCCGAACGCCTCGAAGATCGGATCCTTGAGCTGGACGATGATCGAGATCGTGAAAAGAAGCGCCAGGCGCAGGATGAGCGCCGCGCCAATGCCGATGCGGCGGGCGCGCGCCTGCTGCGAGGCAGGTAGCTTGTTGGTAAGGATCGAGATGAAGATCAGATTGTCGATACCTAGGACGACTTCCATCGTCACCAGCGTAACCAGCGCGGCCCAGCCGGCGGGGGTCGAAAGAAATCCCAGATACTCGGCAAAAAAATCCATTGAGTTGCGTCCCCTTGCAAAAAAACTCGTTGCAAGGAGATAGTAGTCTGGAAAATCCATTCAACTGGCAGAAAGCTGCCAGATTAAAATAGCGGCCTAATTATAGATAACATCATACTTCAAGATAAAATAAGACGTTATCGCCAGAATGCCGGAATGGTTTCCTCCAGATGCGCACCGATGCGCAAGGGAGCGGCCTTTTCTGCAAGCCCCGTGCGATCCGAAATCTCTATGCCCACACCGCAGACGGTAGCCGGACCATTCGCCGCTTCGAACCGTCCTTTGGGCACTTTCGACAGGAAGCGGTTGAGTGGTTCCTCCTTGTCCATGCCCAGTGAGGAATCATAATCACCGCACATGCCTGCATCGGACATATAGGCTGTGCCATTGCGCAATATCTGGCAGTCGGCGGTCGGGACATGCGTGTGAGTCCCGACAACAGCGCTGGCGCGACCATCGACAAAATGACCGAAACACTGCTTTTCGCTCGTCGCTTCAGCATGGAAATCGAAGAACACGGCATCGGCTTGTTCCCCAAGGGGACAGGCTTCCAGAATTTTCTCGGCCGCGATGAACGGATCATCGAGATCGGGGTGCATGAACACCCGGCCCATGACGTTCGACACGAGAACGCGGGCGCCATTTTTGGCGATATAAAGCCCCTCACCTTTTCCGGCTGTGCCTTTCGGGAAGTTTGCCGGGCGCAGAAAGCGGTCTTCGCGCTTGGAAAAATCCAGCGCCTCGCGCTGATCCCACACGTGGTTGCCGGTCGTGACAACGTCGGCGCCAGCACGAATGGTATCGTGGAAAATCTCTTCCGTAATGCCAAAACCGCCCGCGGCGTTCTCGCCGTTGACGATTACGAAGTCCAGCTTCAGATCGGAAATCAACCCCGGCAGTTTTTCATATACCGCGGTGCGGCCCGACCGGCCCACCATATCACCAAGAAAAAGCAATCTCATGAGAATGCCTTATAAACTTGCGCCAAGCGAACGCAAGCCGATCAGGGCATTTTGCAGTCAGGCGGAATTGCCTGACCTCGCATAAATGCAGGGGAAAAAACTAATGCATGTCCCCCAAAAGCGCGAACCGGTTTTGGGGGACATGCACGAAAACAAAATTTAGAGCGGCAGCTCGGTTCCAACCGGGCGCAAGCCGCTCTCGGTCAGGATCTGGTTGAGCGCGATATCATGCGGCTCATTTGGCACATGCTCGACTTCCTGGCAGTCGAAAGCCATGCCGATCAAAAGCGGCTGCAGACCGCGTTCGGTGAACCGCGCCAGCGCGCGGTCGTAGTGTCCTGCACCATAGCCAAGTCGATGCCCACGCTGATCAAAACCTGCAAGTGGCATCAACAGGATCGCAGGATCGACAATCGGCGCATCTGCTCCCGGCCCCATCGTGCCGAAACCCGTCTGACGCAATCTGGCATCAGGCAGATATTCACGAAAGGCAATCGTTTCCTTGTCCAGAACAACGGGGAGGCAAAGCCGGGCACCCTTGGCGCGAAGCGCCGATAATAATGGGCGTGGGTCGATTTCAGAACGGATCGGCCAATAACCAGCAATCAAGGTGCCTTTGGGAACGTCAATTGCAGCTTCACCTTTTTTGGCTGCTGCCAGCGAAGCCTCGTAATGAAAGCGCGGATCAAGCGCATCACGGACCGCCAGAACCTTGCGTCTAAGCTCCTGCTTTTCCAGACCGGGGCTGCGCTCCGTTGCCGTCATTCCAAGCCACTCCCTGCTGCCGTTTTTCACCATGCAGTGGAACCGCAAAGAGCCAATCCGTCAAGTGATCCCGCCCGCGCCATACGCGATCTTCTCCGAGCGGTCACGAATGACCTTCAAAACAACGCCGTGGAAGTCATTGAGGAACAGTTTGCCCCACAGGTCACAGTAAAAATCGATCGGCGTGGCGATCTGATAATGGGTCGTCAGCGTGAGACGCGTGTGACCATTCGTGAGAGGCTCAAGACGATAATCCCCCTGCGCAAGCTTCAGATAGGTGCTGTCGACCTTGATATGCGCTTCCACCTCGGGCGGTATGGAGCCAGGGCCGAAGCGGAAATCCCACGCCAGAAGCCGATTTTCTTCCCATTGCGTGACGATTTCCTGAAAATTGACGCCGTGCGTCCACTGCAAGTCGCGTACCGCTCCAACACCAGTACCGTTCAGCCTTGCATCCACCGGCTGCGGCACGCCAAGAACGCCATGGCTGAATGTCCACGACAGTTCGTCCGGGCGCACATTGCGGATTTCAACCGTCTGCTGCCAGACGACTTCCGGCGGCGCTGCGATCTCGATCACCGTGGTTACAGCGCCATCATGCGGGGTGTAGGACATCTGAAGTTCGGCTGGCAGAACGAGCAGCGGCAGCGCAATCACCAGCGTCGTGGTGCGACGCGAACGAAATTGCCGGATGATCCACAAGGTCACCGTCGAACCGAGCGCCGAGAACACCATGAAAAACGGAGCGGCCATGGCCACGCAAATTCCTGCTTCATGGAAAAAGACCATGCTGGTAACGACAAGCCCGGCGATGATAGCCCATCCCATACGGACATGCCGCCATAGGCTTTTTTGCGCACGCGGGTCGGAAAGGCTCGAAGCAAGGCTGGCAACAGCCATCGGTAACAGCATCAGGCCCGCAATGACGGGCATCGCATCCGCATATTGGCCCGACCAGATCATGACATAAAGCAGAAGGCCGTAGACGAATGCGATGGGTACCGCGACGGCCAGTCTTTCCGATGAATCGGGCGATGCTGTTTCAGGAGATTTCATCAAGAGCGCAAATCGTTGGAGCTTTGCGCATGTTTACGAACAAATTGTCCGTTAGATCAAGCTCATAGCTATCCTGCGACAGCCAGAGGAAAAGAAAGCGGCGACCACGACGACCGATGGTAGTGATTGATCCCGGGAACCTACAAAGTAGGTGGGCGCCATATGCGAAAGCCCGCAAGCCTTCACAGGGACAGCTCCCTTAGAGATCAATAAGGCCCCGGGGATGCTGTTACACCTGTCGGGAAGCGCAGTTCGCCAAGGCCCAATATAGTACCTGCCCGATGGGAACGCCAGTGGCTTACACCGGCTTAACAGGAAAACTTTTCAGAAAAATCTGGACGAAGTTCAGCTGTTCCGTGGCGCAATGCGCGACGCCACCTGCTCGATGCGCGACGCCACGTCCGACAGCATGCCTGTCAAGGCAGCATCGTTGCTATCGGCGCGACCAAGCGCTTCATCACGTGCACGGCGCAGCGTTTCAACTTCGCTTTCCAGACCGTTGATACGTTTCTGCATCTCGGCCATCTCGTCCATCACCATGATCCCGGCCATGACGGTCAGGCGCAGATCGCCTATCTCCCCGAAGGACGTTTTGAGATGCGTGACATATTGATCGAAACGGTCGGCAAGCCCGGACAGATGTTCTTCCTGTCCTTCGTCGCAGGCCATACGGTAGGCTTTGCCATCGATGGTAACGGTTACGGTCGCTATGGTAGCCTCCTATCGGTCCAGAACAGCGCGGATTGTCTCCATCGCAGTCACAAGGCGACGCGAAACCTCGCGATTAGCAGCTTCCAGCCGCTCGGCGCGCGCTTCCGACTGATCGAGTTCCTGGGCGAGACGGCTGCGATCCGCATTCATACGCTGTACCTCCTCCTCGGCCTCGGCGAAGTCGCCTTCTTTGTCCAGCCGCAGATCGACCGCTTGTTCAAGCGTATTGAGTGCCTTTTCCAGCCGTTCCAAGACTTGCCTGAGGGTCGTTTCGGGTGCCATCCATATCCTTTCCAATGCCAATTCGCGGGCCAACTTATGGGGATCGAATCGCGCCTGCGGGACGGGCATCTTTGAAAAGATTGTAATAATCACCCGCCCGATAAGCAACAAATGAGGGGCGCATCTAAACGTTCATGCACCGTTATCGGTGCAAAAACGGCTTTTCGGTGATTGTTCTACAGCTTTCCACACAACTCAATCGATTAGTCGCGGACAGTTTATTGCCCAAAATTCATCGGTTTATTGACTCCTTATACGCAGGTGCTATGTGTCCCGATGCCTTCTGGAGCGTGATCCCGAAACGCATGAAGCCGTTTTGGACACGGATCGTGCTCAGGCAAAAGGCATCGCCGCAACCCCGTTAACCCCTCCCAAGGAAAGACGGCTGAGACCATGACCAATTCCGACAAACAAAACCAGATGGCGAACGCGATCCGCTTCCTCTCTATGGACGCGGTAGAGAAAGCCAATTCGGGCCATCCCGGCCTGCCGATGGGTGCAGCCGATATAGCGACGACGCTTTATACCCGTTTTCTCTCGCACGACCCGCAAAACCCGCACTGGCCGGATCGCGACCGTTTCGTGCTCTCCGCAGGCCACGGCTCGATGCTGCTCTATTCGCTGCTCTATCTTTCGGGCTACGAAGACATCACCATCGACGAGATCAAGAATTTCCGTCAGCTCGGTTCGCGCACCGCAGGCCATCCGGAATATGGTCACGCCGCCGGTATCGAGACGACGACCGGCCCGCTCGGACAGGGCATCGCCAATGCCGTCGGCATGGCGCTTTCCGAACGTATCCTCAATGCACAGTTCGGCGACAGCCTCGTCAACCATTACACCTATGTGATTGCCGGTGACGGCTGCCTCATGGAAGGCATCAGCCAGGAAGCCATCGCGCTTGCCGGTCATCTGAAGCTGAACAAGCTGATCGTATTCTGGGATGACAACAACATCTCGATCGACGGCCCGGTCACGCTTTCCGACAATACCAATCAGCCAGCCCGTTTCGCCGCTTCCGGCTGGAACACCATGGCTGTTGATGGTCACGATCAGGATGCGATTGCCAAGGCAATCGAACTGGCCAAGGTTTCCGACAAGCCGACGCTCATCGCCTGCAAGACGACCATCGGCTTCGGCGCACCAAACAAGGCTGGCACCAACAAGGTGCATGGCTCGCCGCTCGGTGCTGAAGAAATCGCTGCAACCCGCAAGGCGCTCGGCTGGAGTGCTGAACCCTTCGTCGTTCCGGCAGAAGTGCTGGACGGCTGGCGCGTTGCCGGTCTGAATGCCGCCAAGAAGCGTCAGGAATGGGAAAAGCGCTTTGCTGCCGTCGACGCGGACACCCGCGCTGAATTCGAGCGCCGGATGCGTGGCGACTTGCCTTCCAACTTCGATGCAACCATCATCGAATACAAGAAGAAGCTGTCCGCCGACAAGCCGAAGGTCGCAACCCGCAAGTCTTCGGAAATGGCACTGGAAGTCATCAACGGTGTCGTGCCGGAAACCATCGGCGGCTCCGCCGATCTCACCGGTTCGAACAACACCAAGACGAGCCAGACCAAGGCCATAACGCCGGAAGACTACGGCCAGCGTTACGTCCATTACGGTATCCGTGAGCACGGCATGGCAGCAGCCATGAACGGCATGACGCTGCATGGCGGGCTGATCCCTTACGGCGGCACCTTCCTGACCTTCTCGGATTATTGCCGTCCGGCCATGCGCCTTTCCTCGCTGATGGGCATCCGCGTCGTTTACGTGATGACGCATGACTCCATCGGTCTTGGTGAAGACGGCCCGACCCACCAGCCGGTAGAACAGCTTGCCGCCTTGCGCGCCATTCCGAACCATAATGTGTTCCGCCCTGCCGACGCTGTCGAAGCGGCTGAATGCTGGCAGATTGCCCTGCAATCGAAGAAGACGCCATCGACGATGGCTCTGACTCGCCAGAACCTGCCAACGGTTCGTACCGAGCATCGCGACGAAAACCTTTCGGCTTTCGGCGCCTATGAACTTGCTGCGGCAAGCAAGGATGCCAAGGTGACGATCTTCGCGACCGGTTCGGAAGTGGAAATCGCACTCAAGGCCCGCGACCTGCTGGAAGGCAAAGGCATTGCCACCCGTGTAGTTTCGGTTCCTTGCTTCGAGCTTTTCGAACAGCAGAGCGATGCCTACAAGACCGCGACCATCGGCAATGCGCCGGTCAAGGTGGCGATCGAAGCGGCAATCTCACTCGGCTGGGAACGCTTCATCGGCGAGAACGGCATATTCATCGGCATGAAGGGCTTCGGTGCTTCGGGCGAGATCAACGATCTTTACAAGCATTTCGGCATTACGGCAGAACATGCCGCCGAAGCTGCGGAGAAGAAGCTCAACGCCGCATGATTTTAAGAACGCCGGCGTCGTAAAAACGCCGGCGTTTGAGTTTCCATTCCAGTCCGGTCGGACGAATCCTGTTCGATTTGTCCGTTCCGACGGAGTTTTGAAGCACTGCATGTGCAGTACCCTATCGGGAGATTAAGAGAAAATGGCAGTTCGCGTCGCAATTAACGGTTTTGGCCGCATCGGCCGCAACATCCTTCGCGCCATCGTCGAGTCGGGCCGCACCGATATTCAGGTCGTGGCCATCAACGACCTCGGCCCGGTCGAAACCAACGCACATCTTCTGCGTTATGACAGCGTTCATGGCCGTTTCCCCAAAGAAGTTAAGGTTGCAGGCGACACCATCGACGTCGGCTACGGCCCGATCAAGGTTCATGCCGTCCGCAACCCGGCTGAACTGCCGTGGAAGGAAGAAGGCGTCGACATCGCTCTGGAATGCACCGGCATCTTCACCTCGCGCGACAAGGCTGCGCTTCATCTTGAAGCTGGTGCAAAGCGCGTCATCGTTTCGGCTCCTGCCGACGGCGCGGACCTGACTGTCGTCTATGGCGTCAACCATGACAAGCTGACCAAGGACCATCTGGTCATTTCGAACGCTTCGTGCACCACCAACTGCCTTGCACCGGTGGCTCAGGTTCTCAACGATGCTATCGGCATCGAAAAGGGCTTCATGACCACGATCCACTCCTATACGGGCGACCAGCCGACGCTGGACACCATGCATAAAGATCTCTACCGCGCGCGCGCAGCAGCTCTTTCGATGATCCCGACCTCGACGGGCGCAGCCAAGGCTGTCGGCCTCGTTCTGCCGGAACTGAAGGGCAAGCTCGACGGCGTTGCCATCCGCGTTCCGACCCCGAACGTCTCGGTTGTCGACCTGACCTTCATCGCCAAGCGCGCAACGACCGTCGATGAAGTCAACAACGCGATCCGTGAAGCCGCCAATGGCCGCCTCAAGGGTATCCTCGGCTACACAGATGAGCCACTCGTCTCGCACGACTTCAACCACGACTCCCATTCCTCGGTCTTCCACACGGACCAGACCAAGGTCATGGAAGGCACCATGGTGCGTATCCTGTCGTGGTACGACAATGAGTGGGGCTTCTCCAGCCGTATGGGCGATACCGCTGTCGCCTTTGGCAAGCTGATCTAAGCCTCCGACCATGTTTCGCGCCCTTCTCCCCACCGTTGCGCGCTGGCGTCCGCTGGAAGGAGAAGGGCTCGAACATCTCAATATCAGCCCCGCCGGCCGCACGATCCGTGCTGAAAGCGTGGTGATTGGCGACCGCGAAGACAATCCCTACGGCGTGCGCTACAGCATCGACTGCAACAGCGTCTGGCATGTCCTCCATTTCCTGATCGAAACTACGGCCGGACACCGGCTGGAGCTTGTTTCCGACGGCGACGGTCGCTGGAGCACGATGGCTGGCGATGCATTGCCCGAGTTCGATGGCTGCATCGATATCGATCTGGCAGGAACGCCCTTCACCAACACGCTGCCCATCCGCCGTCTTGGCCTCACACCGGAAAGCGGCACCGTTCAGCTCGACATGCTTTACGTGCCGTTCGACAGTTTCCGTCCGCTGCGCGACCAGCAGCGTTATACCTGCCTTGAGGAAGGGCGGCGCTATCGCTACGAGGCTGCCGACCGCACCTTTACCGCCGAACTGCCCGTCGACGAGGACGGGCTTGTCACCGATTATCCAACCCTTTTCCGGCGCCTGCCTGTTTGAGCTCTCCTGCTCCACCGGCACCCGAAAGACAGTTCTGGGAGAAAGATCATGAGTTTCCGCACTCTCGACGATGCTGACGTCAAGTCCAAGCGCGTACTGGTCCGCGTTGACCTCAACGTGCCGATGGCAAATGGCGAAATCACCGACCTGACCCGTATCGAGCGTATCGTTCCAACCATTGCCGAGCTTTCCAGGAAAGGCGCAAAGGTAATTCTGCTCACCCATTTCGGTCGCCCCAAGGGCGTTGCTTCGGACGAGAATTCATTGAAGCATGTTGTGAAGCCGCTCTCCAAGGTGCTTGGACACGGTGTCCATTTTGCCGAAGACTGCATCGGCGAGCACGCCAAGGCCGCCGTCGATGCACTGAAGGACGGCGATGTCCTGCTTCTGGAAAACACCCGTTTCCACAAGGGCGAGGAAAAGAACGATCCGGAATTCGTCGCGGCTCTGGCAGCCAATGGCGATCTTTATGTGAACGACGCGTTTTCGGCTGCCCACCGCGCCCATGCTTCGACCGAAGGCCTCGCACACGTCCTGCCCGCCTATGCGGGCCGCGGCATGCAGGCCGAGCTTGAAGCGCTGGAAAAGGGCCTTGGCAATCCGGCTCGTCCGGTTGTCGCCATCGTCGGTGGCGCAAAGGTTTCAACCAAGCTCGACCTCTTGTCCAACCTGATCGAAAAGGTTGATGCGCTCGTTATCGGCGGCGGCATGGCTAATACTTTCCTAGCAGCACAGGGACACGATGTCGGCAAATCGCTCTGCGAGCATGAGCTGGCCCACACCGCCCGCGAAATCATGGCCAAGGCCGAAACCACCAAATGCGCGATCATCCTTCCGGTCGATGCTATCGTGGGCTGGCACTTTGCAGCCGACACGCCGAACAAGACCTATGGAGTCGATGCAGTTCCAAGCGACGGCATGATTCTCGATGCCGGGGCACTCTCGACCGATCTAATCGCCTCGGCCATCGATGATGCGGCCACGCTTGTCTGGAACGGTCCGCTCGGTGCGTTCGAACTGCGTCCGTTCGACACCGCGACGGTTAAGACCGCAAAACACGTCGCAGCCCGCACCAAGGCTGGCAAGCTGGTTTCGGTCGGCGGCGGCGGCGATACGGTCGCAGCCCTCAATCATGCTGGCGTAGCCGATGACTTCACCTATATCTCGACCGCAGGCGGCGCCTTCCTCGAATGGATGGAAGGCAAGCCCCTCCCCGGCGTTGATGTGTTGAAGAAGTAGAGCATTTCCAGCAAAAGCGTGAAGCGGTTTTGCACGGAAGAATGTATGAGAACAAATAAAGCCCCGGAAATCCGGGGCTTTTCTTCATGCTTTGGGGGTCAGCTTCAGGAGGCGCCCCGGATTGTCATCCTCGATCAGCCAGATGGCCCCGTCGGGACCGACAGCCACATCGCGGACACGGTTTTCCATTTCAAAGCGCTCGGCTTCGTCCGCCTTGCCATCCTTGTCGATCACGACACGTACCAGCGACATGACCGAAAGCCCTCCGATCAAAGCCGAGCCGCGCCATTCGGGGAACATGTCTCCCTCGTAAAAGGCAAGACCGGCCGGAGCGATAACCGGCGTCCAGTACACCAATGGCGGCTCGAATTCCGGACGTGTGCTATGGCGCGGGATCGGTCTGCCGCTATAATTGTCGCCATTGGAAACAACAGGCCAGCCATAATTAAGACCGGGCTTGATGAGATTGAACTCGTCACCGCCACGCGGGCCCATCTCGTGCTCCCAGAGCTTTCCATCGGGGCCGAAGGCCAGTCCGTACGGGTTGCGATGGCCGGTTGACCAGGTTAGTGCCCGCACACCTCCCGCATCCGCGTGCGGATTATCCTTCGGCACGGAACCATCGAGATTCATGCGGAGAATTTTCCCCATGGGAGCCTCATCGTCCTGCGCGGTTGCAGGCAACATGCGGTCGCCGACGGAAAGGAACAGATGTTTGCCGTCCGGCTCGAATGCAATAATGCCGCCCGGCTGTCCGCCGCGAGCCGCCGCATCCTGTTTCCAGATCGTGGTCTTGTCCTGCAGCGCTGCCTTGCCGTCACCTTCATCCAGCACAGCGCGCACCAGAACGACGCTGCTGCCGTTCTTCGCCGGTTCGTTATAGGAGAAGTAGACTGCCTTACCCTTTTCGAAATCCGGAGCAGGCGCAATATCGAGCAGGCCGTTCTGGCCACTGAATGCCACTTCCGGCACACCATCGACAGCAGTTTTGTCACCCGATTGCGTGACGATGAAAATCTTGCCGCCCTTCTCCGTCAATAAAAGTCTGCCATCGGGCAGAAAGGCGATAGCCCAGGGCGTATCGAATTCGGCAACCGACGTTGCAGTAAACGGAGCACTTGCTTCGGCCTTCCTGCCACCGGCATTGATGCTCTCAGCCGAAACATCCAGCACCGGCAGGGCAACCATTGATGCTGCCAGAACAAACGGCAGGCTCAAAAGGGCGCGTCGCATATCTCCTCCTCAAATCGGGACAATGGAAAACGGGCGAGGTTTTTCTCACTGGTTTCTTACATGGGGGGGTGAGAGGCGGATATCAAAACGAGTTTCGGGAAAAACCTGAGATAACCAATCTGACCGCTCGTAAGATAACTTGTCTCATCTAAACCGTTTGAAAAATCTTTCAAACGTTTCAATGACTTGCGCTCTTCATAGTTTTAACCAACACTCCCTCATCGCTTTGATAGAAGGAGCATTGCATATGACTGAACGTCTTGAGGATATTGCGATTGCACTGGTGGCGGCAGGAAAAGGCATTCTCGCTGCCGACGAAAGTTCGGGCACCATCAAGAAGCGCTTTGACACAATCCATCTCGCATCGACGGAAGACACGCGCCGCGACTATCGCGAGATGCTGTTCCGCTCGGACGAAGCGATGAAGAACTATATTTCGGGCGTCATTCTCTATGACGAAACCATAAGACAGAAGGCCAAGGACGGTACACCGCTTGTCGAAATCATCCAAAGGGCGGGGTCGATTCCGGGCATCAAGGTCGATGCGGGTGCGAAGCCGCTAGCGGGCTTCGAAGGTGAAACGATCACAGAGGGGCTGGACGGTCTGCGCGAACGGCTCAATGAATATTACGCACTTGGCGCCCGTTTCGCCAAATGGCGCGCAGTGATCTCGATTTCCGATGGCCTGCCCAGCTGGGGCGCGGTGAAACAGAATGCACAGGCGCTCGCCCGCTATGCAGCGCTTTGCCAGGAAGCAAACATCGTCCCTATCGTTGAGCCGGAAGTGTTGATGGACGGCCAGCCGGGCGATCACACCATCGACCGTTGTTATGATGTGACGGAATGGGTTCTGAAGACGGTGTTTACGGAACTTTACGATGCTCGCGTCCGGCTCGAAGGCATGATCCTGAAGCCGAATATGATCATCGACGGCAAAAAGGCACGCAAGGCTTCCGTCGAGGAAGTGGCGGAGAAAACTGTCCGCTGTTTCCGCAACACGGTTCCGGCAGCAGTGCCCGGTATTGCTTTTCTTTCCGGCGGCCAGACCGGCGAGGAAGCGACGGCCCACCTTTCTGCGATGAATGCGGGCTTCGAAATGCCGTGGAAAATGACTTTCTCCTATGGCCGTGCCCTGCAGGCGGCAGCGCTGGACGCCTGGGGCGGCAAGGATGAAAACATCGCTGCTGGTCAACGGGCTTTCGCACATCGGGCAAAGATGAACGGTCTGGCTGCCACCGGCGGCTGGAAAAAAGATCTTGAAAAAGCAGCCTGACTTGTCTTGAGAAACAAGAGCCCGGCCATGTCAACCGGGCTTTTCTTCAGCCTTCGTGCAAGTGGAACCCCACCGCCAGTGCCATGATCAATATGGCGATGACTGCGATCTTCCAGAAATCGCCGCGCTGCTTCAGGCCCGGCAGGCCAAGCGGTTTGATGATGTGCAGTCCCATCAGAAGAACAAGCAGCACAGGCAGGATTTTGGTCACAAATCACCTCTCTGCCTCCTTGTGACGCAGACAGGCCGTCGCTGCAAGATGCGTGCAACAGACACAACCCTTTTACCGACAAGGTTCCATCTTCATCTTAAGTTTCATGGACGAGCCGCCGCCGGGCGGCGTAAACTGCATGCGGAGGTGATGAAAAGCGCATGGAGGAGATAGACCAGAACAGGTCGATCTTGCGCTTTCGTCAGCAGACTAATCAGGAAGCAACAACCGCCCGACGGGTGGCGTTGCGCGTGTTTCTGGGAGGAAGAGCATGACTTCGAAATATGCCGAAACCTATGCCGCATGGCAGGCCGATCCTGAACGCTTTTGGGCTGAAGCGGCGCAGGCAATCGACTGGTTCAAGCCATGGGACCAGGTTTTTGCGGGCGACGAAGGTGTCTATGGACGTTGGTTCAAGGGTGCGCAGTGCAACACCTGCTATAATGCGCTCGACCGCCATGTCGCCAAAGGGCGCGGTGAACAGGTTGCGCTCATCTATGAAAGCCCTGTCACCGGCAAGGTGCGCAAATTCACTTATCGCGAACTGCTGGAAGAAGTAGAAGCGCTGTCCGCCGTCATGCTCGACAATGGTGTATCGAAAGGCGATCGCGTTCTGATCTATATGCCGATGGTCCCCGAAGCAGCTGTCGCCATGCTGGCATCGGCCCGTATCGGTGCCGTCCATTCCGTCGTCTTCGGCGGATTTGCTGCCACTGAACTCGCAACCCGTATTGACGACGCCAAGCCTGTGATGATCATCGCCGGTTCCTGCGGTATCGAGCCTACCCGCATCGTCCCCTATCAGGCCATGCTCGATAAGGCGATTTTACTTGCGCAGCACAAAGTCAATCATTGCATCATATTGCAGCGCGAGCAGAGCCGGCACGAACCGGTGGCAGGACGTGACATCGACTATCGCGAGGCCGTTGATGCCGCGCGCGGTCGTCATGTTTCCTGCACGCCGGTTGATGCTACCGACCCGCTTTACGTACTCTACACGTCCGGCACGACCGGCGAGCCGAAAGGCGTCGTGCGCGACAACGGCGGACACATGGTGGCGCTTGACTGGTCCATGAAGAATGTCTTCGGCGTGGAACCGGGACAAGTATGGTGGGCCGCATCCGATGTGGGTTGGGTGGTTGGCCATTCCTACATCGTTTATGCCCCGTTGATCCATGGCGCGACCAGCATCCTGTTCGAAGGCAAGCCTATCGGCACACCCGATGCTGGCACCTACTGGCGCATCATCGCCGAACATGGCGTTGAAGTAATGTTCACCGCACCGACGGCGCTGCGTGCAATCAAGAAAGACGACGCGGACGGCAATTTCGTGCGTCGCTACGACCTTTCAAAGTTCCGCGCCCTCTATCTCGCTGGCGAACGCGCCGATCCCGACACGATTCACTGGGCAGAAAATCTGCTGGGCTGCCCGGTGATCGATCACTGGTGGCAGACGGAAAGCGGCTGGCCGATGGTCGCCAATCCGCTCGGCCTCGGTCTTCTGGAAACCAAATACGGCTCACCCGCTGTCTGTCTTCCGGGTTACGATATCCGCGTGTTGGACGATGACGGCCACGAAGTCGAGCGCGGCCAGCTCGGGAATGTTCTCATCAAGCTGCCCCTGCCACCCGGTTGCCTGCCAACACTCTGGAACGCCGATGAGCGTTTCCGCAAAGCCTATCTGAACGAGTTCCCCGGCTACTATAAAACCGCCGATGCCGGCTACATGGATGAAGATGGCTATCTCTACATCATGAGCCGCACTGACGACATCATCAATGTCGCTGGCCATCGCCTGTCGACCGGGGCGATGGAGGAGGTACTCTCCAGCCATCCCGATGTTGCCGAATGTGCGGTGCTTGGTATTTCCGACCCGGTTAAAGGTCAGGTGCCTTGCGGCTTCCTCGTGCTGAAATCCAACATCGACCGCGATCCGCAAGAGGTCGAGAAGGAATGCGTCAGCATGGTGCGTGACATCATCGGACCTGTTGCAGCCTTCCGGCTGGCGCTGACCGTAAAGCGTCTGCCCAAGACGCGGTCTGGCAAGATTCTACGGTCAACCATTCAGAAGATTGCCGACGGTGAGGAATGGAAGATGCCGGCCACAATTGACGATCCGGCTATTCTTGACGAAATCGGCACCGTTCTGCGCGAGCGTCACACGGGTCTCGCCTTCGCCTGATCTTAACCGTCCCGACTATTGACCGGCGGTTTCCGCCGGTCCACTCTCCATGCAAATTGGAGATCGATCATGCGATTAGAAGGCAAGGTGGCAATCGTCACCGGCGCTGCCCGCGGTATTGGCTATGCCATAGCAAAGCGCTTCCTGATGGATGGCGCAAGCGTAGTCCTGTCCGACATCGACAACGCCGCCGCCATGCGCGCAGCCAAGGATCTGGAGCAATTCGGCCCGGTTCGCCATATGGCAGCGGATGTGGGGGACAAGCTCGATGTCCACAATCTCCTGACCTTCACCATCACCAATCTGGGTGAGGTTGATATTCTCGTCAACAACGCGGGTATCGTGCATCAGGCGGATTTCCTTGACCTCAAGGAAGAGGATTTTGACCGTGTCATGCGTGTCAATCTCAAAGGCGCATTTCTGTGCGGACAGGCCGTGGCAAAACGCATGGTGGAGCGAGTCGAATCGGGCGGTGATCCAGGCACGATCATCAACATGTCATCGGTCAACGCAATCTTCGGTTTGCCGGAGCAGCTCGCCTATTCCGTTTCCAAGGGCGGATTGAACCAGCTGACACGTACCATGGCAGTAGCGCTCGCCCGTTGGGGGATTCGCGTCAATGCCATCGGCCCCGGCTCCATCGAGACCGACATGCTTTCCGCCGTGAACACAGACGCCGGTGCCCGCAACAGGATTCTATCAAGAACACCACTCGGTCGCATAGGCCAAGCCTCTGAAATTGCTTCGATAGCGTCGTTTCTGGCATCGCGGGATGCGAGCTATGTAACAGGCCAGACCATCTATGCGGATGGTGGGCGCCTGCCCCTCAGCTTTACAGCAGCACCACGCTATAAGGCATGATGTTGCGGCCCCGCTATATTAGGAAGATAATGAAATAAGGATTTGCTCCTGACAGAAAGCTGTCAGGAGGGGTGTGCGATAGTGCGTATCCAAGGATGAGGGAGATTCACCATGGCACTCGCAATCGCACCATTGATCGCAGTTTTGAAGGAATACAGGCGCAGGCATGATGAACGCCGTCGTTTCATTCGCACCGAGCGTGTAATCGACGGATTGCCTAAAGACCTGCGCAAGGATCTGGGCTGGCCGGATCGCTATCTGGAACAGCGCAACACCAAATACTGCAACGGAGAATAAAACGGAATGCGCCGTGCAGACCGCCTTTTCCAGATTGTTCAGCACCTGCGCGGTGGCAGGCTCGTCACCGCGCGCCAGCTGGCCGAGCGGCTGGAAGTCTCCGAACGCACCATCTATCGCGATATTTCCGATCTGCAGTCAACCGGCGTCCCCATCGATGGCGAAGCCGGTGTCGGCTATATTTTGCGGCAGGGTTTCGAACTCCCGCCGCTTATGTTCACGCGCGATGAAATCGTCGCTCTTGTCGCCGGGGCGCGCCTCATCCGCGCCTGGGGCGGCGTTTCCATGGCGCGTGGCGCGGAAGAGGCTCTGGTCAAGATCGAAGCCGTTCTGCCCAAGGAAGAACGCGCCCGCATCACAAGTACTCAGATACATGCGCCAACTGCCCGCATCAGCATGGACGAACGCCGCATCATCGACGCGGTGGAACGCGCCGTCGATCAGGGCAATGTACTCAATATCCGCTATAGAGATCTGGAATCGCGCGAAAGCGAGCGTGATATTCGCCCGCTTGGTCTGTGGTTCTGGGGCAAGGTCTGGACGGTTATCGGCTGGTGCGAATTGCGCAATGCTTTCCGCACATTCCGGACAGATCGCATTGTTGAGGCCAGCGATGCAGGCCGCCTCTTCCGAGCCGAACGCGGCAAGACGCTGGGCGATTTCTACCGCCTCATGGAACTGAGCGAATACAACGCTTTTAAAGACTGATTATTGCCTTCCAAGCCCAAGATGACCGCTAAGCCGTTCTGGGACTGGCTCTTCTATCGCTTTCCGAGCAGAATGAATCGTATGAACTTTCAAATGAGTTCGGTTCTGACGCGATCTGGCTAACATTGACGGTCGACAGATATGGCAAAATGCCCGTTCGGTTGATCTTTGAACCCGCGTCCTTGCTGCTGTTTCTACCGGTGTCACGCTCAGAATATGAGGAACGGCTCTGCTTCGCACGCCGATATGCTTGAAGCAGATCGACGCACGAAACTAGAGAGGAGTTTTTGAACCAGGCTTATTTCGTCAGGGCGGCAATGCGATCAAGCGCGCTTCCAAAACCTTTGAGCGAGACCTTGAAAGCGACTGGCAGGCTGGGTCCAAGTGCGGTGGCAGTGATATTGAGATTAGCTGCCGTCTTGAGCTTGCTGACCTGCTTGGCATCGAAAGAAAGTGGCGCCAGACAACCCTGCGGCAGGCAGGTCGAGAAAGTGAGCGCCGGTGCTTCTCCCTCGTCGATCTTCAGTGTAGCGCCCTTCGCCAGATTCAACCCGTACGGCATCAGAAGTACACCATCGACCTTACCGCCAGCGACATTGTGCAGTTCGACCGTCAGGACACGCTGGCCAGTCTGCGAGGAATTCTGCATCTGGTTCATAATGCAGTTTGTGCTCTCTTTCTGCGCCTGGCAGGAGATGGACCAGTCCTGATAGGTTTCTGTGAGGGTGCTGGCGCCTCCCGCAGCTTGAGCCAACAAAAAAGCCCGGCTGATGAAGCCGGGCTTTCAGACTGTTGACAAACCCCTGGCCTTGTTCAGGGGTTTGTGATTCAGTGGGTCATGTTGAAGAAACCTGCTCCGTCCCAGACGGCTCTCGAGATGGTAACGCTCGACAGCCTGGTGCCCAAGGATCATCTGCTTCGCAAGATCGATGCGGTGATAGACTTCTCCTTTATCCATGATCGGGTTGCCGGACTTTACTGCGCCGACAACGGCCGCCCGGCGCTCGATCCGACCTTGATGTTCAAGGCTTTGTTCATCGGCTACCTGTTCGGCATCCGCTCGGAACGTCAGCTGGTGCGCGAGATCGAGGTCAATGTCGCCTATCGCTGGTTTCTGAGGATGAAGCTGACCGATGGTGTGTTCGATGCCTCGACGCTGTCGCAGAACCGCCGCCTGCATAGCGGCAATCTAGGTGAGATTCGCATTGCCTCACTAGAAATGTTCCCTGATTGTTGGCCGTTGCCTCATCTGATTTGCTCCCAGCATTTGTGGGTGCGGAGCAAATCAGATGAGGCTGATCAGCGTGACGACGAAGAAGGAATTGGTT
>NZ_JBCAUP010000021.1:0-99201 GCF_038433355.1 Brucella cytisi
ACCGCACCAGGCACGATACATGCCGGGGCTGTTGAACGGCAGGCTGACATTGCCTTTGCGATCCACCGCAACAAGACCGCCGGAGCCACCGATTTCACCCAGCTCGCGGACAACCGCGCCAGCCGCCTCATTGAGCGATTGCCCTGCCCAGCGCATCCGTGCATCCACTTCGTGACCCACCACCCAGCGAATGAAATATTCTCCGTGACCTGTGGCGGAAAGCGCTACCGTCTCGTCATCCGCCCAGGTTCCAGCACCAATGACCGGGCTGTCACCAACGCGTCCCGGGGTCTTGGCGGTCATGCCGCCCGTGGAGGTAGCTGCCGCCAGATGACCGAAACGATCCAGCGCAACGGCCCCGACAGTGCCATGCTTGCGGGCAGGATCGCCATCATCGGCAGCACCACTGCGACGACGTGCCATTTCGTCATGCAAGGCCTTGCGACGCTGCTCCGTCGAGAACCACTCCGGCGCCATCATTTCCAGACCCGCAGCTTCGCAAAATCGCTTTGCCCCTTCGCCTGCAAAAAATACATGCTCGGTCTGCTCCATGACCGCACGCGCGGCCAGAACAGGATTGCGCGGCCCGCAAATTCCGGAGATGGCGCCGCATGCCCGTGTTGCACCATCCATGATGGCCGCATCCATCTCATGCGTTTCATCCGTCGTGAAAACAGCCCCATGACCAGCGTTGAAGAGCGGATTTTCTTCCAGAGCAATCACAGACGCCGTCACAGCATCAAGTGCTTTGCCACCTTTACGCAAGACATCCAGTCCAGCCTGCAGGCATTCACGCAGACCGGCATGATAGGCTGCTTCCTTCTCTGGCGTCATATTGGCTTTAAGAATGGTTCCAGCGCCGCCATGCAACGCGATGACAGGTACAAATTCGGGCATCTTCATTAACTCGCTGTTGACGTCGCTATTGCGGATCGGAATTATGTGAAGAAGAACGCAAACTATCGAAATGTATCAGCTGGTTTTGATTGGTTCGTTTCGTTTTGTGTATTTTCGAGCTCTCTCGGAAGAGGCAAACTTGAGCAGCGCAGGTGCATCTCGCGAACGAACACTTTTCGTCGCTTCTCGTCATTCTCCTTTATTGCCGCCGCTATACCCAGCCCATACGGGCCGATGAGAAGTCCGGGAGCCAGGTCGGAAACCTTCTTTTCTCTCGCCTCATAATTCGCGGCCTCCGCACGAATTTCTTCGCACTGTGGCGACTGCCATTTGGGATCCTGAATTGAAAGCGAGGACGCATAATTCTGCGGCGATGTCGTGCATCCAACCAAAGTCATTGACAGCAGGCCAACAATCCCTGCCCCTAAACGTTCGAATACCATTTCATTCCGTTTCTTTATGCGACAGGCTTCACGTGCGATGCCACCGCTTAATCTGAAATATTGCTATTGCCTGCAAGTATTGCATCCGCAGCCAACCCACCTGCCATGCGGTATTCATCCGACCATTCTTCATCATCAAATACGCAAAGCGCAATTGTCGCACATCGCTGCCTCTCCCTCAGGATAGCAAGTGCGATCATATCGACGGGTGCAACTTTTTCGTTCGCTTCTGAGACTTCGAGCCACAAATTTCTGGCCGCATCTTCAATATCACGGGGAAATTCCATGCCGTTTGCCTCTTCACGTGGTTCAATGCGCAAAATTTCGGCTCATCGAATCGCAAGCTGTTACCCGCTGCTTCTATCGTTTCACAATTCAATATAGCAGGCACTTCTCAACAATGCCGCACTGAACGAAACTTTCGTTCGACAGCACCCGTTAACGGAAAACATTGATCTGCACGGATATAAAACGCTGAGGGCTACATTTAGCAATGGGCGAGGCAGAGCTTGAAGCCGGACTTATTCTTTAAAATCATACTGGCTTTATGCGCAGTTTTCCTTGTGACTGCCATCTTTATCAGGCTTTATCACGAGTATCACGACATTGATCCGACCTGGGGCAACATACGTTCGGGCGTCTACCCAGGTTGGGATACATCAGAGAACTAATCTCCTGAAGTTTCAGAGAACCTGTTTGCCTGGTAAGTCAGGCTTCCCGACTCGGCAGCCTCAACGTCAATCCGGATATTCCTGATTTCGATAGATTGTTGCTCAACCGGAAAATCGACTGTTTGTCCCGTATCCGGGTTTTGCAGATCAGTCGCGGTATAACCGCGAATCTCGAAACGCATTCTGCCATCGGCGACGCCCAAATAAACGATGTCAAAAATCGTGCCGGACTCGATAGGATCATACTCATCAGGATTTGGTATCTCCAACCCTTTGGCATAATCGCGCGGGGGGACAACAGGATCGCCACTCAGAACGAACTGGATCTGACCAAAGGTGTCGGTTACCGGTGCAGAATGATGCGATGTCTCTTCAGTCCCTGCCGACACCTCAGCACCTTCTGCCTGTTGCGCGTGCAAGTTCGCCGGAAAACTCAGAATACAAGATATGGCCGAGAATATTACAAGCCATCGAATTGTATTCGAACGTTTACCCATCGGCTGCTCCTTTTCCTGAATCGTAAATCAACGGCGTTGTTTTGACCGAAACGCAACGCGCAAGCAATCCTGCATATCAGGTGCTGTACCTGTTGAAGGCATAGCAGTAACTGTCACGATTTTATGACTGCAATCGCAGATGCCTTCGGTTAGGGTCAGCGCGGGAAGATTATCTTCTGAAACCTCAATAGAGAGGCATGGCATGACGGTTGAAACCAGGTCCGTTCGCGTTATTCGGACAGTTGTTGAAACACTGCGCCCACAGTTCAACGTGGAGTTATGGGATGGCACGCGCATCGGTGCATTCGATGGCCCATCATTGGTAATCAACGATCCGACAATCGTTCGACAGCTTCTCCTCAAGCCCAACTATGATTCTCTGATCGATATCTGGACATCCGGTCGTGTGGATATCAGTAATGGTACAATCTTCGACCTCGCAAATGCCAAAACCGATGGAAGTGTGAAGAACAGGCTGAAAGAGCTGCCAAAATGGCAACTACTCAAGGATCTTCCGGCTCTTCTGCTCGCTGGCAAAACCGATGCGCGCGAGGTTCTTGACGGCAAGGAGCCTTTCGTCAGTGGATCGAGCAAGGAGGCAATTACCCATCATTACGATGTGTCCAACGAGTTTTATCGCTTATTCCTCGATGAGCGAATGGTTTACACATGCGGCTACTTCACGGACTGGGCCAATGATATCGATCAGGCCCAGAAGGACAAGCTGGAACTCATCTGCCGAAAATTACGATTGAAACCAGGTGACCGTCTTCTGGATATCGGTTGCGGTTGGGGTGCCCTCCTGATCTATGCAGTGCAGAACTTTGGCGTCATCGGAACCGGCGTTTCATTGTCGGAGGCACAAACGGCGCTGGCCCGAGAGAGGATTAAACAGGCAGGGCTCGAAGACAGGATTACCATCCACGTCAAATCCTATACAGAGCTTGATGGTCAGTTCGATAAAATTTCGTCTGTTGGAATGTTCGAGCATGTGGGCATCGCCAATTACGACAGCTATTTCAGTGCCGTGAACCGGCTTCTGCGCCCCGGTGGGCTTTACATGCACCACGCAATCACACGGCGTATGAAGAGGGACAAGAAATCCTTCAAACGCAAAAGTGCAGAGCATAAGGCGCTTGTGAAGTATATTTTCCCCGGTGGGGAACTCGATCATCTTGGGATGACGGTAGAAAACCTCGAAGGGCACGGGTTCGAAGTCCACGACGTCGAAAATCTGCGCGAACATTATGGCCGCACCTGCCGGTTATGGTGCGAACGACTTTATTCCAATTTCGACAAGGCCGTTGCCGAAATCGGTTATCCAAAAGCGCGTCTCTGGTTGCTCTATCTTGCGGGGTGTTCACTGGCATTTGAGAGAGGCACCGTCCAGATTAACCAGACCCTGGCTTCAAAACGCAAACGCGGCATTTCCGCTGTGCCGCAGACGAGAGCGGATATTTATACCAGTTTTGGCGAGCCAAGAGGTGGCTAAAGCAGCTTGGGCAATTCCCACCTGACTCACGATTGACTAAACAGTCTCCGCTAACTGGACGGTTTGTACCGGTTTAGCCTGTATCTGGCGCCATAGAGGCGTCATTGCAGCTGTGATATCTCCATAAAGCGCGTAACGGCGATTATAGTGTCCATCCAGCGCGGCGTTCGGCTTGTAATGCCGATCGGCGCGCACCATGGCATTGGCACCTTCTGTGAAATCGAAGAACAGCCCAACACCGGTCCCTGCCGCAATGGCTGCGCCAAGTGCGCCTGTTTCTCGTGAGACGGCAACGGAAACTGGCACGCCGAGTACATCGGCAAATATCTGGGGCCATAAACGGCTGCGTGAGCCGCCACCGGAAAGCACAGCCTCCTCGAAGGTCGCGCCTGCTTTTCGGATGGTTTCCACATGCTGGCGATGACCAAAGGCAACGCCTTCAAGCAAAGCGCGTATCAGATGCCCCTTCGTATGCCAGCCCGCAATACCGTAAAACCCTGCGCGGGCGTGGCCGTCCTGCTGCGCTCCGTAGAGATAAGGGTGGTAAAGCGGATCATCACCTGCAGGTTCGACGGCTGCGGCGAGACTACAACAAACATCAAATGACGAGACATCGGTATGATGGTCTCCTTCAAAGAATTCCCGCACCAGCCATTCAAGATTCGCCGCAGAGGTAGCGCTGTTTTCCATCGCCATGTAACGGCTGCGATCAAAAGTAGAGGTCATGAAGACCGGCCCCTTGAGATCAGGGCCGTCGACAATAATCTGGTTGATGCTCCATGTACCCGCAATGATCGATGCACTTCCTGTGCGTGAGACACCAGAACCTAGCGCCGAAGCTACAACATCGAAGAGACCTCCAACAACGGGTGTGCCCGCCGCAAGCCCGGTCTCCCGCGCCACAGCCTCAGTTACATTGCCTGCAATATTGTCGCTTTCGATGAGCGGTGGCAGGATATCCATACAGTCGCCCAAACCGTAAGCTTCCATCAAAGCACTGTCGTAACGGCGCGTTGCAAGATCGAGCAAGCCTGCCCCCGACATGTCGGAAACTTCGCTGAAACGTTTGCCCGTCAAGCGATTGACCACGAAGTCCTTGGAGAAAAATACCGTGCCTATCTGGTCAAACAGTTCAGGCTGGTAGCGCTTCAGCCAGGCAAGCAGTGTCGGGGTTTGGGAGGGCCATGGACGCTGGCGCGCTATCGGATAGGTCTTTGCGCCCACCCCTTTTGCCGTCCACTCTTCAACGAGACCGGTCGCGCGGGTGTCGAGCGACTGGATACCTATGAGCGGATCTCCCTCCCGGTCGAGCGCGTAGAGCCCGTTGCCGTGTCCGGCACAGCCGATAGCGGCAATATCACTCGCCGCTATCCCCGCCTTATCAAGGCAAGCCCGAATAACCCGCTTGGCATTGGACCAGAGCTCGCCAAGGTCACGCTCGACGTGACCGGGATGCGTCATGCGGCTATGTCCTTCTTCACCTGCATGGGCGAGCTCCCGTCCCGAAAGATCAAAAACCACAGCCTTGATGACAGTGTTGCCCGCATCGAGCCCCAACAGATATTTTTGCATGAAGAACCCCTCCCAAGGTCCAACTAATCCAGTAACTCAGCCCTGCTGATAAAGCGAGTAGGCCTCCTCGCCGCTCGCATTCTTATGAATAATCGCCATCAACCCACGCACCACGGCGCTTGGATTGGCATGCTGATATATGTTGCGTCCATAGACCATGCCCATTGCACCTTGCTGCATCAAGGCTGCAGATTTTGCAAATACGGTGGAGAGATCTTCCTTACCACCACCACGCACCAGCACCGGACAGCGCGCCGTCTCTACGACACGATGGAAATCCTCTGCATTTGTTGTCGGATCTGCCTTGATGATGTCAGCTCCCATTTCACGGGCAAGCCGCGTAAGCGTCACGATCTTGTCGGCGTCACCATCGACCATGTAGCCGCCGCGCTCTGTGACTGGCTGCATGACGAGCGGTTCGATCATCAGCGGCATACCATATTTTTCGCAATCTGCCCGGACGCGGGAAATGTTCTGCACGCATTGACGAAAGAGGTCTGGCTCGTCCGGCAGCATGAAGAGGTTCACCACCACGCAGGCCGCATCCATCTGCAGCGCTCCGATCAGCGGATCGGCCTCGTTCTGCAGCACCGCCCACATGTCGCGATGGCGGATACGGTTATAAGGATTACCCATGTCGAGACGCATGACCAGCGCCGGTTTATCCTTGCCGGGAACATCCTGCAGCAGATCGGCCTGACCATAGTTCATCTGAATTGCATCAGGCTTTGCGTCGATCAATGCCTTGATGACAGCTGGCATATTCTCCAAGCCGTCGAGAAAAGAGGGCTCATTGCACACGCCGTGGTCGACAGCCACATCCAGACAGCGACCGTTGCCGAACAGTCGGTTCATCCGGACTTTGCGGTTTTCTCGCATAATTCACTCCTTCGTTCGTTCCTTGCGGAAAGGGTTTCTGCGGCGACGCCGTGGCGCTCGCGCATGAGGGTTAGAAATCGCGTCAGCTCTGCTTTTTTGTACTTTGGTGACCAGCTTTTCTCCGTCGCCAGCAAATCAAGCACGGCCTCGGTCATGGCGAGAGATAGTTCGCCGGAAATCGCCAATGTCGTGCGCCGCAGGAGTAAGTCATCAAGACGTTCGACCGCCTCTGTGCGGATGAGATACAGGAGCTCCCGTGTGCTGTAGTCGGTATTGGGCAAGACGTGATCCGCCCCTGTGGCAATGAAGCGAGCTATTTCGGCAGCATCGGTGCCGTAGCGCTTGAAGAGTATTTCAACGCGGTCTGCGGGAAGTCTGGTGGCGGTAGTCAATTTTTCGATCCAGCTTGCACGATCTTTCGGGAATGCGTGTCCACCGCCTATGGCACGTTCTGTCGTGTCGATCCGTCGCGACAACCCCAACCGCTTCAACGCCATGTCAGCAGCCATTTCGCCAAAGGAACGAAAAGTTGTCCATTTTCCGCCAATCATGCAGAGTACGGGAGGACGGTCATCCTGCCCTTCAAGCACCGTGCAGAAATGGTCGCGTGGGATACGGCCCGTAAAACTGTCGTTGCTGGCTGGCAGCGGGCGCACTCCTGCGAACTGGAAGACAATCTCCTCAGGACGTATTTTGATCTCTGGCAGCACGGAAGCGAGCGATTGCAAAATGTAGTCCTGTTCGTCTGCCTCGCAGCGCACGGTGCCGGGATCGTCGACGCGGATATCTGTCGAGCCGACGAGAACTTTGCCGAGATAGGGAAACAGGATGCAGATGCGTCCGTCCTCGTTCTCGTAATAGATCATGTGCCCATCAAGACTGTCACTGAGAGCGGGATTATCGACAATGAGATGCGAGCCTTTGGTGCCCCCCATCAGCGGGGCAGGTTGTGCCTCTTTCGGAAACAGTGTGCCATTCGCGATATCGATCCAGCCACCCGTCGCGTTGATGACCAGCCGCGGCTGGATAGAGAGTGTTTCGCTGGAAATACCGTCGAATAACTGGAAATCACCGCCGCCACGTTCACGAATTGCCGCATAGTTGAGCGCCTTGGCATTTGGTCCAGCTGAAAGGCCGTCGCGCCGAAGCTCGATACCAATCCGCTCAGGATGGCTGACCCACGCATCGAAGTAGGTAGCGGAACTGCGGATCGCAGGATTGAGCGAGGGCCACTTTGCAAGTGTCGTTTTGCGACTGCGAAAACGGTGTTTTGGCATAAGCGCTCGTTTGCGCGTCAGAAAATCGTAGATGCCTAATCCTGTTTTGATGGCGATTGCACCACGCCGGCTCGGACGGCGCGTAAGCCCCAGAAAACGTACAATCCCATTTCCTAATCCCGAGAAAATGTCGAAGATCGGAACCGTCGTCGGTAACGGCGCTACATAGTGGGGAGCATTCCGCAGCAATCTGTCACGCTCGACAAGGGATTCCTTCACGAGACTGAACTCGCCATTCTCCAGATAACGCAAACCACCGTGAACCATACGTGAAAGCGCAGCGCTGGCACCCGAACAATAATCGGACTGCTCAACCAGCAGCACGTTCACGCCCTGCAGCGCAAGCTCACGGAAAACGCTGAGCCCGTTAATGCCACCGCCGACGACACAAACGTCCACCTTCGGGCTCTGGCGGAGCCCGTCTAATATCTCTTTTCGGTTCATAATGGCCGTCCGTTATCCGTCCATGTTAACCAGTTGTGCCGAAATGGCAGCGTCGATGGCCGCAAGATCATCGGCCGACAGCCGGAGCCCTCCTGCCTGCGCATTGTCGAGGGCTTGTACCGGATTTCTCGCCCCGCAAAGTGCGAAGGTCACTCCCGGCTGCGCCAGCGTCCAAGCAATCACGATCTGGGCTATCGTCGCGCCATGGCGATCGGCGACCGGCTTGATAGCCGTCGCGAAATCCTTTGCCTTCTGCCGGTTGGCAACGGAAAAGCGTGGATTTTCCTTGCGTTGATCGTCCCCGGAAAACACACGTTCCGGTCCGATCATGCCGGACAGAAGACCAAGCGCGAGTGAGGAATAGCTCAACGTCGACACATTGTTTGCAGTGGTAAGCGGCAGCAAGTCTTGCTCGATCTCCCGATCGATCATGCTGAACCGCTCCTGAATCGCATCGAGCGCGCCAGTCTGGATATATTGTTCCAGTTCCGGCCGATTGACGTTGCTGGCGCCGATCGCCCGGATTTTACCCGCCTGCTTCAACTCTTCAAGTGCCGCGACGGTTTCCTCGATGGGCGTCGTCTGGTCCTGCCAATGGGTGATGTAAAGATCGATATAATCGGTGCCAAGACGGCGCAAACTTTCTTCCACCTCGTGGATGATTGAATCCCGTCCCAGATAGCGATAGACTGGCTTTCCATCCTGATCGAAGAAGTGCTTACCTTTCCGGGTATGCCAGACGAGGCCGCATTTGGTCGCGATCACCGCCTTGTCACGACGCCCGGCAATCGCCTTACCGACTATTTCCTCGGAGCGTCCGAGGCCGTAGGCCGGTGCCGTATCGATTAGCGTCACGCCAGCATCCAGCGATGCCTGGATAGCTGCGATGGATTGGGTTTCATCCGTTCCGCCCCACATCCAGCCGCCTATGGCCCATGTACCGAGACCGACTGCGGAAGCCTTGACGCCGGAACACCCGATTTCGCGGATCAACTGTTCGCCGCTCATGCGGAATATCCTTCTTGGGATGCGAGTTCGAGAATGCGGGCGCCAGTCGCTTCGTCGGTGACGAGCGTATCGAGATGATTGCCGCGAAGAACACTCAGGATAGATTCGGCCTTGTTTAATCCGCTGGCGACACCGATCTTCGTCGGGATGTGCGCAAACTCATTCAGCGTAAGCGAGACCAGCGCACGGTTGAGGCTATAGTTGCAAATCCGTCCCTCCACATCGAGCAGATGGGCGAGAAGTTCCGCACTGGCACCGGAATGCTCGATAGCCGTCCGGTCTTCACTCGACGACGGGTGCAGATCGTAATAGGTCGAATCCGTACTGACGATAGAGCCGATACCGACGATGGCCACCTTGGCCTCCCTCGCCCGTTGGAACACGTCAGCGACAGAGCGCATGTTCATCAGCATAGCGCGCTGCGCAGCATCATCTGCGAACAAGGGCGCATGTATCTGATAGGAATGCCCTCCAAGCTTTTCGGCCATCAAAGTCGAGACGTGATTGACGTCAGTATAGTGCTTCCCCTGCACACAGCCCGTTGCTGGAATAACCTCGACATCGAAACGGCGTGGGGCCTGAATTCCAGCGACCACGGAACTCACGCCCTTTCCGCCAGTGATACAGATCGTGTCACCATCGGCGATTTCTTCAAGAAGCAGGCGGGCAGCGGCTTCCCCCACCGCCAGCAAAGCCGTTTGCGGGTTGTTGGATGCGGTCGGCACAACGATGGCGCGGCTAATGCCACCAAGCGCCAGCAATCGTTCTTCCAGATCGATAAGAGGCTCGACCGGCGACTTGATCTTGATTTCTACAAGGCCAAGCTGGCGGCCGCGTTTGATGAGCCGGTTGACAGTTGCGTGAGAAATCCCGAGCTGTTCCGCAATCTGCGCCTGTGTCAACCCTTCCAGAAAATGCAGGACGAGAGCCTGATGCATTTGGCGGGCAACGACGATTTCCTCACGTGGCGCTGTTGTTCTTGGTTTCAGTTTAGCAATGGGCATATCAGGACGCCTTCCGCTTGTGCAGGAAATGGTCGATCGAAACAGCGGCAAGAAGAATGCAGCCCTTGATCATGTCCTGCCAGTACACCGAAACATTGAGAAGGATCAGCGAGGATGTGACCAGCGAAAGCAGAGCCATGCCGAGAATAGCGCCAAGGATAGTACCTGAACCACCGCTGAGCGATGCACCGCCGATGACTGCCGCAGCGATAATATTCAGCTCCATGCCAACACCAAAAGTAGGCGTAGCAGCACCGAAGCGGGACATATAAATGACGCCTGCAACACCGGCGAGCGTCGAGCACAACACCGTAACCCAGAATTTGACCTGGTTCGTCTTTATGCCTGAATAGAGCGCCGCTTTCTCATTGCTGCCGGTATAGAACACCTTGCGAAAGGCCGTGGCACGACGGAGCAGGAAGTCGAACAGAATGACGACGGCGACGAAAATCAAAATGACATAGGGGATGCCATAGAATGTGCCCTGCCCCACCGCTTTAAAGCTTGGCGGCAGCGTGAAAAGCGACAATGGTGTTCCTTTGGTGATGATAAGGCAGAGGCCGCGCACAATTACCATGGCTGCCAGCGACGTGATGAAATGGTTGAGGCCAACGACGGTTACAAAGAAACCCATAATGCCGCCGATGGCTGCGCTCGCCGCGATACCGACAAGCGAAGCCGTCCATGGATCAAGCCCAGCAAGAAAGAGTGCGCCGGAAAGGACCATGGAAAAACAGACCACCGAGCCGACCGAAAGGTCGATGCCCCCGACAATCAACAGGATCGTCATCCCCACCACGACGATGCCTTCCACCGAGAAACTCATCAACATCGCACGAAAATTGCCTAGCGTCAGAAAATGCGGCGACGCAAAACTCATCACCACGGCCAATGCCAGAATGATCGCAATCAAACCGGCTTCACGCATGGTTCCCGTGCGCCTTATCGACGAATTTTTTGGCGCAGCGGCTGCCATTGTGTCGATTGCCATTTCACCCTCTCCCATTTTCTTTTCATGCGGCATGATGCGATGCCCGTTCCGCGCCTACGCCTGAAGCAAGAAGGATCACTGCCTCTTCCGACATGGTGTCCGCAGAAAGCTCTCCCGCAATGTGCCCTTCCCGAACGACCAGCACGCGGTCAGCAAGCCCAAGCAGTTCCGGCATTTCCGACGAGATGACGATGATGCCGATGCCGGAGAGCGCAAGCTCCCGCAACAGGCGATGAATTTCCGCCTTCGCGCCGACATCTATGCCCCGTGTCGGTTCATCCATCAGAATGACTTTGGGCTTTACCGCCAGTTGCTTGGCGATTGCCACTTTCTGCTGATTGCCGCCTGAAAGTGATTTCACGGGCGCTTCGATGCCACCCATTCGCACGGAAAGCCTTTTCGCAAAATCCTCTGCAAGTGCAGCCTCGGCTCGACCGTTCAGAAGTCCGGCGGCATTGGTCAATGATTTCAGGTCCAGCACGGAAATATTCTGTGCGATGGACATCTCCAGGAATACGCCAGAACCTTTGCGGTCTTCGGAAAGGTAAACAATGCCGGCCTTGGCGGCATCGGAATATGAATTGATCTTCTGTGTCTTGCCATGGAGGCGAACTGTTCCTGCGGTACGTGGGCGAAGGCCGCAGATACCTTCGGCAATCTCCGTTCGCCCCGATCCGATAAGGCCACCGACACCAAGAATTTCACCTTTGTGCAGAGAGAAGCTTACATCTGTGAAACGCAACCCATCGCCAATACCACCAACTTCAAGAATGACTTCACCCGTCGCCTCGTGTGATCCAAGCTTATCTGGGTAGAGCTGCGTGATCTCTCGTCCTACCATCCGACGCACCACATCGTCGGGTTTCACATCTGCAATGCGATCGGTGCATACATAACGACCATCGCGGAAAACCGTCACCCGGTCGCAGAGGCTGAAAATCTCGGCCATACGGTGACTGATATAGATGATGGAAATGCCATTCGCCTTTAGATCACGGATAATCGAAAAGAGCTGCTGTGCCTCGGTTTCGGTGAGCGCAGCCGTCGGTTCATCCAGAATCAACACACGGCAGTCGAGTGTCAGCGCTTTGGCGATCTCCACGAGCTGCTGGCTAGAAATCGGCAAGTTGGCGACCTTCTGCCGAACATCGATAGCCGCCAGGCGGTTCATCACGATCTGCGCATCACTTTCCAGCGCGCGGTAATTCATGAACGGTGAACGACGGCGATTGGTCGTTGCCATAAACATGTTTTCGGCCACTGTCGCGTCCGGACAAAGCGCTATTTCCTGATGCACCAGACCGATACCAAGCGATTGCGCCACGGCGGGGGAGGCAATGTGAACGATTTTGCCGTCAATGCGTATCTCACCTTCAGTCGGCTGCAAAACGCCAGCGATAATGCTCATCAGTGTCGATTTACCAGCACCGTTCTCGCCGCAGAGCGCATGGACCTCACCACGTTCAAGCCTGAAATCCACTTGCGTCAGCGCCTTCACCGCTCCGAAATGCTTGGTTACACCGTGAATGGTAAGCACCGGTTCAGCCATCTTTTTCCTCCCTCTCCATTCCAACCATCCGCACCGCAGGGCGCGGATGGCTTCTTGAACGGAGCCTATTCCTCAATGCCCTTAGTACCGCGACGCTTCAAATATTTGTCCCAATAGAAGTCGTCCGCGTTTTCTGCGGTCACAATCGAGAGGCCATTATCGACAACGGGAATGCTCATCGGGTTGAAGCCGGAACGCTTAGCGTCATTCATCGGGTCGATCAGTTCCGGATGCTTGGCAAGCCACAGCAGCATGAAGCCCATATAGCCCTGCATGCCCTGGTTCGGATTGATCGACCCGAAGACTTCACCAGCCTTGATCATGTCGAGGATGTTGGCGTTGACGTCGGCACACATGACGAGAACCTTGCCACCGGCTTCCTTGTTCGCCTGAGCAGCCCCAATTGCAGAGTTGGCCTCCGGCATGAAAACCGCGCCGAGGTTCGGATTGGCCTGAATGAGGCTCGACAGCCCCTGATACGCTTTCGTCGGGTCCTGATTGGAAGCAGCACGACCAACCAGCTTCATGTCCGGCCACTTCTCCTCCATGCGGGCGATGAAAGCTGCAATGCGCTTGTCGTGATTATCCTGTCCCGGATTTTCAAGAACAGCATATTCGCCCTTGCCGCCCATTTTCTGGGCAATGGCATCGGCAGCATAGGTGCCTTCGCGGGTGTTGTCCGAAGTGATGAAGGACACGCGCTTCGACAGCGGAGAATCTGCTGCGAATGTGACGACCGCCGTACCCTGATCGATCGCCCGGTTGATGGGCTCGATGAACGGGTCGGAGTTCATCGGATGAACAAGAATACCAGCTGGATTCTGCGCCAACGCCTGATCGAACGTGGCGATCTGCTTGTTCACGTCATATTCCGGTGTGCCAGTATATTCCGTCTCGCAGCCAAACTGCTGGCCAGCCTGTTTGAACATTTCATAGACGGGAAACCAGTACTCAACGCCAGAAACCATGACGTTCATCACATATTTTTCGCCCGGTTTGCAGCGGAACGGATTCTCGGTCTCGGCTGCCGTTGCGGAACCGGCCAGAAGCGTTGCCGCAAGAACCGCCATTGCGGTCGTACTCAGAAAATTGCGCAAGTGTCCTCCTCGAGGCCGAAGCCCCTCCCAAACGCGCGGAAAGCGTCCCAAAAACGCCGTTGACCTTTATGAAGACCGGCCCTCCTCCTCGAAGACCAGTATTGATAGCTAATCGCAAAGAAACGCGACTGTCAATATAATTCAGGATATGAAATATATTTCACACTATTTGTTCATTTCGCTTATAGTCAAGCTGGATCGGTGGCGAAGCGCATATTTGGTCGATTAAATTTTTGACACTGACCGCGTATTCCTTACTTCTGAAAATGGCGGCTACTTCCGACATGATCGGCTTTCCGATTATTGGACGGAAAACCGTATTGGGCATGTGCACGACGTTTCTCACCACGCCCGGTATGACCGATATACCGGCACCCAGCGATACCTGTGTCAGAACAGCAAGAAGACCGCCCGGCTTTGCAATGATCCTCGGAGTGAAGCTTCCTCGTTTCGCGACTTCATATGTGCCCGCCTCCTGTTCCGGCAGTATAAACCGGCTTTCCGCAAGAAAAGCGTATTGGTCCTCCACCTCAGCAACCGCAAGCCGATGATCAGAGGGCAGCGCCAGACAAAAATAGTCTCGTAGCAAAACATGGGCGCTAAGTGACGGTGGGAGCATCATCGGCATACGGACGAAGCCAATGTCGAGATGCCCGCCCTCAATGAGCTTCGGTAGTTCCTCCATCGGAAATTCGCGCGAATGAAGCTCCACTTGGGGCCAATCATGCGAGAAACGACTGATTTGCATCTGCAAGGCTCCGGCATAAGCCGCCGAGCCGACATAGCCAATTTCGATCCGCCCGATCTCCCCTCGTCCAGCTCTGCGGCCGACACTTTCCGCCTTATCGAATTGATCCAGCACCAATCTCGCTTCCTTCAGAAACACCTCACCCGCGGGAGTGATTGCGACTGAGCGTTTGGTTCTGAAGAAAAGTTTCGTACCGAGCCGCCGCTCGATTTCCTGTATCTGAACCGTGAGCGTCGGAGCCGCAATGTTCAACCGTTCTGCCGCTCTGGAAAAATGAAGCTCCTCAGCGAGTGTCAAAAAATAACGAAGATGCCTGAGTTCCATGAGCGGCTCCAATAATTAGGTAAAAACTAATATTATCTCAAAACACCACGAATGAAAGAAATTCAAACATCCTGTTTATTGGCACCTCAAATGTAACGAAGGAAGTCCAATGTCCGCCCGTTCTGTCGCAATCCTCGCCTCGTTGACCGCAACGATGACCCTCACCGCAGCCTTCCCGGCATTGGCAATCGAATTGCCGACAAAGCCTTATCTTACCCTTCAAGCTGCCCGCTCCATCGTAGCTGCTGCCGAAAAAGAAGCGACAGCGAACGGCTGGCCCTGCGTGATCTCAGTCGTCGATGCAGAAGGTCTGCCGATCCTCACGATACGCATGGACAACGCGTCAGTACCCGCTGGCGTCGAGCTCGCGCCCGGCAAAGCTCGCACAGCCGCGCTTTTCCGTCGGGAAAGCGGTGCTCTCGAGGATGCTATTAACGGGGCACGCCCTGCCGCTATCACGGCGCGCGGCTTCGTGCTCATGCGCGGAGGAGTTCCAATCACGGTGAATGGTACGATTGTTGGCGCCATTGGCGTATCAGCCGACACACCCGATCATGACCAGCAGATTGCGAAGGCTGGTGCGGCAGCATTGACAACCAAATGACAACCGTCCTCGCATCCGCGCCGCGCGTTACCAATTCAACTTTCATTTTGCTGACAGCCTCGACCGGTTGCGCAATGACCGTGCTGGACACAAATGTCGTCGCGATGGTCCTACCGACCATTGCGCGGGAATTTTCGGCAAGTTTTGCTGACGTAGAGTGGGTCATCAGCACTTATGTCCTTTGCTTCGCGTCGCTGCTCTTGCCGGCTGGCGCTCTAGCCGACCGGTTCGGACGTCGCACTGTTTTTCTGATTGGAATTGGTGCGTTCGCATTCTCATCCTGGCTTTGCGGTGTAGCAGATTCAGCCGCTTCACTTTACCTTGCTCGCGCGTTGCAAGGTGCCAGTGCCGCCTTCCAGCTCGCGCCTGCGCTCGCAATCATTGGCCATACGTTCCATCGCGATGAGGAACGTAACCGTGCATGGTCAATTTGGGGCGGCATCATGGGCCTGACCATGGTGCTGTCACCGATTATCGGAGGCCTTATCGCGCATAGTCTCGGCTGGCGTTGGGCATTCTACATAAACATACCTATCGGCATTGTGTTGGCACTGGCTACGCTGCATTCCATCACCGATTCAAAAGATGAAAATGCGCGGCGCGTTGATCCAATCGGCATCGTTGCATTTGCGAGTACAATGTTCGGCCTCACATGGGGACTTATCAATGGACAGGCACATGGTTGGACCTCTTCAACCGCGATTGCAGGATTTGTCGGCGGCTTAGCCGGCCTCGCTATTTTCTTGGCTGCGGAGAATATCCAGCAGCGCCCGATGCTCGATCTCAGCCTGTTCCGCAATCCTCGTTTCATCGGTGGTGTTTGGGCTATGTTTGCTTATGCCGCCTGTGCACAGGTGATGGCGTCCATGCTGCCGCTATTCCTTCAAAATGGCTTCGGTCAGCCGCCATTGCAAGCTGGTTTTGCCATGCTTCCATTTGCAAGCGCGATGCTGATCTTCCCCAATGTCGGGCATTTTCTCGGAAAGAGAATGTCGTCGCCGGAAATTCTGTCCCTTGGACTCATGATCGTCGGTATCGGCAGCCTTGTGACAAGCTTCGGCGCACATTGCGGCGCCTGGTCTATCGTTATGTGCGGCATGTTTCTGATTGGGAGCGGTGGCGGCTTGCTGAATGGTGAAACCCAGAAAGCGATCATGAGTACCGTTGCACGTGACCGTGCCGGGATGGCATCGGGTATCAGCACAACCGCCCGATTTACCGGCATTCTGTTGGGCTTCGCGGTCCTGAGCGGAGTGCTGGCAAGTGCTGTTCGGACTCACTTAATGCAAACGGGCTGCAAGGATCCGACATGCAGTGAAAATTTTGCTGACGCGATAGTCGCGGGCGACTTGCCTAACGCACTTGGTATGGTAGCACCTTCGGCGAGGATTGCCGCAACCGAACTTGCCATGCGAGGCTATTCTGCTGGCTTCTCGGTTGCGCTTCTGGTTTCTGCAATCGTGGCCATCGCCTCCTCGCTTTTGGTCTACTGCCTGATGAAACGACAATAGCTTTCAGGCACGAAGCTCTATTCTTTCTTGTAAAGCGTGCGCGACCGCTCAAGATGTCGGAGCATGGCAGCCTCGGCGCGGTCCGCATCCTTAATCGACAAGCAATCCAATATTTCCTCGTGTTCAACGAGGGTATATTTCTCTTTGCCGGTCCAGATAAGCATATGAGTGTGATACTCTTTCAGCCAAGCCAGCATAGCTTCGCTTACTGCGACCAATATTGGATTGCCGGAAATCCTGGTTATCCGGACATGAAACTCCATATCGGCAGCGATGAATGCCTCTGCATCACCAAGCGATTTCCGCTGCCGTTCGATGATCTCCCGCAGCTCGGCGATATCATCTTCCGTTGTCTTCTGTGCAATCTCGCGAACAATTCCACGTTCGAAGAAAATTCGCGCGCTCTTCAAATCTTCCAGCGTGTCCATTGATTGCGCAAGCATGATCTTCGCAGTCGGATCGACCTGCTGGAAAATTGAACGTGCAGTGAGTTTCAAAACCTTGGCGCGCTCGCCATGCGAGATGCTGACCAGACCCATCTTGGCAAGTGACTGCATCGCCTCGCGGATCGCGGGCCGTCCAACGCCAAAACGCTCCATCAGAACGCGCTCGGACGGCATCTCGTCGCCCGGCGTCAATTCACCGGAAGTAATCATGTTTTCGAGCCGGTCGAAAACTTCGTCAGATAGTTTGCGGCGAATGATGGGTTCAATTGCTTGGGTCATTGCGTCTCACTGCTCATGAGCTTTTCTCCCTTATGCATCTTCAAATGCTCTGAGGAAAGCCGTTACCCACACTCTCGCGACCGGTTAACAATTTTCCGCTTGCAGATATTGGAATACTCATTATACCAGTTCGCACTCAAACACCATGCGCTTATTGCAGGCGCAATGAAAACCGTGAGTGACGACAATTCCGATGAACATCTGTTTGACCTATCGCATTGAGACAACCGGCAGCATCGAACAGATGGCCGCCAAGATCGCGAGCGATCAGTCGACCGGCACTTTCGTCGCCGTTCCGGGAGAAACCGAAGAGTTGAAGGCGCGCATCGCAGCACGTGTGCTCGAGATTCGCCCGCTTGAAGACGCAACGGTGCCTGCATGGCCGGAGCTCGAGCCCGGACACAGCCCGATCAAGCGCGCCGATGTCGATATTGCTTTTCCACTCGATGCAATCGGTACTGATCTTGCAGCACTCATGACGATTGCCGTTGGCGGCGTCTATTCGATTAAGGGCATGACAGGCATCCGCGTTGTCGACATGAAGCTGCCGGAAGCCTTCAAAAGCGCACATCCAGGTCCGCAATTCGGTATTGCCGGAAGCCGTCGTCTGACAGGTGTTGAAAAGCGTCCGATCATTGGCACCATCGTCAAGCCCGCGCTCGGGCTGCGTCCACATGAGACGGCAGAACTCGTCGGTGAACTCATTGAGTCAGGCGTCGATTTCATCAAGGACGATGAAAAACTGATGAGTCCGGCCTACTCGCCGCTTAAAGAGCGCATCGCCGCGATCATGCCGCGTATTCTCGATCACGAACAGAAGACCGGCAAAAAGGTGATGTATGCTTTCGGCATCTCCCATGCTGATCCCGATGTCATGATGCGCAACCACGACATGGTGCTAGAGGCTGGCGGCAATTGCGCCGTGGTCAACATCAACTCGGTCGGCTTTGGCGGCATGAGCTTCCTGCGCAAGCGCTCGGGTCTCGTGCTTCACGCCCATCGCAACGGTTGGGACATCCTGACCCGCAACCCGGGCGCAGGCATGGATTTCCGTGTTTATCAGCAGTTCTGGCGGCTGCTCGGCGTCGATCAGTTCCAGATCAACGGCATCCGCATCAAATATTGGGAGCCGGACGAAAGCTTTGTCAATTCGTTCAAGGCGGTCAGCACACCGCTGTTTGATCCGTCCGATTGTCCGCTTCCTGTGGCCGGTTCCGGGCAATGGGGTGGACAGGCACCGGAAACCTATGAGCGCACGGGCCGCACGACGGACCTGCTTTATCTGTGCGGCGGCGGCATTGTCAGCCATCCGGGTGGCCCTGCAGCCGGTGTTCGCGCTGTGCAGCAAGCATGGGAAGCAGCAGTTGCGGGTATCCCGCTTGAAGCTTACGCCGCAGATCACCCCGAACTTGCAGCCTCGCTCGCAAAATTCGGGAAAGGTGGCGAGTAATGTCACAGGCTTCCAACGAATTACTGCTGTCTTATTACGGCGATGATCTGACCGGCTCGACCGATGTTATGGAAGCCATGGCTTCCAACGGCGTCGACACTGTGCTGTTCATGAATGTGCCGGATGAAGAACTTCTTTCGCGCTTTTCACACTGCAAGGCTATTGGTCTTGCAGGCACCAGCCGCAGTGAAACGCCGGAATGGATGCAGGAAAATCTCACGCCTGCGTTCAACTGGCTCAAAAGCCTGAATGCTGCGATTACGCATTACAAAGTCTGCTCGACATTCGATTCCGCACCACATGTCGGCAATATTGGCAAGGCCGTGGAAATCGGCAAAGCAATCTTCGATCAGGCCTATGTACCGTTGATTGTCGGTGCGCCGCAGCTAAAGCGTTACACATCTTTCGGCAATCTCTTTGCCGCCTATCAGGGCGAAACCTACCGCATCGACCGCCATCCCGTCATGAGCCGCCATCCGGTCACGCCGATGCATGAAGCCGATCTGCGCGTACATCTGGCAAAGCAGACCGCACTGAAAACAGTGCTTGCTGATCTCGTAGCGCTTTCAGTCGCAGATGCAAATGATCGCGTAAACACCATTGCCAAAAATGCGGACGGCATGTTGCTGTTCGACGTCGACAGCCATGAAAGCCAGTTGCAGGCAGGTGACCAGCTTTGGCGTCTGCGTCCTGATGCGGGTTGGTTCGTTACAGGCTCGTCCGGTGTTGAATATGCGCTTCTCGCAGCATGGGCCAAGGTCGGACTGATTAACGCTAAAAAGGAATTTCCGCTTCCCGGCAAAGCTGAACGCATCGCGGTCGTTTCGGGAAGCGTGTCGCCAACCACCGAACGCCAGATCCGCCACGCGACCGCATCGGGCTTTACCGGCATTGATCTCAACCCACTCGACCTTCTGGGTGAGAATGGCAATCAGGCAATCGAAGCTGCCATTGCTGACGGCCAAAAGGCACTCAAGCAGGGCAACAGTGTGATCCTCAATACCGCCCTTGGCCCTTCGGCTGACCGAGGCACAGAAATCGACAAGATCGCAGGCAGCCGCCACAAGCTGGCCCGCAGCCTCGGCTTCATCCTCCGCAGCCTTGTCGAGCGCGAAAGGCTTACCCGCGCCGTCATTGCAGGCGGCGACACTTCGAGCCACGCATTGCGTGAATTGCATGTCGATGCACTCACCACGCTTTTGCCGCTTCCACAAACACCGGGGTCGCCGCTTTGCACGGCGCACAGCGCTCACGCCGCCACCAACGGCCTCCAGATTGCCCTCAAGGGCGGTCAGGTCGGTTCTGACGGTTATTTCAGTCAGATTCGCGACGGCCTGACCGTTTGAATCTGGAATACTCATTGACTGGTTATACCAGTTACGCTACCAAAAGTCTGGGAAGGAACTACAATCATGACAGCTATCGCTTTGTTCGGAGCGGGCGGCAAGATGGGCTACCGTCTGGCCAAGAACCTCAAAGGTTCGCGCTTTGACGTCCGTCACATCGAAGTCAGCGACGCAGGCAAGGCACGCCTGAAGAGCGACCTTGGCATCGATACTATCGATGCGGATACAGGTCTTGAAGGTGCTGATGTCGTCATTCTGGCTGTTCCGGATACCATCATCGGTAAGGTTGCAGCAGGCATCGTAGACAAGCTGAAGCCGAGCACGATGGTTGTTGCACTCGACGCAGCCGCGCCATTTGCCGGTCATCTGCCAGAACGTGCAGACCTCACCTATTTCGTGACCCATCCTTGCCATCCGCCGATCTTCAACGACGAAACGGATATGCAAGCAAAAAAGGACCACTTCGGCGGTCTGTTTGCAAAGCAGCACATCGTTTCGGCTCTGATGCAGGGACCGGAAGAAGCTTATGCACTGGGCGAAGAAATCGCCAAGGTCATCTGGGCACCAGTAATGCGCTCGCATCGCGTAACCGTTGAGCAGCTCGCAATTCTCGAGCCCGGTCTTTCGGAAACCGTTGCAGCTTCGCTTCTCGTTGTCATGAAGCAGGCCATGGATGAAACCGTTCGTCGCGGCGTTCCTGAAGAAGCAGCACGCGACTTCCTGCTCGGCCACATGAATGTTCTCGGCGCCGTCATCTTTGGCGAAGTCCAGGGCGTATTCTCCGATGCCTGCAACAAGGCAATCGAATTCGGCATTCCTGCGCTGATGCGCGACGACTGGAAGAACGTTTTCGAACCGGAAGAAATTGCAGAAAGCATCCGTCGCATTACGTGACGTTATCCGGGAGGGCGTAATGCGCCTTCCCCTTTTTTACCGCCTCTTGGGAAACGGGGCTTGATTTGGGAGGAAAATATGAAGTTTACACGCAGGACAATTGCGCGCGGTTTTGCGATTGCAGCCGTCTCGGCAACATTGGCAGGCGGTGTTGTCATGCCAGCATGGGCCGCTGATCTGATCGCAATCATCACGCCGTCGCACGACAATCCATTCTACAAAGCCGAAGCCGTGGGCGCTGAAGCCAAAGCCAAGGAACTTGGCTACGAAACACTGATCCTTCAGCATGATGATGATCCAACCAAGCAGTCACAGCTTGTCGATACGGCCATCGGTCGTGGCGCAAAGGCAATCATTCTCGACAATGCTGGCTCGGAAGCATCGATTGCCGCCGTTCAGAAGGCCAAGGATGCCAAAGTCCCTTCATTCCTGATCGACCGTGAAATTAATGCATCAGGCGTTGCGGTGTCACAGATCGTTTCCAACAACTATCAAGGCGCACAGCTCGGTGCGGAAGAATTCGTCAAGCTAATGGGCGAAGCAGGCAATTATGTCGAGCTGCTCGGCCGTGAATCCGATCTCAATGCAGGCACTCGTTCGAAGGGTTATCACGACGTCATCGATGAATATCCTGACATGAAGATGGTTGCGCAGCAGTCTGCCAACTGGAGCCAGACTGAAGCCTTCACGAAAATGCAGAGCATTTTGCAGGCAAACCCTGACATCAAGGGCGTGATTTCCGGTAACGACACCATGGCTATGGGTGCATGGGCGGCGCTTGAAGCCGCCGGTCGCAAGGACGTTATCGTTGTCGGCTTCGACGGCTCAAATGATGTTCGCGACTCCATCAAGGCAGGCGGCATCAAGGCAACTGTTCTTCAGCCAGCCTATGCTCAGGCACAGATGGCTGTCGTTCAGGCTGACGAATATATCAAGACCGGTAAGGGACCTGCTGAAGAAAAGCAGCTGATGGACTGCGTCCTCATCAATCCTGACAATGCAGACAAGCTCGAAACCTTCGCTTTGAAGGACTAACTCCCAAGGCTTGCGACATCGGGAGCTCCAACAAATGTTAGCGTTCCCGAAATGCTCCTAAAGTGCATTGTGTTTTTCCAAAACGCGGCGACGCGCTTTAGGTCTTTGTTTTTACGCATGTCGTTATCGGAAAGCCAGTGCCCACTTTTCCGCGACATGCTTTGATGCCGAGGATAAATTCATGTCAGTGCTGAAGTCAGCTTCCATTATCCTGCTGGCCTGCGGTGTCGCGCTTTCGGGCTGCAAAATCATCAAGACTCCGACTGCAGAAGAAGCCGCCGAAGCACGCGGCGATAATTTCAATCCCGATCGTTCGGTTGCCGACATCTGGGACTCAAAAGTTAAGCCGTTTTTTGCCGAGAAAACTGCAAAGCTCGATGAAGTGATGCAGGCAGCAAACGCAGATGCGGATGCCGCTGGAGCAAAATACGGTCATCGCGAAAAGCAGGGCAATGCCCCCTGGACCTTTGCAGCCAAGCTTGAAGGCACGGTGGTCGCCGCCGAAACGAAATCGCGCGCAGCCTATATTGATGTCGACAGCAATGGCGATGGCAAGGCCGATGCACGCGTGCAGATCGGACCGACCGTTCGCGGCAGCGCAATTCGCGACAGCCTCTCCTTTGTGAACTTCAATGAGTTTCGCAATCAGATCGATTGGGCTCAGTTTGGCAAGGCGTTCAACACCCGCGTCAATGACGATGTTCTTTCAAAGCTACCACGCGAAGATTTGGTTGGCATGAAGGTGAAAGCCGGAGGTGCTTTCCCGTTGCCATCGAAGGGTCAGCTTCCGCTCGTCACGCCTGTTTCCATCTCTTTGGAGAAATAAGCGATGGGGACGAGATTGAACCCAAAGGACGATATCGTTCTCAAGCTTGAGGATGTTTCCAAGGTCTATTCGGGCATTGTCGCGGTCAAGCGCGCCAATCTTGAATTGCGCCGTGGTTCGGTCAATGTGCTTGTCGGCGAAAACGGCGCTGGCAAGTCAACGCTGATGAAAATCATCGCGGGCGTTGAGCGTCCGACCATGGGAAAGATCATTCTCGATGGCGAGGAAGTGTCATTCGACAGCCCCGCCGACGCGCAGAAGCGCGGCATTGCGATGATCTTTCAAGAACTCAACCTGTTTTCAAACATGACGGTGGCAGAGAATATCTTTGCCGCACGCGAGATTACACGCGGTGTGCGCGGCATCGATCACAAGGCGCAGGTCGTCAAGGCCAATGAATATCTCGACCGCCTTGACGCAGGTATCAGGGCAAGTACGCTCGTCGCCGATTTGCCAATCGGTCAGCAGCAACTTGTCGAAATCGCCAAGGCTATTTCGCTTGATGCACGCATCGTAATCATGGATGAACCGACATCGGCCCTTTCTGCTGCCGAAGTCGATATTCTCTTCAAGGTTATCGCCGAGTTGAAAAAGAAGGGCGTGGCAATCGTCTATATTTCGCATCGTCTCGAAGAACTGATGCGGATTGGCGATTACATCACGGTTCTGCGCGACGGAAAAATCACAGGCCAGGAAGAGATCAAGAACATCGATACGCAATGGATTGTGCGTTCGATGATCGGTTCCGATGCCAAGGATTTTGCCAAGCCTGTGACCCACAAGATCGGTACAGAACGGTTTCGCGCCGAAAACATCACCTTGCCGCGTGCGACTGGCGGGCTTGCAGTTGATGACGTTTCACTGACTGTGCGGGCAGGCGAAGTTCTGGGCATTTACGGCCTTATGGGTGCCGGACGTTCTGAGTTTTTCGAATGTGTGATGGGCCAGCATGGGCACTCCACTGGCCATATCTATATCGATGGCGAGGAAGTGAAGGAGCGCGATACGACCCGTCGCATCCGGCGTGGCCTTGCTCTCATACCAGAAGATCGCCAGCGCGAAGGTCTGGTGCAGATTTTGTCGATTGCCAGCAATCTGACACTGGCAAGTCTCGATCGTCTGGCTCGCTTCTTCCACATCACGCCAAAGCGTGAAAAGCAGGCTATTCAACAGGCGATCAAAGATCTGTCGATCAAGGCACCGAACCCCGAATTCGGGGTCACTTCGATGTCGGGTGGCAATCAACAAAAGGTTGTCATCGGCAAGGCGCTGATGACCAATCCGAAGGTTCTTCTGATGGACGAGCCATCGCGCGGCATTGATGTGGGTGCGAAGGCCGATGTCTTCCGAACCATGCGCAGGCTTGCTGCCGAAGGTCTTTCCATTCTCTTTTCAACCTCTGATCTGGAAGAAGTCATGGCGCTCTCCGATCGCATCGCGGTGCTCAGCAATGGGAAGCTGATTGCTATATTTGACCGCGATAAAGCGACGGAAGCCGACATTGTTGCTGCATCGGCCAAGGGCCATGGACACACACATGACAACGACCATAACAAACAAATAAAGGAACTCGCGTCATGACAGCCAACACGACGACGGCCGCCACTGACTCAACCTTTAACAGCGGCTCCGCCCTGCTGACGCTGATGAAACTGAGAACCTTCATCGCGCTTTTCGCGGTGTTCATCTTCTTCTCGTTCGCAGCACCGAACTTCCTTTCAGCCGCGAACCTAATCCTGATGTCGAAGCACGTTGCGCTTAACGCATTTCTTGCAATGGGCATGACCTTCGTCATCATCACAGGTGGCATCGACCTTTCGGTCGGCTCCATTGTCGGGCTTTGCGGCATGGTTGCAGGCGGTCTTCTGATCTACGGCATCGATCTTGGCATCGGCTATACGATCTATTTCAACATCATCGAAATCTCGCTGATCACACTGGCTGTGGGTGTTGCAGTCGGCTTCATAAACGGGCTATTGATAACCAAACTGAATGTTGCGCCCTTCATCGCGACACTCGGCACGCTTTATGTAGCGCGCGGCCTAGCACTTCTGTCGTCGGACGGCCAAACCTTCCCGAACCTTGTAGGCCGTGAAGACCTAGGCACAACCGGCTTCGCCTTCCTCGGATCAGGCAGCATTCTCGGTCTTCCGGTCTCGATCTGGATTCTGATCGTCGTTGCATTGGCCGCAGCCTATATCGCGCGATACACGCCGCTTGGACGGCAAATTTTCGCAGTCGGCGGCAACGAACGTGCGGCGCGCATGTCGGGTATCCGCGTCGACCGCGTAAAGATGTTCGTTTACATGTTTTCGGGCTTCTGTGCTGCGATCGCCGGCCTTATCATTTCATCCGAACTGATGTCATCGCATCCGGCAACGGGTAACTCGTTCGAGTTGAACGCCATTGCGGCGGCAGTGCTCGGCGGCACCTCGATGTCGGGCGGGCGTGGCACCATTGGTGGCACAATCATCGGTGCATTTGTCATCGGTATTCTCTCCGACGGGCTGGTCATGATGGGCGTTTCGTCCTTCTGGCAGATGGTCATCAAGGGCCTAGTCATCATCATTGCCGTAGTGGTTGATCAGGCACAGCGCCGCCTCCAGCAGCGCGTTACACTCATGCAAATGGCAAAAGCAGGATAAAGGCTCAGTAAATGGCAGAATTGAATGGCGCTCTGATCGGCTGCGGTTTCTTCGCAATCAACCAGATTCACGCATGGAATGACGTTTCGGGTGCCAAAATCGTGGCAATCTGCGACCGCGATCCTGAGCGGTTGAAGATTGTCGGCGACCAGTTTGGCATCGAACGCCGCTACACGGATGCTGAGGCGCTGTTTGCAGATGGCGGCATCGACTTTGTCGATATCGCCACCACAGTTTCAAGCCATCGTGCTCTGGTGGAACTTGCTGCCACCCACAAGGTGCCAGTAATCTGCCAGAAGCCTTTTGCCAAAACGCTTGATGATGCAAAGGCCATGGTGAAGGTTTGCGATGAAGCAGGCATTCCGCTCATGGTGCATGAAAACTTCCGCTGGCAGACGCCTATTCAGGCGGTGCGCAAGGCACTCGACGGTGGCGCCATCGGCACGCCATTCTGGGGACGTTTCTCGTTTCGCTCCGGCTTTGACGTATTTTCCGGCCAGCCTTATCTTGCAGAAGGCGAACGCTTTATCATCGAAGATTTAGGCATTCATACGCTTGATATTGCGCGCTTCATTCTGGGCGACGTGACCAGCCTTGTTGCTCGCACAAAGCGTGTGAACCCGAAGATCAAGGGTGAAGATGTAGCAACCATTCTCATGGACCATGAAAATGGTGCTACTTCCATTGTTGACATAAGCTATGCCACCAAGCTCGAAACCGATCCTTTCCCGGAAACACTCATTGAACTTGATGGCACGCAAGGATCAATCCGGCTTTATCAGGGTTATCGCCTTGAAGTGGTTACGCCGAACGGCCCCACGGTTTCCGACGTTTCGCCAAGACTGCTCTCGTGGGCCTCACGTCCATGGCACAATATTCAGGAAAGCGTTTTTGCCATACAACAGCATTGGGTGGACAAGCTGGAAGCTCGTGAAGAAACCTCGACATCGGGTGCGGATAATCTCAAGACTTTCGCGCTTGTCGAAGCCGCCTATGACAGTGCCGCAAGCGGCAACCGCGTTGACATTACGGCGTTGCTCAAATGAGCAACGTCGATCCTTTCCTGCTCTATGGGACGCGTGAAGCCGAAGCTAAGCCAACGCATCTGAAAGCGGGCTTACTTGACCTGGATTTAAGCGACGGCAATCTCCGCACTATCACTTACGATGGCGTCGAAGTTCTGCGCGCCGTCTCATATCTGGTGCGGGATCGAGACTGGGGAACCTACCACCCGAAAATCCATGATCTGAACGTCGAGCAAAACGACAGCGGTTTCATCGTCACCTATCAGGCACGTTGCGAAGGCCCGGATGCGACCCAACTCACCATTGATGTTCGCATTCAGGCAGAGAGTGGCGGTACGCTCACTTTTGATGCCGTGGCCAATACCACGACCGGTTTTGAAACCAACCGTTGCGGCTTTTGCATTCTGCATCCAATCGTCGGGGTTGCCGGTTCGCCTGTAACTATCGAGCATGTCGATGGGACGCTCAATAGAACACAACTGCCCTGTCTGATTGAGCCATGGCAGCCTTTCAAGGACATGCGCGCGATCACTCATGAGGCCATGCCCGGCGTTTCAGCCGAATGCCGCATGGAAGGTGACACATTTGAGATGGAAGACCAACGCAACTGGTCTGATGCATCTTACAAGACCTATGTGCGTCCGCTGGCTTTGCCATGGCCTTATCAGATCGAAGCCGCGAAACCCCAACATCAGCGCATTGTGCTCAATATTCGTGATAGTCGCAAAGCTGCTCTCAACGCCACCCGGAATGCCGAGCCGGTGAGCATCACGCTTGGTGACGCAAGCGGCAAAATGCCAAATATCGGCATCATCATCACACCGGAAGAAGCCAAGGCCAGCTTAGCCGCAATAGAGCTACTCGGGGAAATAGCCCCGCAGGATCTGTTATTTCATTACGATCCTCTAGCAGGGCATAAAGGGTCGACCTTTGCGGATTTTGCAGCCTTAGCTGCGAAGCATAGCGGGCGCGTTTCACTCGAAATTGCATTGCCTTGCGAGAAATCGCTCATCGAAGAGACGAAAGCAATCGCTTCTGACATGAAAGCGGCTGGTTTTACCCCGGATGCAATCATTGTTTCACCGGTTATGGATCGGCAGTCGACGCCGCCCGGCAGCGAGTGGCCACCCTGCCCGCCGCTTGAAGATGTCTATGGGGCAGCAAGAGCAGCTTTCCCGGATGTGCGGCTCGGCGGCGGAATGCTGAGCTATTTCACCGAGCTTAATCGCAAGCGCGTTCCCGGCGACCTTATTGATTTCGTGACCCATTGCACCAATCCGATTGTCCATGCAGCAGACGATCTGAGCGTCATGCAAACATTGGAGGCACTGCCGTTCATTATCCGCTCGGTGCGGGCGATCTACGGCGACAAGCCCTATCGCATCGGGCCGTCTACCATCCCCATGCGCCAAAACCCTTATGGCAGCAGAACTATGGAAAACCCGAATGGCAAGCGCATCGCTATGGCCAATCGCGATCCCCGCCACAATGGAAAATTCGCGGAAAGCTTCGCGATGGCCTATGTCGTATCTGTACTGAACGCTGGCCTTGACAGCCTGACGCTTTCAGCCCTCACCGGACCTTTCGGACTTATTGCTGGTGACGGCGAACCAACACTCGCAGGTGGGAAACGTCCACTCTTCACCACGATAAAAACATTGTCCCGGCTTGCAGGAAAAAAATGGCAGCAGCTTATTTCGTCGCGGCTTGACCACGTTCTGGCCTTTGCAACTGAGCAAGAATTCTGGCTGGTAAACATCACGTCACAGCCTCAGACTGTTAGCATCGCTCAATTCGCCAGGATTGCTCTCGAGCCCTACGCGGTCCAGAACTTGAAACGCTCATAGTTTTAATCGCGTCGTGTTGTTTTGATCAGGAGCGGCCAACGCTGAGCTATAAAAATGATATGCCCGCCAGCAAGAACTGACGGGCATAAATCCAAAAGGTTTTCGGCGACTTAAATCACATTTGGCGTGATAGGCAGACGCCAAATTATTCCCACTCGATCGTGCCGGGCGGTTTTGAAGTCACGTCGTAGACGACGCGATTGATGCCACGTACCTCGTTGATGATGCGGGTTGCCGCATTGCCGAGGAAATTCATATCGTAGTGATAGAAATCGGCAGTCATGCCGTCCACCGATGTCACAGCACGCAGCGCACAGACGAATTCGTAGGTACGACCATCTCCCATCACACCGACGGTCTGGACTGGCAACAGAACGGCGAAAGCCTGCCAGATGGCATCATAGAGACCAGCTTTGCGGATTTCGTCCAGATAGATCGCGTCGGCTTCGCGCAGAATCTCGAGTTTCTCGCGTGTAATACCGCCCGGGCAGCGGATAGCGAGACCCGGTCCCGGGAACGGATGGCGACCGATGAAGCTATCCGGCAGGCCAAGTTCCTTGCCGAGCAAGCGTACCTCGTCCTTGAACAGTTCACGCAGTGGTTCGACGAGCTGCATCTTCATGCGCTCCGGCAGACCACCGACATTGTGGTGCGACTTGATCGTGACAGAAGGACCGCCGGTAAACGAAACGCTTTCGATAACGTCCGGATAGAGCGTGCCTTGCACGAGGAAATCTGCGCCGCCGAGCTTCTTGGCTTCTTCCTCGAACACTTCGATAAAGAGGCGACCAATTGTCTTGCGCTTCTTTTCAGGATCGGTTTCGCCTTCCAGCTCACCGATGAAACGATCAGCAGCATCAACGAGAATGAGCGGCAGGTTGTAATGTTCGCGAAACATTTCAACAACTTGGCTAGCTTCGTTTTTACGCATCAGCCCGTGATCAACCAGAATACAGGTCAGCTGATCACCAATAGCTTCATGCGCGAGAAGCGCTGCAACGGACGAATCCACACCACCGGAAAGCGCGCAGATCACTTTGCCGCTACCGACCTGCTTACGGATCGCTTCGACAGCCTGTTCGCGATATGCGCCCATAGTCCAGCCCGGCTTTACGCCGACGATACGATGAACGAAGTTCTGCAACAGCTTGGCGCCATCCGGCGTATGCACGACCTCCGGGTGGAACTGCACGCCATAATATTTGCGCTTCTCGTCAGCGATAGCCGCAAAAGGTGCGTTTGGCGAAGTGCCGATAATGGTAAAACCATCGGGCAGCGACGTAACACGGTCACCATGGCTCATCCAGACCTGATGACGGGTGCCCTTGGCCCAGATGCCTTCGAAGAGTGGGCTATCTTCCTGCACATCCAGGAAAGCACGACCGAATTCGCGATCATGGCCACTTTCGACCTTACCACCCAACTGGGCGCACATCGTTTGTTCGCCGTAGCAGATGCCGAGAACGGGAATACCTTCTTCGAAAACGGCCTGCGGCGCACGCGGCGAACCAATATCAGTCGTCGAATGGGGGCTGCCTGAAAGGATAACACCTTTCGGCTTCAGCCGCTTGAAAGTCTCTTCCGCAGACTGGAAAGGGACGATTTCACAATAGACGTTGGCTTCGCGCACGCGACGCGCAATCAGCTGCGTAACCTGGCTGCCAAAGTCGATGATTAGGATTGTGTCGGGATGTGCCGTGGTGCTCATGTGCAGCGTCTATTTAAAAAGTGACCGGGATGCAATGCCTATATGGGTTATAGACATCATGCTCAACAAGTGCGTTGTCAAAAAACGACTTATACTGACATACCATTGTCAGGAGCCGACAAGAGCCCGTTAGCGATGGCGACCTCCAATTGCTGGACCGCATCAGCCAGTTTCTCATCAATAATGTGCAGATACTGTGTCCAGTCCCCGACATGCTGCAATTCACCTGCACCATCGGAGATACCGCGGAGGCCGTAAAGCGGAACTTCTGCGAGCTGGCAAGCGCGCAGGCAGGCATAAGTTTCCATATCGACCATATCTGCATCGATCGTGGTATATGTCTCACCGGAAACGATATTTGCACCTGTTGAAAGCGATGCAACAGGGATTTTCGGTACAGAGACCGGTAGCGCAATAACTTTGGGAAGATCGAGAAAAGGCGTTGCGCCTTTTTCAAACCCAAGCGGAGAGGCATCCATATCGCGATAGGAAACGGAAGAGACCTGAAACACCTCGGCTTGCGGTAATTTGGCTGAGCCTGCGGAACCAAGTGAAACCACGAGGTCAGGTTTTTCTCCCGATTGGACCAGACCCGCAAGAGCATATGCAAGATTGGCAGCCGCCTCAACCGGCCCTACCCCGATCATGACCGGCGTGAATAGCTTCGCCAGATGACGACCATATTCGGCATCAACAGCCATAACGTAGAGCAGACGCTTTCCGGCGACAATTTTCATCATCCCTGCAGGCCTTTTCTGTCCTGCACGACCATCATTGTTCCGGTCATCGTTGCGATCAGGCGCACTTCCGTGTCGGTGACCGCAAACGCCTGTCCATCACTAACCATGATGGTACGACCGGGCTTGGTGACCTCACCGCGAAAGAGGAACCGTTCTCCTTTGCCTGGAGCAAGCAGATTCACCTTGAATTCGATGGTCAGTACGGCAGCATCGGAAGGCATCAGCGTAAGCGCCGCGTAGCCGCAGGCAGAATCGAGCGCAGCAGAAATCATGCCCGCATGCAAAATCCCGTGCTGTTGTGTCAGCTCCTCACGAAACGGCATTTCAACTTCAACTATACCGGGCTCACACCGTGTCAGTTCAGCGCCAATCAGTTTCATGGCCGCCTGCCGCCCGAAACTTTCCTCGACGCGCTCCTTGAAATCCGGTTCCGCTACGCGGTGCGCTGACATCGGCTCTCCCGTCCTATTTTGACCTTTGCAGAATGCTCACATAAAAACCGTCAGTGCCAGTGGACAATGGCGAAAATACTGCACCATGCGACGGAAATACCGGCTTTACATCACCAGCATCCGCTACAATTGTATCCCACAAAGTCTGTGGCACAACTTCCGTAAAATCGACATTCCCTTTGAGAAACTGTGCAGTCTGCTTCGTGTTTTCTTCTGCGAACAACGAACAGGTAACATAGGCCAGGCGTCCCCCCGGCTTCACGTAATGCTTGGCAGATTCCAGCACTTCCCTCTGGTCCTGAACGCGCCGCTCCAGTTGCTGGTCGTTCAACCGCCATTTTGCATCTGGGCGGCGCCTCCATGTGCCGGAACCAGTGCAAGGCGCATCGGTAAGCACGAGATCCATCTGCCCGGTCAGCGGGTCCAGTGCATCGAGATTTCCATGTATCTGCGTGTTACGCACCCCTGCACGCTGTAGTCGCTCATGCATGGGCGACAACCGCGCTCGTTCAGCATCATAGGCATGAATTTGACCGCTGTTCTGCATTGCAGCAGCCAAAGCCAAAGTCTTGCCGCCCGCACCTGCACAATAGTCAAGCACCTGTTGACCGGGCTTCGCACCAGCAAAAAGCGCGGCAAGTTGTGAGCCTAAATCCTGAACCTCAAACCAGCCGTCGAGAAAAGCCTGTTCGCCTTGTACATTGGGATGGCGACCAAGTGCTTCGATAGGCGGAATGCGCAGTGCTTGCGCCAAAAAAGGCGCAGATGATGCACCGGATTTTTCAAGCGCTGAGAGCGTTTGTTCGGGTCGCGCCTTCAAACTGTTGACGCGCAAGTCGACTGGCGGCCGCGTTGCCAACGCCCTGCCTTCATCCACCCAGCGCGCACCGAGAAGTTCCTCAAGCGACGATGCACACCATCCCGGTACATCCGCCTGAACGTGAGCTGGAGCTTCAGCGATATCTAGGCTTCCCCATGCTCTGCGGCGTGGCTGCTCCAGCGTTTCCGGCGCAAATTTGTCTCCATCGAGTATAGCATCGATGGCCGCAGTATCCATGCCACCATCAGCCAGCAGTGCACCGAATGCCAGAGCGCGCGCATCATCGGCATCCATTCGCCACGTGATGGACAGCTTACGGCGCAGCGCATCATAGACGATGTTGCCAATCACAGCACGGTCGCCCGCGCCTGCGAAGCGATGGGAAGCGCCCCAATCCTTCAGCACGTCGGAAGCTGGGCGTGTACCCGCTTCAATCTGCTCCAATACCTCGATAGCCGCCTGCAGGCGTCCGCCAAGCCGCATTGTGTCTCCTTCTCGAATGCCTGCTCTCGGGCATAGCCTTCCTTACAGGGAAAAGGCAATCGGCAAATCAAAACAAAAAGGCGGCTTCAATTGAGCCGCCTCTTTTCATTCGCCAAATGTCATGAATTACATGCCGCCCGGATAGTTCGGGCTTTCGCGGGTGATAGCGACACCATGCGAATGGCTTTCCCGCAGACCGGCATTGGAAATTCGCACGAACGTTGCCTTTTCACGGAACTCTTCCAGCGTCTTGGCGCCAACATAGCCCATGGAAGCGCGCAAGCCACCTGCAAGCTGGTGAAGAACTGCGGAAATCGGCCCTTTGTAGGCGACCTGACCTTCAATCCCTTCCGGTACCAGCTTTAGTTCATCGCGCACTTCTGCCTGGAAGTAACGATCAGCCGAGCCACGCGCCATAGCGCCGACCGAACCCATACCGCGATAGGCTTTGAACGAGCGCCCCTGATGTAGATAGACTTCGCCGGGACTCTCTTCCGTACCGGCCAACAGCGAACCAGCCATCGCGGCGACCGCGCCGGCTGCCAGCGCCTTGGCAAAATCGCCGGAGAACTTGATGCCGCCATCTGCAATCACCGGGATATCCTGTTTTTGTGCTGCCTCAACCGCAGACATTATGGCCGAAAGCTGTGGAACGCCAACGCCAGCAACAATACGTGTGGTGCAGATCGAGCCCGGCCCGATACCAACCTTGACCGCATCCGCACCTGCATCGATCAGCGCCTTTGTACCAGCGGTCGTTGCAACATTACCTGCAAGAATCGCTATATTCGGATAGGCTTTCTTGATACGGGCCACTGCATCGAGAACGCGCTGCGAATGGCCATGCGCCGTATCCACCACCAAAAGATCTACACCGGCTTCAATCAAACGTTCAGCGCGCCCGTAACCGTCTTCACCAACGCTCGTAGCAGCCGCGGCGCGCAGACGTCCCTGAGCGTCCTTGGCGGCGTTCGGATTGAGCTGCGACTTTTCAATGTCCTTGACGGTAACAAGACCGACACAACGGCCCTGATCGTCGACAACGAGAAGCTTTTCAATGCGATGAGCGTGCAACAGACGCTTGGCTTCGTCCTGATTGACGTTCTCGCGAACCGTAATGAGGTTTTCACGGGTCATCAGCTCGTGAATCTTCTGCTTCGGATCAGAAGCGAAGCGAACGTCGCGATTGGTCAGGATACCGACAAGCCGTCCCGGGCCTTTGGTTGTATTCTCAACGACTGGAATTCCGGAAATTCCGTGAGCCTTCATCAGTGCCTGCGCATCAGCCAAAGTGGCATCCGGGCCAATCGTCACTGGATTTACAACCATGCCTGATTCGAACTTCTTCACCTGACGGACTTCTTCTGCCTGTCGCTCGGGCGTCAGATTGCGGTGAATGACGCCAATACCACCGGCCTGTGCCATGGCAATAGCCAGCCGGGATTCCGTCACGGTATCCATCGCAGCAGAAAGAAGAGGAAGGGTAAGTTCGATATCCTTGGCGATGCGCGTGCGCAGATCGACCTGCCCCGGCATTACTTCGGAATGGCCCGGCTGCAGCAGCACATCGTCAAATGTGAGAGCGAGAGCGCCGGTGGGCGATTCCACGATTTTAGCCATTGCCAATTCCTTTGCCGATTTTATCGAATGAGAAAAGCCGCCTCTCCGGAATAGGTCCGGGAGCAGCGACGCATCTGGTTTGCTAGGTTGAATTGGCACCGGCTGGTAACACGGTTATGACCAAATGGAAAGCCTTTTACTGACAAGTTTCAGTTACCGATAAGGATTTACGTGATAAATCTCGACACACATCGAAATCGGGCAGCAGCAGGCTTGCAGGGGCAAAGTGAGAAAATCCTATAGACGCGTTCCGCTCATCCGCCGGTCAAAAGCCATGTGGATGTCACCACATGTCTGGAAGCCACGACTGGTCTTCTGGTGTGGCGCACTCGCTATTGGCCTTATCAGCGTTGGCTTTGCCGAAGCTGCGGACATTGCGCAAGATTGGTTCAAGACCCTCACAAGCGGAAGCGGCTGGCGCGCATGGCTCCCACTGCTTATCACACCGGTCGGGTTTATGGCTTGTTCCTGGATTGCCTTATCCTGGTTCCCAAATTCTGGAGGCAGCGGCATTCCGCAAGCAATCGCCGCACGCCATTTGCACGACCATGAAGATCGAACTCTGCTGCTTTCACTCAAAACCGCGATCGGTAAGATCATTCTTACTCTGACCGGGCTTTTCAGTGGAGCATCCATCGGTCGCGAGGGCCCGACCGTGCAGATCGGTGCATCCATCATGATGCAGTCCGCCCGTTTCGGCGGCATGGAACAAGCACGCGGTCTCATCCTTGCGGGCTCTGCCGCAGGCATAGCGGCTGCGTTCAACACCCCCCTTGCAGGTGTCGTCTTCGCAATCGAGGAGATGGGACGTGCCTATGCCGCACGAACCAACGGTCTCGTATTATCTGCCGTTATTCTCGCCGGTCTTGCTTCGCTTGGTCTCGTAGGAAACTATAATTATTTCGGGCTGACGACTGTTACCGCTTCCAGCGGCAAAGACTGGATTCTGGTGATTGCGTGCGGTGTAATTGGTGGAGCATTCGGGGCTGCCTTCAGTGCGCTCGCACTCGAACTGAGACGTCGTGTGCGACGCCGCATTCAAAAGGCTCCTCTTCGCAATGCAGTATTTTTCGCGGGAATTTGCGGCCTTTTGGTCGCAATCATCGGCATTGCGTCCGGCGGATCGACCTTTGGCGCAGGCTACGATCAGGCACGGAGCGCTGTGGAAGGGTTGGCTCTTCCACCTCTTTATTTCATAGGGAAGTTCCTTGCCGGGCTTCTTTCCATGACTTCGGGGATACCGGGCGGAATATTTGCACCTTCTTTGTCGGTCGGTGCGGGACTGGGCAGCACCATCGGCCTGGTTCTTGGAACCAGCACCAGTCTTGCTGCTGTTCTCGGCATGGCAGGTTATTTTGCCGGCGTCGTGCAAGCACCGATGACTGCATTCGTCATCATTCTGGAAATGACCGGCAATCATAACAACGTCATTCCACTCATGTGCGCATCGATGATGGGCTATGGCACTGCACGGCTGATCTCTCACGAGCCGCTCTATCATGCCATGTCACGTGACTACGTAGCAGACGAACTGCGCCAGCGCCGGGCGCGCGAAAAGAATACGCTCTCTCAATAGAGTAAACATGGAGGAGAAAACTGTTCATGGATCGCAGAACATTCACCAAGTCGCTTGCGGGACTCGGGGCAATGCCCTTTGTCGTCAATGTGGCATCGGCAGCTACTGAGGGAGGAGCAGGCATGCTGGAGCTTATGGGTGGAAGCATCACGGATGTACCCGGAATCAAGCTGGGACACCACACACTGACAAAACGCCCGACCGGCTGCACCGTTCTTCTATGCGAGGAAGGCGCTTCTGCGGGCGTTGATGTGCGCGGTTCTGCGCCCGGTACGCGTGAAACCGATCTGCTCGATCCAATCAATTATGTACAACAGGTTCAGGCCATCCTGCTTTCGGGCGGCAGTGCCTATGGCCTGGCAGCTGCGACCGGCGTTATGCGTTATCTTGAAGAGAACAATCTCGGCTTCAAGATCGGCAAAGGCGTCGTTCCGATTGTACCGGCGGCAATCTTGATGGATCTCGGCGTCGGAGATTTTTCTGTGCGTCCCGATGAGGAAGCCGGTTATCTGGCATGCAAGGCCGCAAAGGCTGAAGCTTCTGGAGAAGGCAACATCGGTGCTGGCGCAGGCGCGTCTGTCGGCAAGATGTTCGGTATGGAATACGCTATGAAGGGAGGACTCGGCACAGCTAGCTATAAGGTACCCGGCACCGAAATCGTTGTCGGCGCAATTGTTGCCGTCAATGCTGTCGGCGACGTCTATGCACCGAATTCGCGCCAGATTCTGGCTGGTGCGCGGACAGAGGACGGAAAGGGCTACCGGGATACCATATCCGCCATCATGCAGGGCCATGGCGTGGTAAAGTCAGGCGGTGCCAACACAACGATTGGCGCAATAGCGACCAATGTCCCATTCGACAAGGCTCAGCTCAAAAAGATTGCGGGCATGGCGCATGACGGTTTTGCACGCACAATCAATCCTATCCATACAATGTGGGACGGTGACACGATCTTCGCGCTTTCCACAGGCAAGGCAAAGGGCGTGGAAGCCGATGTGACGGCAATTGGAGCAATCGCCGCGACAGTTATGGCAGAAGCCGTGGCACGTGCAGTTATCAATGCGGACAGCCTCAAGGATTTGAACTTGCCAGCCTATAAGGACTATGCCCCGCAATAAGGTGATTATCTGCTGACAATAGTGTGTATTCGGCGTCATTCGTGAATGCACAAAAGACAGTCTGTGCGGGGCGTAGAAGCATGTTCTTTACAGAAGCGAATCCTTCTATAGTCCGGCCATGCCAATTCGACACTTAAGCGAAACCATCATCAATCAGATCGCGGCGGGTGAAGTCATCGAACGCCCCGCCAGCGTTATCAAGGAACTTGTCGAAAATGCCATTGACGCCGGCGCGACCCGTATTGAGGTCGTGACCGGCGGCGGTGGCAAGACCTTGTTGCGGGTGACGGATAATGGTTCGGGAATTCCGGTCGATGAACTTCCATTGGCAGTTTCCCGCCACTGTACCTCCAAGCTTTCCGATGATGTGCACGACATTCGCGCACTGGGGTTTCGTGGGGAAGCTCTGCCGTCCATCGGTTCAGTCGCAAAACTGACCCTCAAATCTCGCCCGCAAGATGCAGATTCCGGTTTCGAAGTTTCGGTCTCAGGCGGACAGCTTGACGGTCCTCGCCCTTCTGCTTTGAACCGCGGGACAATTGCCGAGGTGCGCGATCTTTTTTACGCGACACCTGCCCGTCTCAAATTCATGAAAACCGATCGTGCAGAAGCTTCCGCCATAACTGATGTCATCAAGCGCATCGCAATTGCCTTTCCGCATGTCCGCTTTTCGCTCGCGGGCACCGACAGGACACCGCTGGAACTGGCCGCAACCGGCAGCGGTGCAGAAGCAACGCTCGAGCGCATCAATCAAGTGCTTGGAAAAGAATTCGGTGAAAATGCGCTTGCCATCGATGCCGAACGCGACAGTGTGCGTCTGGCCGGGTTTGTCGGCATCCCCTCCCACAATCGCGGCAATGCCCTGCACCAGTTCGCTTATGTGAATGGGCGTCCGGTGCGGGACAAACAGCTTTTCGGCGCATTACGCGGAGCCTATGCTGACGTTATGGCGCGCGACCGTCATCCGGTCGCCGTATTGTTTCTGACGCTGGACCCGGCACTGGTCGACGTTAATGTGCATCCGGCCAAGGCTGACGTGCGTTTCCGTGATCCGGGCCTTGTTCGCGGACTGATCGTCGGTGCAATCAAACAGGCACTGGCGCAGTCAGGCATTCGGCCTGCAACCAGCGGTGCCGGTGCCATGCTGCAAGCGTTCCGCGCAGAAGGGTTCCAGTCGGCCTCACCATCATTCACATCGCGTCCCTCTTCGACTGCTTATGCATCAGGAAACTGGCGCCCCGCGCCTTCAGCTCCCATAAACGAATGGTCACCGCAGACCGCGCATCCGGCGCATCGACCGCTGGACTTGGGACCGGCACCCTCTTTTCAAGAAAGTGATCAGGCGACGCTCACTACTTTCAATGTGCTTGCTGCAGATACCCGGGCGACGCTTGACGAAGCGCCGGTGGAACTCCGGCAGAAGCCGCTTGGCGCGGCCCGCGCACAAATCCACGCGAATTATATTGTCTCGCAGACAGAAGACAGTCTCGTCATTGTAGATCAGCATGCAGCTCACGAGCGACTTGTCTACGAGGCGCTGAAAAACGCCCTGCATGCTCGCCCGATACCGGGACAAATGCTGCTTATTCCTGAAATCGTGGATCTGTCGGAAGAAGATGCCGAGCGGCTGGCAACCCACGCAGAAACACTTTCACGCTTTGGCCTTGGCATCGAACAATTCGGGCCGGGTGCTATTGCTGTGCGGGAAACACCCGCAATGCTCGGAGAAATGAATGTACAACAGCTGATCCGCGATCTTTCGGATGAGATTGCCGAGCACGATACATCTGAAGGATTGACGGCCATGCTCAACCATGTGGCCGCAACAATGGCCTGTCATGGTTCCGTGCGGTCGGGACGGCGGTTGAAGCCTGAAGAAATGAATGCACTTCTGCGTGAAATGGAAGACACCCCCGGTTCAGGCACCTGTAATCACGGTCGTCCGACCTACATCGAATTGAAACTGACAGATATCGAACGGCTTTTTGGCAGGCGCTGATAGAATTACCACCAAGCAAGAGCCGGTACTGCTGGACGCGACGCCCGGTGCTTGCTAGAGTCAGTCGCAAAGGTTTTAGATACATGAATAAATTTGAATCGCCCCGCTCATCCGAAGCTGTTCTGCGTTATCTCGACGGTGATTATGAAATCGTCAGGCACGGAGCCTATGTCGCGTGTGCTGTAACCGGCGCCCATATCCCGCTCGATGAACTCAAATATTGGAGCGTTTCACGGCAGGAACCCTACGCAACAGGCCTGATTTCCTTTGAACGTGAGTTGGAAGCCAATCCAGAACTGCGTAGCCGCAAGAAAGCTTAAAATTAGCCCGTAATACGGCTTTTGAAGCGCTCGATGATCGTGTCCAGAATGCGGTCAAGTCCATCATTGCGGTCAAATTCGAGATCGACGTCGAGGACAGCAAGTTTCGCCAGAAAGCCGGAAGTTACTCCAATCATCGTTGCCAGACGCACCTGATCCTTCGCTGTGGTAATCAATCCTAACCCCTGACGGCGTGCTGTGTCTGCCAGATTGCGAATATCGTCCGATGCAAAGCTGTGATGATCGGGGAACGAGCGTGTTTCCACAATCTCACCGCCTGCTTCAACAACACTTGCATAGAATTTTTCAGGATTGCCTATGCCTGCAAATGCAAGCCAACGATTGCCCGCTACCGGTGTGGTAGACGACGGCTTAAGCTGGGCTTCATATATCGGCCGACCTGCCCGCGCCGCTTGCCTGATAACGAAATCAGCACCGTCGCCCTTGCCGATGCGCAGTAAAGCATCGGTCTTACGCATCTGGTCTGTCAGCGGAGCACGTAAGGGGCCTGCCGGTATTACCCTGCCGTTGCCAATACCACGCGTCGCATCCACAACCAGCAACGAAAAATCGGCAAAAAGTCGTGCGCTCTGGAAACCGTCATCCATGATGATGAAATCGCAACCGAGCGTCTGTAAATGTCGAGCCGCCTTTAGTCTATCAGGACAGAGAGCCACCGAAGCATGTTGTGCCAGCAGAAGCGGCTCATCCCCGACATAACGAGCACTGTCATGAGCAGCATCGACAACGTGCAGTCCCTTGTAGGTACCACCATAACCGCGCGAGACGATTCCAGGGTTTAGACCTCGTGCTTTTGCCCCAGCAGCAAAAGCAATTGCGGTCGGTGTTTTCCCCGCCCCGCCTACGGTAAAATTGCCCACGCAAAGAACCGGCAAAGAAATTCTTGGTGGTGCCGCTTTCAAAAGCCGACGCCCCGCCACCGCTCCGTAGAGCCAAGCAGCAGGCGCCAAAGACCAAGCGCGCCAATCAGGTTTCTCCCACCAGAAAGGCGGCGCTTCGCTCGCCATCTTCAGTGACCGCCCGACTGATAGGCAGCCTCGTTGCGATTGCCTGGCAATTGTGCCTGCAGGATCAATGGCTGGATAAACGGCTCGAGCGCGACGAGCGTACGATCCAGTGCACCGCGCATGTCCCTGACCGTGCTTACCCCGGCATTGATCATGGCTCGGAGATGCTGAGGGTTGTTGAACAGGAAATTGATCGCTCCTGCGAGCATATTGCGATCCTTCACAATGCGTGCGCCACCATTCTTGATGAGACGTTGGAAGGACTCGCGGAAATTCTGAACATTTCGCCCGGTTAGCACGGCAGTCCCCATCATCGCCGGTTCCAGCGGGTTGTGACCGCCTTCCTTGGTCAGCGAATTACCAATAAACGCTATTTCAGTGAGTTGGAGGTAAAGTCCCATCTCCCCGATGGTGTCTCCCAACAGGATATCGGTATCGGCTTCAATCGGCTCATTGGCGCTGCGACGCGCGACCTTGAGCCCCTTTTCCACCAGCATAGCCTCAATGGCTGGAGCGCGATCCGGATGACGCGGAACGATAATCGTGACAAGATGCGGATAGCGCACTTTCAGCATCTGATGAACTTCTGCTGTGATCGCTTCTTCGCCGTCATGGGTCGAAATTGCTGCCCATGTCCGCCGTCCACCGATCTGGCGCTGCAATGCAGCCAAAGCCTGCGGATCGGCTGGCGGAGGATTCGTATCGACTTTTAGATTACCTGAAACACTGACCGGTCGCGCACCCAGCGTCCGAAACCGATCTGCATCAAGTTCCGATTGAGCGACCACATAGGCAAAATTTTCAAAGAGCGCTTCGGCGAGAGCCGGTCTCTTCTGCCAGGCAGCAAAGGAGCGGTCAGACATGCGCCCATTGACGAGGACCTGTGGCGTATGACGACTGCCGAGCGAAAGCACAGTTGCGGGCCAGACTTCAGACTCACAACCAATGGCAAGATCAGGTTTCCAGTGGTTGAGAAACTTGTTGACCGCTGGCTGCAAATCCAGCGGAGCATATTGATGGATAACCTTGTTACCCAACTGGTCCGCCACAACTTTTGCCGACGTCACAGTACCTGTTGTCAGCACAATATGGATACCCGTTGCGGCGATCCGCTCAATCAATGGCGTGATCGCGACGGTTTCACCAACGCTTGCCGCGTGGGCCCAAATAACCGGCCCCTGTGGACGCACAATGGCCGATTTACCATAGCGCTCGCCACGACGCGTTCGCTCTTCCTTACCGCGAGACGCTCGATAAGCGATGTAAGGCCCCATGAATGGATAGGCCGCAGAGCCGAGTGCACGGTAGGCAGACAACATACTGCGCGCCCATCGTTCGCTCATTTCGCTTTCTCCAACGCAGCATAGGCCCTGACGGTCGCGTCGTTGAGTTGGCGCGTTAGCTCCATGCGTTTTTCTTCCAGTTGCGTTTCATCGGCATCCGCGTCGACCCACACATTGTCGCCGCGCACGATAATCGAACGCCCAAAGGGCAGTGGAATCGTCGTCTTGTCCCACGACTTTTCCAAAACATGGTTCCGAGAGAAAGCATAAGCAACCGGTATTATCGGGCGACCGGACAATTTCGCCAATAAAATGATGCCTTCTCCGGCCTCACGCGCTTTGCTGTGAGCAATGTCCGCTATAATTGACGCCGACTGCCCGTTCTTGAGAGCGTTCTTCAGCGTCAGAAGCGCGCGTGCGCCACCCTTTTCAGGCTTGGAACGAGACCCTCGCCCTCCGGAACCGCGCACCGTCAACAATCCGAGTTTTTCCGCAACGCGAGCGTTCAGCTCCGCGTCAGCACTTCGCGAGAACATGGCAACCAGTTCAATTCCCTTGGGACAGATGAACGGCCCCATGAGATGTTGTCCGTGCCAGAAAGTCACGATGAACGGATCATCCTTACCCACCAGTGCCTGTGGATCTGCTGATTCCTTCAAGCGAGAATTGGTGAAGTAGACAAGCTTGAAGTAGGCCGTGATCAACCAGACCAGCAGAGCTTTAACCACGGCAGACTGCGCCAGCGGCCCGCGCATACGCCGCCAGAGGCGCTTCGCGAACCCTTGCTTCTTATGCCCGGTAGTCTGACCCGAGCTATCTCCGCTTTGCATCCGATGTTGGCCGGGAGCAGACAAACCGCTCAATCCGCCTTCAGCGTCACGCCTTCCGGATCGAGCAACCGATGCAGGTGCACGATGAAGTAGCGCATATGAGCATTGTCTACTGTTTGCTGTGCCTTCGACTTCCATGCAGTCTTAGCGGTCTCATAATCTGGGTAGATGCCAACAATATCGAGGTTCTCAAGATCACGGAACTCAACGGTACCGAGCTTTTTCAACTCGCCGCCGAATACCAGGTGAAGAAGCTGTTTTTTGTCGCCTTCGACGCTCATGACAATTATCCCTGAACAAATTTGGTTCGCGGCATGATTAACCCAAGGGTCAGTCCGCGACAACACTCAACATTTCCTGCAGAAGGTCCCCGCTGGCGGCAACGAGAGCACCATGGCTCAACGTCGGGCCGCCATATGTGATCGGTAAAGCATCGCTTGTCAGGATTGCCCCGCCCGACTCACTCAGGATCAGATCAGCTGCCGCCAGATCCCAATCATGCGAATTTGGCCGAATGAAGGTGCCCGCTATATCTCCGCGTGCGACCATTGCGATACGGTAGGCGAGGGAGGGAACATAAGGATGAATCTTTGCACGATCCCGCCAGCTTTCCGGCAGTGCCGTGACCATATTGCGCGCTGATGCGATGGTGACCTGTTCACCGGGCGACGGTAGTCTGACATGAATGGACGTACCGTTTTGCGATGCACCCGTCCCTTTGCCAGCCTCGATGAGTTCGTTGCGCGCCGGACATTCTAAAACGCCCGCCAACGGGCGACCATCTTCAACAATGGCAATGCTTACACACCATTGATCTTGCCCGGCAATATATGCGCGGGTGCCGTCAATAGGATCGACCACGAAGGCACGACAGCGTTTTGCAGCAGCCCGTTCATCGACGGTTTCTTCAGATATCCAGCCATAGTCCGGCCGCGCTTTCAAAAGAATGTCTTTCAAATAGCAGTCGACAGCCAGATCCGCTTCACTCACAGGCGATGAGCCATCCTTCAGCCAGACTTCCGGAGAACGACCGAAGTATCGCATCGCGATGCAACCAGCTTCGCGCGCAGCATCACGCAAGAGCGCCAGTTCACCGACAATTTCGTTGTGCTTGTCAGTTCCCGGCAAGTGTCATGCCTTCAATTACGAGTGTCGGCGCAGTCATCCCGAAGTTTCGATCGATATCGGAGGCAGGAGTCATATTGAGGAACATATCCTTGAGGTTCGAAGCAATCGTTACTTCGCTGACAGGATAGGCAAGCCCACCATTTTCGATCCAGAAGCCCGATGCTCCGCGGCTATACTGGCCAGTGATCATGTCCACGCCCTGCCCAAACACCTCAGTCACGTAAAAACCTGTGCCAACGGCACTGATTAGCTCGTCCGGCGACTGGGAACCGGGCTCAATGGCAAAATTGGTAGACGCCGGCGAAACACCGGAACCCGAGCGGACGCCACGGCCATTGCCTTGCAGGCCAAGTTCGCGGGCGCTCGACCCAGAAAGCAACCATTGATTGAGAATTCCGTCTTCAACCATCGTCAAAGGCTGTCCCTCAATCCCTTCGCCATCGAACGGGCGGGAAGAAGAGCCACGCACGCGCAGCGGATTGTCGGTAACATTTATGCCCTGTTTGAGAACCTGCTTACCAAGACTGTCCCGAAGAAAGCTCGTCTTCCGCGCAACCGAGGCACCGTTAATCGCACTTGCAAGATGTCCGGCAATACCGCGCGCAAGGCGAGGATCATAGACAACCGTCACGGGGCCCGTTTTTGCCTGACGTGCATCCAACCGCCGCACGGCGCGTTCACCCGCGCGACTTCCGATAGCACTGGGCGTATCGAGATCGGAAAAATGCAGGCGCGAACTGAAATCGTAATCGCGCTCCATCTTCGTGCCCTCGCCCGCAATGGCGGAGACCGATCGTCCAAAGCGTGTGGCTGCGTAATGCCCCGAAAATCCCGTAGACGTGACCAGCACCAGACCACCCAAGCTACGCGAGGCGCCTGCTCCCCCTGAATTCGTCACACCCTTGACTGCGAGTGCAGCCGCTTCTGTCGCAAGTGCGTCCTGCGTCAGACGTTCGGAATCGATATCCGTCGAATCGTAGAGATCAAGATCACGAGCCGAAACAACAAGCAGCGATGGGTCGGCAAGCTGCTCGTAAGGATCTTCCGGCGCAACACGCGCCATGGCAACAGCGCGCTCTGCGAGACGGTCCGGATCGGCGCTCGCATTAGCGGAAACACTGGCGATGCGACGGCCGACAAAAACACGCAAAGCGAAATCGTCACTTTCCGACGATTCGGTTCCCTCAACCTTGCCTAATCTCACCGACACACTCACAGAGCGCGCTCGCATCACGACTGCGTCAGCGTAATCAGCACCCGCCCGTTTGGCAGCAGCCACGAGTGCGGCTGCTCGATCGACAAGTTTCTCTGCCGAATTATCTGAAATCATTATATAATCCGAGTTTCTCAAGTTTATCGCGGCTCAACCTTGCACCACAGTCTGCAGCGGGACTTGCCAAAAAATATCGTCAAATTGTTCGACATCGGGCTGATTACAGCCATATCTTGTTTCTATATTGCCGAAATCAAAGGGCTTCAAGACAAGCCCTTCTACATTTCTCCAAATTCCAAGAGCTGAGTATGGTTGCAACTGGCGGAAGTCTCTACCTACAGTGTCTGATGATTTTGGGCGGTGCAATAATCGCTGCGCCGCTATTCAAGCGGTTGGGGCTCGGCACGGTCCTCGGCTATCTTGCGGCAGGCATCACGATCGGCCCCGTGGCACGCCTCATTGCAGACGGAGAAGATTTTCTGCACTTCTCCGAGCTTGGCGTTGTCTTTCTTCTCTTCATCATCGGACTTGAGCTGAAACCCTCAAGACTTTGGGCGTTGCGCCAATCGATCTTCGGTCTTGGTACCGCCCAGGTTCTGCTTTGTGGAGCAGCCCTGACTGCGCTTGGCATCTACTTTGCGGGCCTCAGCTCCGAAGCAGGGATCATCATCGGTTTCGGTCTCGCGCTTTCGTCTACGGCATTTGCCATGCAGGTTTTGGAGGACCGGGCCGAAACGAACCAGAAACACGGTCAACGTGCTTTTTCAATTCTGCTGTTCCAGGACCTCGCCATCGTACCGATCCTTGCGATTATTCCGGCACTTTCGCCGAATGAACCGTCGCAGGTGAGCGCGGGTTTCCATCTTGCCACGGCAATTGCAGCCATTGCAGCACTGGTCGTCGCGGGGCGTTATCTCATCAATCCGATGTTCCGCATCATCGCCAACACGGGTGCTCGGGAAGTAATGATTGCAGCGGCGCTCTTTGTTGTGCTCGGATCGGCCAGCTTACTTCAGGCGGCTGGTCTTTCGATGGCCATGGGGGCATTCATCGCAGGCGTATTGCTGGCCGAGTCATCCTACCGGCACGAATTGGAGGCCGACATCGAACCCTTCCGCGGTATTTTTCTTGGATTGTTCTTTGTCTCTGTCGGCTTGTCGCTGAACCTCACGGTGATCCTGCAATACTGGAAGATTATTCTTCTTGCAGTGCCCGTCTTCATGGCGACCAAAATTGCGATCATTTATCTGCTGTGCCGCGTCTTCCGATCAAGCCATAACGATGCTGTGCGGATCGCATTTCTTTTGCCGCAGGGTGGCGAATTCGCCTTTGTTCTTTTCTCGGCAGCTTCTGCCGCATCCATAATCTCAAGCGCACTCGGCTCAGAGCTTGTAGCTGCCGTCACCGTATCCATGGCGCTAACACCGCTTTCCGTTTTCGTTGGCTCAAAGCTGCTTATCAAGGACAAGACTGTCGATGTAATTGAAGAAAATTTCGAGGGTGCAGGTTCTGACGTACTGATGATCGGATTCTCGCGATATGGTCAGATAGCGTCGCAGATTCTGCTTGCTGGTGGTATCGACGTAACCGTGATTGACAGTTCACCTAACCGTGTCCGCGCTGCTGGAAAATTCGGTTTTCGTATCTATTTCGGTGACGGCACCCGCAAGGACGTGCTGGAAGCGGCAGGTATAAGAAAGGCGAAGATCGTCGCTATCTGTACCCACAAAAAGGAAACGACTAACCACATCGTCAACCTCATACAGTCCGAATATCCAGATGTTCGGCTGTTCGTTCGCTCATACGATCGCGAGCACACACTGCAATTGCGCGCTCAAGGTGTCGAATATGAACTGCGTGAGACTTTCGAGTCCGGATTATTGTTCGGACAGCGTACCCTGGAAGGACTCGGTGTAGCTGAAACACAAGCCTACGAAATTCGCGAAGATGTGCGCCAGCGTGACGAAGACCGTCTCCATGTGCAGGCCTCGGAAGGAATCATGGCTGGCCGTCATCTGCTCTTCAATAAACCGGTCACACCAGAACCTCTGGTCAAACCCACACGCGAAGGTCAACGCATCGACAAAGGCGCGGATGACATCATATCCGCCTCGCCGTCAAGCGGCGCAGTCGGATCACCGGTTCCGGCGGAATAGCAAAAACTTAGGACGCCGATAAATTCAGGTCGCAAGCGTGGAATTTATCGGCACCACTTTTCCCTCGACTGCCAGTTCGATAGCACGTTTCAGCTCGTCGCGAACACCGGCGCTCTGTGACAGTATTTGTTCGAACTTCAGGAAATCCAGAAGCCCGATCCTCTCAACATTAGGGCGAATAAAAATGTGCGGCGGACGAATGCGAAATTTGTTTTCGATGATGGAGCACATGGTCAGCTGGTTCGCCCCGATCACTGCCTCGAACGTGGTTGGCATGTAGTCATCTGGTCCGACCGGCGTGCCGACAACGTCGATACCGATGACAATATTGGCCTCATCGAACAGCAGATCAAAGGGTACTGGATTGAACAAGCCGCCATCGACCAGAATGCGGCCATCCCTACGCACCGGAGCGAAAACTGGTGGTATGGCACAGGATGCCGCGACGGCCGAATGCAGATCGCCATCGCGAATATGGATTTCCCGAGCGGCGTGAAAGTCCGCCGCTGTGATAGTCATCGGGATTTTCAGCTCTTCTACATTCATCGGCAGGCTTGCAGGCAAAAAGACGTCCAGCACTTTTTCGATATTGAACTGGCTGACGCGCAAGCCACCTTTCAGCAATTCTACCCAGCGCGCAGGGCGGGTTTGCCACATACGCTTTGCGACTTCCGAGCGGCGATTGAAAATCGCCGCCATATATTCATGAACTTCCTTGCCCGTCATGCCGCTCGCCATTCCGGCTCCGACAATCGAACCTATCGAGGAGCCTGCAATTGCAACCGGTTTGATACCAAGTTCATCGAGTACCTCGACAATATGGATGTGGGCAATGCCGCGTGCCCCACCTCCGCCGAAAGCGACGGCAATTCGGGGCGATGACGGCACTGCCTTTTCCAATTTGGCACCTTTTAGCTTTGGGCCGGGCCGAAAATCAATATTGCCGGTTCCGCTTCAAGCAGTTTCTTGGCAATAGCCTTGACCTGATCCAACGTTACAGCATCAATCAACTCCGAGCGCTTGTCGATATAATCACGCGGAAGTTCTGCTTCCTGCAAGCTAACGAGAGTTTCAGCAATAGCGGCGGATGAATCCAGATTGTTGACGGCGTAAGATCCCTTGAGGAAGTTTTTGGCAGCAGCAAGTTCGTCTTCCGTGGGCCCGTCCGCGGCCATAGCAGCAACCTGCTCGCGGATAATCTTCAGGGATTCCTGCGCTTTGTCAGGACGGGTCGCAGTCGAAATCATCAATGCCGAAACGTGATCGCGCATGACCATGGATGACGATACCGAATAGGCAAGGCCACGCTTTTCACGCACTTCGGCATAAAGACGCGATGTAAAGCCACCACCCAGAATATGGTTCATCAGATAGGCTGCAAAGAATTCGGGATCCTTGCGCGGAATTGCCGGATAGACAAAGCTGATCGAGGTCTGCGGCATATCGAAATTGAGGCTGGTCGTCGTGCCAAGTGCCAGTTTGGCATCGGGTACAGGAACCAGTTCGGCCATCGCGGGGAGATCGCCGAACACCTTATCCAGCAACGCCCCCAAATCCTTCGCATTGATCGAACCCACAACGCCGATAGTCAGACGGTCACGCGCAAAGTTCTTGCGGTGAAAGTTCACCAGATCGTCACGCGTGATCGACTGCAGTGATTTCACCGTGCCATCATCGGGATGCGCATAAGGATGGTTCCCGTAAAGAACTTCGGAGAACTTACGCGAAGCAATCGTCGAAGGGTTGCGTTGTGAGGATTCGATACTCGCAACCACCTGCTGTCGAATACGATCAATTGCATCCTGGTCGAAGCGAGGCTTGTTGACAGAAAGAGCAAGCAAGTTTGTGACTGCGTCGCGATTTTCCGCGAGCATGCGAATACCGCCCGAAACGGAATCCTGTGTTGCAGAAAAGCTCATTTCCGCGCCCAGATTGTCTATCTTCTCCTGAAACACATCCGATTTCAGGTCGCCCGCTCCCTCGTCGAACAGCCCTGTCATCAGGTTAGCCAACCCTTCCTTCCCGGAAGGGTCCTGCGATGTGCCACCCTTGAATGAGAACCGCATGGAAATAAGCGGGACTGAATCGTCTTCTACCAGCCAGGCATGAATACCTTTTGGCGAAACAACTTCCTGAATTTCGATTGCGCGCGCCGGCAAGGCGCACACGATCAACAATGTCACGGATGCGGCAAGAACACCCACAGCCGACCCGGCATAGCGAAAGTCGAAAACACGTCTGAAGTTCAACGTAAGAATGTTCTTCACTGGATCGCTCCTCCCGCACCATTGGCCCCGGCGCTTCCCGCTGACGCATCCGGGTTCTCGCGAGCGCTCTCCGGCTCGGCGTCCGGAGGAAGCAGGTAACTCGTTACCGATTGGTCTTTAACGAGATAACGCGTCGCCACATCCTTGATCTGATCGACTGTGACACCCTTGATGACCTCCGGCCATTTCTGGATATCGTCAACCGTTTGACCAACAGACAGCGACGAGCCATAAATCCGGGACATCCCTGTCTGACTGTCGCGTGCAAAGATAACCGCTTTCAGGAAACGATTGCGAGCTTGATCAAGCTCGGTCTGGCTGACACCGTCTTTGATGATCCGTGTCACTTCTGCTTCAACGGCCTTTTCGACATCGCCAAGCGTCGCGCCATTGCGCGGCGCGCCATATACAGAAAACGTACCGTCATCAAGCGCATCGCCACCATAGCTCGCGCCCGTATTGGCAGCGATACCCTGCTTGACGATCAATTCCTGATAAAGGCGTGAACGCAACGAACCGCCGAGAATTTCGCTCAGTAGATCGAGGGCGGGGGCATCCCCTGGTTTTACATTCGGAAACCGTTTTTCGTTCGCATAGGAAGGAACAAGCCACGACACACGGAATGAGGGGGTGCTTACACGCTCATCGTGCAACGTCACGACGCGGGCGGCGTGCTTCGCGGGCTCCTGCGGACGCTCACGCGGTAGAACTTCGGCGCGTTTCGGCACCTTTGCCCATGTCTTCAACGTCAGCTCGCGTACGCGTTCCGGTGTAACGTCTCCAGCGATGATGAGCGTTGCGTTATTCGGTGTGTAATATTGCTGATAAAAGTCGATGGCGTTCTTGAGGCTTAGCTTTTCCATTTCCTGCTGCCAGCCAATTACAGGCTTGCGATAAGGATGGTTATAGAAAAGAACAGCGTCGCTATTCTCCATCAGCATGGAAGCCGGATTGGAATCAACTCGCATCCGGCGTTCTTCCAGAATGACATCCCGTTCGGTTTTCACTGCTTCTTCATTGAGCACCAGATTTTCCATCCGGTCCGACTCGAACTGCATCACCATTTCCAGCGCTTCGGGAGATACCCGCTGGAAATAGGCCGTATAATCATAGGAGGTGAAGGCGTTTTCTTGCCCGCCGATGGAGGCGACTTTCGCCGAAAACTCGCCAGCCGGGTGGTTCTTCGTGCCCTTGAACATCAGATGTTCGAGAAAATGCGCTATACCCGAAACACCGAGCGCTTCATCGGCCGATCCCACATGGTACCAGATCATCTGCGTTAAGACTGGAGCGCGATGATCGGGAATGACGACCACTTCCAGACCATTTGGCAATGTGAAATGACTGACCCCGTCGGATTGGGTGATTTCGGGAAGGGCGACTTGGTCGACAGCAGGCGTCGGCTGTGTTTCAGTGACCGCAGCAGGTTGGCTTTCTGCCCGGACGGCGCCGCTTGCCAGTGGTAAAGCCAGCACGAAACCCAAGGCGGTAGACAACAGCAAGCGCCGGAGTGAGGGGTTATTCACCAAGCGACATCTCCAATCGGTTTCATTCCCGCCCGGTTCTTCCGGGCAGCATTTCAATTTTTATGCGAACAGAAGCGTCCGCTAATTCAACCGGCGGCTTTCAACTGGATCAGCCGAATAATCGTGCCCCCGTAGTTGCGCTCTTCCAACACGACGAATCGCTCATCAAGCTTGAGCGCCGCCTCAGCATCTTCTTCAAGCACCAAAAGTGCGTCAGGATTAAGCCAACCACCTTGAAGTGCAGACAAAAATGCCTTTTCCCCCATACGCCGCCCATAAGGCGGATCGGCAAAAACCAAATCGAACGGCTCCATCGTACCGACGATACCCAACTGACAGGCGTCGCGCCGCAAAATCTTGGTGTGCCCCTGCAGACTGAAAGCCTCGATATTCTGACGCAACAATCCCCGCCCCTCCGCAGATTCTTCCACGAAGGTCGCGTAGCGCGCACCGCGCGATAGGGCCTCAAGACCAAGCGCGCCTGTCCCTGCAAATAGGTCGAGGACGCGTGCGCCCTCTACCTTGTTGGGGAAATTATGCGCGAGGATGTTGAACAGGCTCTCGCGTGTGCGATCGGTGGTGGGACGAATGGCGTTGGTCGAAGGCGTTACGAGCGCACGCCCGCGCAATCTACCGCCGACGATCCGCACCACCGCCTCCAGTTCTGCCACCGCCTGACTTGCCGCCACCCGGCTTTCCACCTGGTTTACCACCCGGCTTGTTTCCCGGTCCACGACGCGGTCCATCCTTCGGACCATCATCAAAACGACGAGATTTATTACCCGGTCCGCTGCTGCGCGGGCCTGAGCGCGTATCGCGATCGGATGCACCAAAACGACCTTCACCACGCGGTCCGCCCGGCTTTCCCGTCTTGCGACCCTCGAAGCCGCCCTTACCGTGCTCTACAGTCCGGCCTTCCGCGTCGCGCAATTCTGCACGCTCGCGTTTGCCGGGACGACGCTCCTTGCGTCCATCCTCACGCTGCTCACGGCGCTCTGGATGTCCCTCTTCCGAACGGTTTCCTTCCGGACGCGGACGCTGTGGACGAGCGTCCTTATCAAAGCGGCCTTCCGGTCGCTTGTTATAGCGGCGTTCACTACCTTCGTCGCGTCCCTGCTCCTCATCACCAGCCCGACGCGGGCGCATCTGCAGATCGCCACTGAATTTCGCTGAACGATGCGGAACTTGACGTTCCACACGGGCGGGCTTGGCAGCCGCATTTTCGCCCTTGGGACGCGCACCTGGAGCCATCCAGACATTGGCGTTTCCGCGACGACGCGGCTCAACCTTTTCGGCTCCCTTATCTTCGCGACCGCGACGACGCTGAGGACTGCTGGAAATCCATTCACGTTCGCGCGGGCCACGCCGGCGTTCGCCTTCCTCGCCCTCATCTTCCACGTCGCGACGAGTCCGTCCCTGAACAGCGGCATTGGAAAACTCGTTCAGAACAGGCGCATCGAAATCCGCGCCTGAATCCTCAATCAACTTGTCACCAAGCTGATCTCGCAGGATACGTCCCTTGATTTCGCGTACTGCACCTTCTTCAAGATCACCGAGCTGGAACGGACCAAACGAAACGCGGATCAGACGTCCAACAGTCAGACCAAGAGCGCCCAGAATATTCTTTACTTCACGGTTCTTGCCTTCGCGCAATCCGATAGAGATCCAGACATTGGCACCCTGCTCACGCTCAAGCGTTGCTTCAATACTGCCGTAGAAGACGCCATCGACGGCAATGCCGTTCTTCAGCTCATCAAGCTGTACCTGTGTGACCTTGCCGTGGGCGCGAACGCGATAGCGGCGCAGCCAGCCGGTGGATGGCAGCTCCAGAACGCGCGACAGACCACCATCATTGGTGAGCAGCAACAGACCTTCGGTATTGATGTCGAGACGACCAACTGAAAGTACGCGTGGCATCTCGGCAGGCAGTGCCTCGAAAACCGTTGGGCGACCTTCAGGATCGCGATTGGTCGTCACAAGACCCGCAGGCTTGTGATAAAGCCAGAGACGGGTACGCTCGGTCTGCTTCAATGGCTTGCCGTCGACCGTAATAATATCCGTGCGCTTGACATTGACCGCAGGGCTCTCAAGCACCTTGCCATTCACGGCAATACGGCCAGCAACGATCATCGTTTCCGCTTCACGGCGTGAAGCTATGCCTGCGCGTGCCAGACGCTTGGCGATACGTTCGCCCGTGTCCTCTTGCCCCTCGGCGTCGCGCGGTCCGAATTTACGTGGCTTGTCACGTCCGCCGTCATCGCGGCGCGGACGAGTGTCACGATCTGGCCGACCGGGACGGTCGGAGCGCCCTCCACGGCCATGCGGACGCTTGCCATCCTTGTTGTCATCATCTTTAGTCATCTGGTATTGGCCTTTCAGCAGCGCTGCCGTGTCACCTTACACCTTTAATGACAGGCAAGGGACAGCCGGAAACAGGAACGCTGTATAAATCCGTTCGCAAATCGGTTTCGATTTCGAGAATTATGCAGTAACAAATCGCTTCATGGCTTGCGAGCGAAATTTCCGAAAGAATGCACGAAATGGAACAGGCATGAATAAGAGTGCCAAAGTCCCGGACCCAAATAAGGCTACCCCCATGGAGATAGCACTTGCAGAAGCGCGCGCTGCAGGTTCACGTGGAGAGGTTCCAATTGGCGCAGTCATCGTACATCAGGACACGATCATTGCACGAGCAGGCAATCGTACACGTGAGTTCAATGACGTAACCGCCCATGCCGAAGTGCTTGCAATTCGTGAGGCTGGAAAAGCCCTACAATCCGAACGTCTGGTCGACTGCGATCTTTATGTGACGCTGGAACCATGCGCGATGTGCGCAACCGCCATTTCTTTCGCCCGTATACGTCGCCTCTATTACGGCGCCTCCGACCCGAAAGGTGGTGGTGTGGAACATGGGCCACGGTTTTATACGCAGCCCACCTGCCACCATGTACCGGAGATTTATGCGGGTTTCTCCGAGGGGGATTCACAGAAAATCCTGCGGGATTTCTTCCGAGACAAGCGCTAGCTTCTGCTCAGAGCCTTGTGTCCGGCCATGTAGCGCAGCGTATTATCCTGCAGCATGAAATGATGAATAAGAGCCATCAGAACGTGTCCCGCAATTATTACAAGCAGGCCCCAACCCAGCAAACCATGCAATGCGCTGCCCGGAGCGGTCAGCGCGGCATTTTTCACATCGGTCTGCTCGAAAATCCGGATGCCAAGAAACGAGAAGCCTCGCCCGCCGCCATATGTGCGCAGCAGAGCCAATGCAGGAACTGCGAACATTAGGCCATAGATAACGAGATGCCCGAGTTTAGCCAGTTTGCCGACATGGCCTGACTTATGCGGACGACGACCTGAGTTCAACAATCCCCAGACCCCGCGTAATAGTACAAGCACCATAAGCGCGAAACCAAGCTGGTAATGAGCCGACCAGAAGATATTGTAGACCGTCGTATCTTTAGCCACGACGCGTAGAATTGCTGACGCAAACTGCCAAAGAAACAGGAGAGCCATCAGCCAATGAAGAGATCGACTGATTAGACCATATCCCGACGGCGTATCCCAGATAGTGTTCGTATCGTTCATCAAATCATACCTTACATCCCATGTTGGCATGATAAGATCTGCATGAAAGGAATCTTTGATTGAAATCAAATATACGTCAAAACTGCCAACATTAAAAAAATTTAATAATCGTTCCTGCGAGAAAACAGATTAAACATTCACTAAAACTACTGAAATAATAAGCCACAGTAAATTCTATTTACTGTGGCTTATTATCAAGAAAATAAATTCAGCAAACGATTAGTTCCAAGGCAAATAGTCGCGCCAGCCCTTGGATTTGCCGGATGCCTTCTTGCGCTCACGTTCCTTTTGCGCCTCGTCCGTACCCAATTCGCCTACAGCTGCAGTAGACGCAGGCTCACGATAAGTAAGCGGCGGTTCGCTCAAATAACGGCGTGTCGTCGAGGAACCCTGAACCTGCTGCTGGCGTGCAGCCTTGTAGGCCGCAACCTTTGCCGGGTCGAATGTTGGCGTACGGGACTCATAATCTTCGCGGCGGCTGTTACCACTCGGCAATGCTGCCTGAATGTTGGACGCTACCGGACCATCCTGAACGACCGGCGACACGAAATCCGGATCATCGCGGTTTGCCGTGATCTCGTCACGCAGACGCTTGCGACGCTGTTCCGGCGATTCTGGCCAATTCGGATCGTTGGCGCTAACAACGCTTTGTTGCGGAGCGGGCAACTGACCTTTATCCCCCGGAGCCGGACGAACCAGGTCGGGGCGAGGCTTGTAGTCAATCCGTTCTTTCTTGTTCTTACCCTGTCCGAAGCTCGCCATATTCGACACATCGTCAAAGAGCTGTGCTCCTGCGGTCTTGTCGGTTCCATAGGTTGGCGAAGAAACGCAGCCGGATAGCGAAACGCCCGCTATCGCTGTCATAAGCACCAGAACTCGTCCTTCAATCTTCATTAGCGCCACTTCTTTTACGCTTGCCGATTTTATCTTCACCAAAATTTGCTCAAGCAAGCCTTGACTGAAGAAACCGGCAACTCCAAGGCAGATCTTGAAATTATCCGAGGAATGCCTTGTACATGAGTGCAACCCATGCGGCAATCCGATGTTAATCGGTATTTCACCATGTCCGAAGAAAGGATTGCAACCCGTTTCCTTCTGAAAATACCCCCAACATATGAAGCGCCGAGGGTAAAACCTTCAGAACTCCATCAAGCTTCAAGCTTGCCGAGTGCCTTGAGTTCTCGGAGAGCAGCAGCGTCGCGCGCCGAGACATCGGGAAACTCGGGATCGGAACCAACATCCGTCGTATAACGCCACGAACGGGCGCACTTTTCACCTTCGGCGCGTGCGGGCACAACAGCAACACCTTTCACATCAGAAAGCGTGAAAGCGTCTTCCGGTACAGCCGCATCGCTCAACGAAATACCGCTGGTGATGCAGATTTCCGCAAAATCAAGACCTTCGAGCGAATCGGTCAAGCTCTTGTCGGAAATGTAGACGAGCGGTGCAGCTTCGAGCGAGGATCCAATGCGCTTATCCGCACGCTCCAGTTCCAGAGCGCCAGTAACGACACGACGCACCGCACGAACCTTGCGCCACTTTTCGGCCAGCACATCATCCCGCCATTCGGCAGGTGTCGGACGGAACTGCTCGGCATGAACCGAAACCGATTGTGGATAGCGGTCGAGCCAAGCTTCTTCCATAGTGAAAGGCAGCATTGGCGCCAGCCAGGTCGTCAGGTGATCAAAGATTTCACGCACAGTCTGAAGCGCAGCCGTACGGCGCACGCTCGACGGCGCATCGCAGTAAAGCGCGTCCTTGCGAATATCGAAATAGAAGGCCGAAAGCTCGACATTCATGAAGTCGATAAGCGTGCGAGCGATGCGCTTGAAGTCGAAAGCATCATATCCAGAGCGAACAACTTCATCCAATTCAGTCAACCGGTGCAGCATCAAGCGCTCAAGTTCCGGCAAATTCGCATAGGGAAGATTGTCGCCTTCATCGTGGGCGAGCGTGCCCAGCATCCAGCGGATCGTGTTGCGCAACTTGCGATAAGCGTCGATATTAGTCTGGATGATGCTCTTGCCGAGGCGCTGATCTTCCCAATAATCGGTCGTCATGACCCAAAGACGCAGGATATCCGCACCGGATTCCTTGATGACGTCCTGTGGAGTGACTGTATTACCGAGCGACTTCGACATCTTCTTGCCGTGCTCATCCATGGTGAAACCATGGGTCACGACGGCATTATATGGTGCCCGGCCACGCGTACCGCAGCTTTCCAGCAGCGACGAATGGAACCAACCGCGATGCTGATCCGAACCTTCGAGATAAACGTCAGCCGGCCATTTCATGTCCGGGCGGTCTTCCAGCGTGAAGGTGTGGGTCGAACCGGAATCGAACCACACGTCCAGAATGTCGCGCACCTGCACCCATGGTTCATCGGTGCGGTTGCCGAGGAAACGCTCGCGCGCTCCTTCGGCAAACCATGCATCAGCGCCTTCGGCTTCAAAAGCATCGAGAACACGCTTGTTGACCGCATCGTCCTGAAGGATGTTACCTTCTTCATCGACGAAAACACAGATAGGCACGCCCCAGGCGCGCTGACGCGAAAGCACCCAGTCCGGGCGGCCTTCGATCATCGCGCGCAAGCGCGTCTGACCGGCAGCCGGTACGAACCGCGTATCGTCGATGGCCTTCAGCGCGCGCGAGCGCAGCGTGGTGCCGTCGCCGAGGTTCTTGTCCATATAGACGAACCATTGCGGCGTGTTGCGGAAGATGACCTGCTTCTTGGAACGCCAGGAATGTGGATAGGAGTGCTTGAGGCGACCACGGGCGAAGAGCTTGTCACGGGCGATGAGCTGATCCATCACCGATTTGTTGGCGTCGCCCTTCTTGCCGTTATCGTCGATGACGCGCGCGGGGCCGCCATCGCGATCCGGACCAAAGCCCGGCGCGTCCTTGGTATAGAACCCACCATCATCGACCGGGAACGGGATGCTCGGATCGATACCGCGCGCTTCCAGTTCACGAACATTGTTCATCCAGGCTTCAAAGTCTTCACGACCATGGCTTGGTGCGGTGTGGACGAAGCCCGTGCCCGCATCGTCGGTTACATGATCGCCGTCTAGCATTGGCACTGCGAACTCATAGCCGCCGCCAAAGCCCTTCAGCGGGTGATCGAGCACGATCTTGCCAAGCTCGTCTGCCGAAATACCGCGCAGGCGCTTGAACTGGAGCTTTGCCTTGGCGAAGCTTTCCTCAGCCAGCTTGTCGGCGAAGATGAGCTTTTCGCCCGGGCGAGGGCCAAAGTCGTTCTCGGCTTCCGTGACTTCATAAAGCCCGTATTCGATGCGCGACGAATAGGACACGGCGCGATTGCCGGGAATGGTCCACGGCGTGGTCGTCCAGATCACAACATCGCTGCCGGAGAGATCATTCTGGCCGGCGACCGGGAACTTAACCCAGATCATATCCGACTCGACATCGTGATACTCGACTTCAGCCTCGGCGAGTGCGGTGCGCTCGACGACCGACCACATCACCGGCTTGGAGCCGCGATAAAGCTGACCGGAAGCCGCGAATTTGAGAAGCTCGCCAGCGATACGCGATTCAGCGTGGAAGTTCATCGTCGTGTACGGGTTTTCGAAATCGCCGAGGATAGCAAGGCGCTTGAACTCTTCCGACTGGACCTTGATCCAGTTGGTCGCAAATTCGCGGCATTCCCTGCGGAATTCGTTGATCGGCACTTCGTCCTTGTTCTTGCCCTCAGTGCGATATTTTTCCTCGATCTTCCATTCGATCGGCAGGCCATGGCAGTCCCAGCCCGGAACGTAGTTCGAGTTATAGCCGCGCATCTGGAAAGAGCGCGTGATAACGTCCTTGAGAATCTTGTTCAGCGCGTGGCCGATATGGATATTGCCGTTGGCGTAGGGCGGACCGTCGTGCAGCACATAGAGCGGGCGATCCTTGGCCTGCTCGCGCAGCTTTTTGTAGAGATTCATTCCCTCCCAGCGCTCGACGAAAACGGGCTCGCGCTGCGGCAAGCCAGCACGCATCGGAAACTCGGTCTGCGGCAGATAAAGGGTTTTGGAATAATCGATTTTGGTCGTCTCAGTCATGAGGGTATTCGCCTGTGAAGCCCCGGCCGGAGATGGCGGGCAAGTGGATCAAAGAAAACAGGGGACTGTAAAGCACAGCCAGTCGCTCCCGGACCTCCGCGCCAGATATTACCTGGCAAAGCAGCCATTCAGGCAAAGCGGGAGGCCGGGCCAATAATTCGTATGGCCGTCATGATAAGCCGAAAATCCGTCATCATGGGCACGCTTTTAGCAATGAGCTTCGCAGGAATAAAGAGGCCAGAAGGGCAAAGACGCAATAAAACTGCATCCCTGCCCCTGAAAATGTTCACATTGACACCGTTGAGGTCAGTCCAGCGAGAAATCGAAACGGTAAGTCGCAGAAACGCCGACCATGAACTGGTCCGGGGAGCCGCGTTCCTTCACGATGCTTGAATCCTTTGCCGGACCTTGCAGACGACTGTACTCACCAAACAGGCTCGTATCGATCTTGTCGGTTGCCTTCCAGGTAATTGCGCCACCAACACCAGCTGACTTGAAGCCACCGCCCGGACTATATTCGGAAAGTCCCGACGCAACTGCTTCCTCGGCATCGACGCCGAAATAGGTTTTGAAGTAATCCTTTGAAGCGAAAGTCGCACGCGGACCACCCGACACACGAACAGTCGGCGTAACATCATAGAATGCATCGGCAGCAATATCGGCTACGACGCCATTATGCGCACGGATACCATGACGCACTTCGCCACGCACACGCAACCAGTCGGTGGGGTAGACGTCGACAAAAGCACCCGCTTCACCACCAAACTTCGTGTCTTTCAGGCCGTGAATATCGTCATCCCTTTCGAACAACAGCTTACCGGCGAGCCCCACGCGGAAGCGGTCGTTGTCGATCAACGCGAAGGATACGTTGTCATTTCGCGATGAGAAGCGCGTCGCCTGCCCCTGTCGGCCGAGTGAGATCAGCGGCTGGGCAGAAAAGCGATATTTGTTCGAGCCTTCGAACTTTGGAGCGACGAGGCCTGCCGCGCCGACCTTGAGATACCAATCGCCAGACCAGAAATGCTTGCGAGCCGGCTGAACGGTTTCCGCCGCATAAATATCGGCTTGCTGTACATCGGCGGAGAAAGCGAGCGAACTACTCGTTAGGAATGCGGCACTTGCAACAAGCGCCAGAGGAACAATACGTGCCACATTAAACTCCAACAAAAAGCGCCCCAACAAATTTTGAGGCATTTATCACTTTTTGTCGAGAATAAGTAAAATTTGATTTAAATCTTAAGTGGAAAACGAAACCAAGACTTCGCCTCACTCAAAAGAAAGCAAGCGATCCAGTTCTGACAGTGGCTTCGCGCTTGCAAGCAGGGCTCGTGCCTCTGCGTCATCGTGCTTCATCTGATCGATAAGCGGATCAAGGCCATCAAACTTGATCTCCCCGCGCAGAAAGCCAAAGAAGGATACACAAGCGATCTCACCATAAAGGTTGCCCGAAAAGTCAAAAAGAAATGTTTCAAGAAGGGGCGTACCGTCACTGTCCACGGTTGGGCGGCGGCCAAAACTCGCAACCCCGTCATAAAGGTCACCGTTCTCACGCCTGAACCTGACAGCATAGATTCCGTGCTTCAAGCCCGCCTGCGCGTCGATTTGCATGTTCGCGGTCGGAAATCCAAGCGTACGTCCGAGCTTCTTGCCGTGCACAACTTTACCGCAAGCCATATAGCGATAACCAAGAAGTCCCGCTGCTTGAACGACGTCCCCTTCGCAAAGCAGATTTCTTATGCGGGTCGATGAGACGAGGTTATCGCCTTCGTCTGAAAAGGCGTCGACAAGTGTAACCGTGAAACCGGCTTTTTCTCCAGCTTTCTGAAGAAATTCCGGTGTTCCGCGCCGGCCCTTACCGAAATGAAAATCATAACCGGTGACCACACAGCTTGCGTGCAATCTTTCAACCAGAATGTGTTCAACAAAGTCTTCCGCAGAGCGAGACGAGAACTCACCGGTAAATGGTTGCTCGACGACCGCATCAAAACCCATCAGATGTAGAATTTCAGCCTTCTTCGCTGCTGCGGTCAAACGATCGATCGGCGCATCCGGCTTGAAGAAGCTACGCGGGTGCGGTTCAAAAGTCAGGACTACTGCTGGCAGGCCGCTTTTTTCAGCAATCTCCAGCGCGCGCTCCAGAACAGCCTGATGGCCGCGATGGACACCATCGAAATTACCGATTGCCACGACACAATTCTGCAGGCGTTCCGGCAAAGAATCCGTTCCAGAAAGGCGCTGAAAGCTGGATGGGGTCATAGTGATCCGAACTTCGTTGGTCGTAACGAGATTGCTCGTCCTCAAACAAGAGCATTAAGCGTAGCAACCGGACGATTGCCATGCTTCTGGAGAAACGCTTCCATTCGGGCAATGTCAACCGTGCCATCGGTTGTATAGTCCGCTGCATGAACTCCACCGGAAATGTAGAGCACATCCAAATCGAAGTCGGTGGCGCCCTTCACGTCAGTCAGAACCCCGTCACCGATACCGAGAATTCGGCTCTTCTCGACTTTTCCGCCCCGAATCTCTTCAGCGAACCGCAGTGCTGCCTCGTAAATCGGGCGATGCGGCTTTCCAGCTATAAGAGTGCGTCCGCCGAGCTGGCCATATTCGCGTGCAAGGGCACCTGCGCACCAGATCAGCCGCGTACCGCGCTCAACCATAATGTCCGGATTGGCACAGATGAACGGAAGATTGCGCGAACGCAGCCGGACCAGCAATTCCTTGTAATCGTCCGGTGTTTCACTTTCATCATCATAAAGTCCGGTGCAGACGACCCCCGAAGCTTCGAATTCTTCAACCAATTCAACAACGAGACCGTCATAGATGGTCAACTCGCGCTCACAGCCGATGTGAAACACCTTGCGCGGACCTTCGGCGATCAGATCACGGGTTACATCGCCGGACGTGACCACACGATCATAGGCATCCGCGGGAACACCAAGACCCAGCATCTGCTTTTCGACATCTGGATGAGGTCTTGGAGAATTCGTCACCAGAATGACCGTAACGCCCTTGGCGCGCGCACGCTTTAGAGCCTCGATTGCAGCCGGATACGCGGCTTCGCCGTTATGCACCACGCCCCATACATCACAGAAGAGCACATCGTACTGGTCGGTCAGATCGTCGAGGCGTTCGAGCTGCTTCATGATTTCCTCTTGATAATCCATCGGTAAGGCGAGAACCGCTATAGGGTGTCTATAAGACTGCCGAAAAGGCAGCCAGCGCTCCATCTAACGCAGCCAATCACATCTGTCACGGTCTTTGGCCCGGATATCCGACCGGCAAAGCGCGTCCAATTATCTCATAGGTGATTTCACCGATCATTTACCGTGCTTCGTGACTGACTGTTAGAAAGATGCTGGTAGGAGCGGATACAACCTTTCATTTCATGTGTCTCAGACACAACCGTCGGCGGGGGCTACGTTGAAAAACTGGATCACTCAAACCCGCAGGCTTGCGCTGCGTAGTTTTCGTCATTTGACCCAACCGATGAGCCTGCGCTTTGCCAAAGACGAGCGCGGTAATTTTGCGATGATAATGGCTTTGGTGCTGGTGTCTCTGTTGCTCGCCGGCATGGTTGCAGTCGACTCCGCCAATCTCATGCGTGTGCGCAACAATGTACAGGCTTCGCTCGATGCTGCGGCACTCGCTGTGGGTAAGAGATTTTCCACTGGCGCCCCACAGTCCGATATGCAGGTTTATGGCTCGCAAATCTTCAGCGCAAACCTCACAGCGTTAAGCGGCAGTGCAGTTCGGTTTCAGGTCACTTTTCCAGAAGGCCGGGAAACGGAGCAGCAAGTACAAGCAACCGCCAACTTCACATACAAGTCTCTTTTTGGCGTCATTGCATCTCGCCTACTGGGTTCAGAACAAAATGACTGGGACAATAAAACTTATGCGCTTCGGTCAGCCGTAAGACTCAAGAACACGATTGAAGTTGCATTGGTCCTCGATAACTCCGGCTCAATGGACTACTACGGAAGTGGCTCTAATAAAAAGCGCATGGATTTACTCAAGGATGCAGCCAAGCAGTTGGTAGAAACCATGGCCGCGCAATCCTCCATCATCACGCGCGTTCAAAAACCCGTACAGTTTTCGCTTGTTCCGTTCGCTGGCTCGGTAAATGTCGGCCCGCAATATCTCAATGCGTCATGGATGGATACAGCAGGGCTGAATAAAGTCAACTTCGAAAATTTCGAGCTCCCGATTACAATCGATAATAACCGAAAAATTATTGAAAACCCCGTTGGAAGCAAACGCTTCTACAAATCCGGTTCCGGCTGGGGGATAGATGACGGAAAGGCTTTTTCCCGCACCGTTCTTTATAATGATATTATGGCGCGGGATGCTACATCCTGGCTAAAATGGTCGGGATGCGTTGAGGCCCGAGGTGGCAAATACGGACTCGATGTCTCTGCCCCTGTTCTAGGTAATCCGGCCACCATGTTTGTGCCGATGTTTGCACCCGCTGAATACTATAATAGCAATCGGGATCGGGGGGTGAACTACTGGTGGACCGAAAATTTATCCGGTAGTAATTATACAAAACTACAGCGAGACATCACCAAATATTATCTTAAAGGAAAAACGGCACGCGCTGATGAGAACGGTGGTCCGAACTACAGCTGCACGACCTCTCCTCTAACGCTGCTTACAGATGTTTCCAAGGATGAAGGCAAAACAGCGATTCTGAATGCAATTAGCGCCATGAAAGCGAACGGTGGTACTAACGTACCTGAGGGGCTAGCGTGGGGATGGCGAACCATTGCTCATGCGGCTCCCTTTACCGAGGGTCGGCCCGAAAGCGAACGTGGAAACGATAAAGTCGTGATTGCTCTGACCGACGGCGCAAACACTTACTACACTTATAAATTCCTACTCGGAAGCAATGGTTCGGACCGGGCAGGCAACCAATCCTACTATTCGGCCTACGGTTATACACGTGAAGTTCCTGCCGAATATGGACGTACCCGACTATTTCAGGAGACGAGCGTAGGTGTATTCCAGGACAACGCTGCCTATGGCAAAGCGATGAATGCGAAATTCGAAACTCTTTGTAACAACGCAAAGGCTGCAAATGTCATCATCATGACCGTTGCACTCGATCTCAGCGCAAGCAAAAGCGATGAGAAAGCACAGATCGACCTGCTTAAATCCTGCTCTTCAAACTCGCGTGTTCGCCTGGAAGACGGCAAACCTGCAAAACTTTTCTGGAACTCCACCGGTGGGAATCTTGCGGAAACCTTCCGGCAGATCGGCGACGAATTGTCAAACTTGCGTCTGGTCGATTGATATTGCTAACAACAACACCATATGCCGGACCAGGCATCGTCAACCCGTGGCCGCTCCGCGTTAAGGATAGTGCAAATTAACCATCATTCGTCTGTCAAATTTCTCAGGCAATCTTGACAAGATAAGGTCTAGCTTCTATTTCAGAGCCACGTTAGCACTCTCATAGGATGAGTGCTAACAAGCGCGGATCGGCTCGATCCGTTAACAGGGTTCAACGTCTATAACACCAAGGGTTATACCATGGCTGATATCAAGTTCCGCCCGCTTCATGACCGCGTCGTCGTTCGTCGCGTTGAATCGGAAGCCAAGACCGCTGGCGGCATCATCATCCCTGACACCGCCAAGGAAAAGCCGCAGGAAGGCGAAATCGTCGCTGTTGGCGCAGGCGCCCGTGACGAAGCTGGCAAGCTGATCGCTCTGGAAGTCAAGGCTGGCGACAAGGTTCTGTTCGGCAAGTGGTCGGGAACCGAAGTCAAGATCGGCGGCGAAGACCTGCTGATCATGAAGGAATCCGACATTTTGGGTATTGTCGGCTAACGCCTCCGGCTCGGTATCGTCGGCTAATATGGCCTACATACGGGGTCGATCATATACCACAAACCAATTCACCATAATCTGACCGGGACAATTCCCAGGAGAGTAAAATGGCTGCAAAAGACGTAAAATTCGGTCGCTCTGCGCGCGAAAAGATGCTGCGCGGCGTCGATATCCTCGCTGACGCTGTAAAGGTAACGCTCGGCCCGAAGGGTCGTAACGTTGTCATCGACAAGTCTTTCGGTGCTCCGCGCATCACCAAGGACGGCGTATCGGTCGCCAAGGAAATCGAACTGGAAGACAAGTTCGAAAACATGGGCGCACAGATGCTGCGTGAAGTGGCTTCGAAGACCAACGACACTGCCGGTGACGGCACGACGACGGCTACCGTTCTCGGTCAAGCAATCGTTCAGGAAGGCGCAAAGGCTGTTGCCGCCGGCATGAACCCGATGGACCTGAAGCGCGGTATCGACCTCGCAGTAACCGAAGTTGTTGCTGAACTTCTCGGCAAGGCCAAGAAGATCAACACGTCGGAAGAAGTTGCTCAGGTTGGTACCATCTCCGCTAACGGCGAAGCCGAAATCGGCAAAATGATTGCTGATGCGATGCAGAAGGTCGGCAATGAAGGCGTGATCACGGTTGAAGAAGCCAAGACCGCTGAAACCGAACTCGAAGTCGTTGAAGGCATGCAGTTCGACCGCGGCTACCTGTCGCCTTACTTCGTCACCAACCCTGACAAGATGGTTGCTGACCTCGAAGACGCTTACATCCTTCTGCACGAAAAGAAGCTCTCGAACCTCCAGGCTCTTCTGCCGGTTCTGGAAGCTGTCGTTCAGACCTCCAAGCCGCTCGTCATCATCGCTGAAGACGTCGAAGGCGAAGCTCTTGCAACGCTCGTCGTCAACAAGCTGCGCGGCGGCCTGAAGATCGCTGCTGTCAAGGCTCCTGGCTTCGGCGATCGCCGCAAAGCCATGCTCGAAGACATCGCGATCCTCACCGGCGGTCAGGTTATCTCCGAAGACCTCGGCATCAAGCTCGAAACCGTTACGCTCGACATGCTCGGCCGTGCAAAGAAGGTTTCGATCTCGAAGGAAAACACCACGATCGTTGACGGTGCAGGCCAGAAGGCTGAAATCGATGCACGCGTTAGCCAGATCAAGCAGCAGATCGAAGAAACTTCTTCGGACTACGACCGTGAAAAGCTTCAGGAACGTCTTGCCAAGCTTGCTGGTGGCGTTGCCGTGATCCGCGTCGGCGGTGCAACGGAAGTTGAAGTGAAGGAAAAGAAGGACCGCGTTGACGACGCCCTGAACGCAACCCGCGCTGCGGTTGAAGAAGGCATCGTTGCTGGCGGCGGCACCGCCCTGCTCCGCGCTTCGGCCAAGATTTCCGCCAAGGGCATCAACGCCGACCAGGAAGCTGGTATCAACATCGTTCGTCGCGCTCTGCAGGCTCCAGCTCGTCAGATCACGACCAATGCCGGTGAAGAAGCTTCGGTTATCGTTGGCAAGATCCTTGAGAATGCCTCTGAAACCTATGGCTACAACACAGCCAATGGTGAATTCGGCGACCTGATCAAGGCTGGCGTTGTCGATCCGGTTAAGGTTGTCCGTACCGCTCTGCAGAATGCTGCATCGGTTGCCGGCCTTCTGATCACGACGGAAGCCATGATTGCTGAACTGCCGAAGAAGGATGCAGCTCCGGCTGGCATGCCTGGCGGCATGGGCGGCATGGGCGGCATGGACTTCTAAGAAGTCCATAAAGCTTACTTTGATGAAAATGCGAGAAAGGCGGCCTAGGGCCGCCTTTCTTTTTACGTTGCGTAACCGTTTGTGATTTATGAAAAATTTACTCTGCTCGCGCTTTGCCGCACCTAAGTCGTTATTTTAGAAACTTCTGATTGACTCATAACCACCAATCATGGTCAATCCCGAATGACACAGAGATGGACTTCCTGTTTGCCCCCGCACTTTGGAAGTCCTGTCTCAGGCAACAGGAAAGGCAGGCTTCGGCCTGTCTTTCCACTTGCACTTCCAAAAGTTCAGCTTCTATTCTGCGGCGTCAATCTGCGCCTTTCCTGATATCGAGGCGTCATAACGCGCGCGAGCCATCATTACCTTTGCTTCATTGGCTATCGCCCACTCACCCAATGCGCGCACAGGCCGCAAGAGATCGCTCCCCATTTCAGTCAGTTCATATTCGACCTTGGGCGGAATTGTCGGAAAGATCGTACGCGTGACGAAACCATCTCGCTCCAGATTGCGTAACGTCGTCGTCAGCATTTTTTGAGAAATACCATCTACGCTTCGACGCAATTCGTTGAAACGCATTGGATGATTACCGAGATAGCTCACCACAAGCACCGTCCATTTATCGCCCACGCGAGACAGAATATCCGCAACGGTCCTGCATGCACTGGTTTCCTTGAAGTCACCGGGTTTCATAAAAGTGCCTCCTTGTGCGCTAGGTAAGTCACTTATATAGCGTCAGTTTCCAACGGTTACCACTCTAAATAAAGGTGCTATCTATGTCTAAGCTCAAAGTCGCCGTCGTCGTCGGCAGTACACGTGAACAGCGTTTTGCTCCAGTCCCTGCTCAGTGGATTGCGAAACTCGTGGCAGAACGCCCGGAACTGGACGTGGAAATTCTTGATGTCGCCGATTATCCGATGGGCTTCTATGGCGACACTTCCACCACGACCGCACAAGCAGAAACTGCTGACAAATGGAAAAACAAGCTGCGCGAGTTCGATGCCTACATCCTGACTGCGGCTGAATACAATCACGCTCCTACTGCTGTTCTAAAAAACGCCATCGACTATGGTGACTGGATTCAGAAGCCAATGGGATTTGTCGGCTATGGTGGCGTCGGTGGCGCTCGCGCTGTCGAACAACTGCGGATGATTGCAGTCGAAATGTCTTCTATGTCAGTCAAGACCGGCGTTCATATACTTTTCCCTGATTATCTCGCCGTCGTCAAAGGCGAGAATAAGCTGGACGACCTCCCTCATCTGGCAGAAGCAGCCAAAAACATGCTGGATCAGTTGGTTTGGTGGGGCAAGGCACTTAAGTCGGCGCGTGCCGTCTGAATAAGACGGCAAGCCGGAACGTTAGAGTTCCGGCTTGCCGCTAGCATTGTATGCCCTATGATTATCCGCAGTCACAATGGAATGGATGATCATATGCGCAAAGAACTTTCTATCGCCTCAGCTCCGAAAGACGGCCGTAAGATAACAGTCGTCTGGACCGATGAAGATGAGCAGCGTAATGAGTCAATTGCGCAGTATCGAACGCTAGCCCAATTACAGGCCGGTGGCGGTCAGTGGGATGAGACAGATACTGGCTGGTGGACGTTCACCGATAGCAAAACCCAGCGCAAGATCGAACCGACCGCCTGGATTTCCGAAACGGATAACGGTGACGAAGAGGACGACGCTTGACCGTGGAAGTCCCGGTCAACAAAAATTGACTTTTATAGTCATGTTTTATCAAATGACTGCGTTATAAAAGTTTCACGAAGAAACATTCGCCCGCCAAGCACCTGGCGGTGCTATATTTGCTTTGGATGGCTCGGTTTCGAGTCCAATTACCCGGAGACCTGAAATGACCGCTACGCGTACCGAAACAGATACGTTCGGACCGATTGATGTTCCTGCAGACCGCTACTGGGGCGCTCAGACGCAACGCTCGTTGCAAAACTTCAAGATCGGCGGGGAGCGCATGCCGCTTCCCTTGGTCCACGCACTGGGTGTCGTCAAGCGCGCGGCAGCGGAAACTAATATTGCGCTTGGCAAACTCGATCCGGTTCTCGGCCAGGTAATTGCAGTGGCGGCGTCCGAAGTCATCGAGGGTAAGCTCGACGAGCAATTCCCGCTGGTCGTCTGGCAGACTGGTTCGGGAACGCAATCGAACATGAATGCCAACGAGGTCATTTCAAACCGGGCTATCGAACTTCTCGGTGGTGAAATGGGGTCCAAGAAGCCGGTCCATCCCAATGACCACGTGAATATGAGCCAGTCGTCCAATGATAGCTTCCCAACGGCAATCCATGTTGCCACGGCAGTCGAGGCCGTCAATCGGCTTTATCCGGCGGTTGAACAACTGACCAAGGCGCTCCAAGCCAAGGAAGAGGCCTTCAAGGATATCATCAAGATCGGTCGTACCCATACGCAGGATGCAACGCCGGTTACACTGGGACAGGAATTCTCCGGGTATCGCGCCGCGTTGGAATATGCGCGCCATCGCATCGAGCAATCGCTCGCAGACGTCTTTCTGCTCGCACAAGGCGGGACTGCAGTCGGCACGGGCCTGAACGCGCCAATCGATTTCGATACGGGCTTTGCTGAAGCCGTGAGCGAAATTACCGGCCTCCCTTTCAAGACGGCGCCCAACAAATTTGAGGCTCTTGCCAGCCACGGTGCTATCCTCAATTTCCATGGCAGCCTGAATGCTTTGGCGGCAGACCTTTTCAAGATCGCGAATGACATTCGTTTCCTCGGTTCGGGTCCGCGGTCCGGGCTTGGTGAACTGTCACTGCCGGAAAACGAACCCGGCTCCTCCATCATGCCGGGCAAGGTCAATCCGACCCAGGCAGAAGCTTTGACTATGGTCACAACACAGGTGTTTGGTAACCAGACCACAATTACGGTCGCCGCAAGCCAAGGTCACTTCGAGCTTAACGTGTTCAAACCGGTAATCGCATATAATGTCCTGCAATCGATCCGCATTCTCAGTGATGCCATGGTGTCGTTTGCCGATCATTGTGTGGAGGGAATCGAACCGAATCTGAACCGTATCAAGGAACTGCTGGACCGCTCGCTGATGCTTGTGACCGCGCTGGCTCCGGCGATCGGTTATGACAATGCAGCCAAGATCGCCAAGACCGCGCACAAGAATGGAACGACCTTACGTGAAGAAGCATTGGCGAGCGGATTGGTGTCGGCAGAAGACTATGAGCGGCTGGTGCGGGCAGAGAGAATGATTGCACCAGAGTGAATTGGTATTCATACTGTAAACAAACTGTCGAAGATTAGACGGCTTTCCTTGACAGTCTGCAGTCGTTAATTGATGCTTCAGTTCAACAGGAGATAGCCTCGCATGTCCTCTATCACTCCACAGTCCAATGGCGCTGTAGCGCTCATCGCCCGCATCTTTCTTTCGATCCTCTTCATTCTTGCCGGCTACGGCAAGCTGACCGCCATCTCGGGCACTGCAGGTTACTTCGCTGGTCTCGGCCTTCCGGTTCCAACCGTTACGGCTGTCCTTGTCGGTCTGGTGGAATTTGTCGGCGGCCTCGCAATTCTCGTCGGCTTTCAGACCCGCATCGCGGCAGCCATTGTCGGTCTGTTCACCATCGGCGCGACGCTTGTTGCCCATATGGACTTCTCGCAAGGCATGAACGCCATGATGGCGCAGAAAAACCTCGCAATTGCGGGTGGCCTCTTCATCCTTGCCCTGCATGGTGCAGGTTCGCTTTCGATTGACGCCAAGCGCGGCTGAGCAGACATCACCAACACAACATAAAGAAACCGCGCTATATAGATGGCGCGGTTTTTTAATTCCCAGCTGCTGTCAATAGTTAAAAAGGAGGATTCTCCTGGAATTGAGGTAAGTCATCCAGAATATCATACCATGGAGCTTTCGAGCTGACGAAAATATGAGCAGACGGCTTCAGCTTTGGCTCCTCAGCCAACACACCATAATTGACGTGAACATATTCGCCCCCGCGAACGATGGAATATAGAAAAGAACCACAAGAAGCGCATCGCACATCGTGATCGATCTCGTTGCCGACAAGCATGAGCGACGATTTACTATTCGTCTCTTCGAGTGCGTGGGTTTTTATTCCACCGAAAGTCTTGAATGCACTGCCAGTGGCACGACGACATAATGAGCAATGGCAGTTCAGGGCATATTCGAATTCATCCGTCACTGTGAAACGGACTGCTTCGCAGGTACAACGTCCAATCAATTTCCGCACACTATTCATCTGAACTGTTCCGAGTTCCAATTGTGAAAGGGCAACTCGCAACATAAAAGACAAACTTGAAGTTATCTACCCGCCTAGTCCTTTACGAATACGGGTCGCAACTTCTGTAACGCGTGCATTCTCGCGAGCCCTGCGCGCTGAAACAAGGCAAGCCTGTGAGCGCAGAATAACGCCGTCTTCCAGAACCTTTAGGCGGTTGGCCCGCAGCGTTGAACCCGTCGATGTAATATCGACGATCATGTCTGCAGAACCTGCAGCCGGAGCGCCTTCAGTAGCCCCCAAGCTTTCAACGATGCGGTAAACCTGAATGCCATGCTTCTGCGAAAAGAATTGCTGTGTCAGTCGCCAGTACTTGGTGGCGATACGCAGACGGCGACCGTGACGCTGGCGGAAATCTGCCGCCACATCGTCCAAGTCAGCCATGCTGGTCACATCACGCCAGACTTCCGGGACTGCCACCACAACATCAGCATGACCGAACCCCAGTTCCGCTTCGATGGCCACGCGTTCTTCCGAATGCGCCAATGTTTCGCGAACAAGATCTTCGCCTGTAACGCCCAGATCAACACTGCCGTATCCCAGTTCACGGGCTATTTCGGAAGCCGAAAGGAACAGAATGTCGAGATCAGTTTCGCCCTCAACACGAGCCCGGTAATTACGCGAGTCATCCGGCAGGATCACTTTGTAACCCGCCTTGTCTAGCACTGCGAGCGTCTGTTCCTTCAAGCGCCCTTTGGACGGCAATGCCAGAGTCACACTCATTTTCTCTCTCCCGCCAGCATTTGCAGTCGGTCGAGCCAGATGGAAAAGCCGACGCCGGGAATGTTTTCCGAAGCGCCAAGCATGGTCAGAAGCCGGTCATAGCGACCGCCGCCAGCGAGAACGCCTTCCTTTTCAACACCCGGAGCCCGGATTTCATAAACGAGACCGGTATAGTAATCGAGCGGACGCCCGAAGGAGGCATCGTAGATAATATCTTTTGTAGCGATGCCCGCATTCGCAATAGCTTCACTGCGGGCCTCAAACTTTTGCAAGACTGCAGCAAGATCAAGGGCGTGTTCCGAAGCAAATGCCCGCAAGGTAACGGCTGCGGAATCAAGCGAGACGCGCGTTTCAAGAAACTGCTTCAGAAGATCAAGCGCGGATGCAGGAAAGCGCGTAACTGCAAGATCTTCCTTCTCTATCAACCGGCGTGCAATCTCGGCCGGCGAACGTCCTGCACTGGGCGAAATGCCAGCTTCGAGCATTTCTGCTTCCAGCATGCGTGCAAGTCCGGATTCATCGCCCTCTGCCACAAGCCCGGCAAGCGTTTCCGGTAACGGATCACGCCGTTGTGCGCCGGTCAGTTCAGCAAGTACCTGTTCCATGGAATTCGCATCGCCGAAAGAACGCAGAAGCTTCTTGCGCCAACCTTGTGGCAGCCCCAGCGCCTTCAGCATACCCGCAAAAACCGACTGGTCTCCCAGAACAATCTCAAGCTCTGCTTCAGGAGCAGCCGCACGAACACAGGAAAGCGCATCAGCAATCGAGCGCGCATCCGATGCGGCTTCGTCGGAGGCACCCAAGTCTTCGATACCGGCCTGAAGGAATTCGGCCGCACCGTCACGATGCTGACGGAACACTTCGCCCAGATAGGCATAGCGCTTCGGCGTGGCAGCATTCAGGGCGATGTGGTTGCGGCAGACGGGAATGGTAAATTCCGGCCGCAAGCACAAACTATCGCCGTTCTCGTTTTCAGTGAGAAAAATACGACGGCGTAAATCCTCGCCCGCCATATCCAAAAATGGATCTGCCGGCTGAATCAGCGGAATTTCGACAAGTTCGGCTTCGCGCGCACCAAGCGTCGCACGAAGAGAATTGAAAACACCAGACGAGCTCGATCCAGCCATAGTTTTCGTCACTTCGACTGTTCTGCGCGATCTCGCGCCTGGCTGGCAAGGATTTCACGGACGGCATCGATGAGGCCATTTTCCTTGGCCGTGATCTGAGCCGGGCGGCTTTCGCGCCAGGTTACATTGTCCTCAATCTCCGCTGAAAGGCGCTTGCCCTCGACCAGATCCTTAATCTGCACCTCACCGGCCTCACGCTCCTGCGAGCCCTGAATGATGACACAAGGCGCTTCACGACGATCAGCATATTTCATCTGCGCCTTCATGCCGGACCCGCCGACATACATTTCAGCGCGAATGCCGGCCTGACGCAGGTCGGAGACCATCTTCTGATAGCGGCCAAGGCTTTCTGTATCCCTGTCCATAACCAGAACCACTACCGGGCCGACAACATCGGAAACATCAAGTTTGCCGAGGTTCTTCAAAGCCGTCATCAAGCGCGAAACACCAATGGAAATGCCCGTCGCCGGTACTGGCTCGCCGCGGAAGCGTGACACTAGACCATCATACCGGCCACCACCGCCCACGGAACCAAACACGACCTTCTGACCGTCTTCATTGGTAACGTCGAATTGCAGTTCCGCTTCGAAAACCGGACCGGTATAATATTCAAGACCACGCACAACGGACGGGTCAATCTTCACACGACCATCGTAGCCACCCGCCGAGAACAGCACCTGCATGTCGGCAAGTTCGGTTACACCTTCTTCACCCTTGGCGTTGCCAGCCACAACTGCACGGAGATTGGCGATCGTTTCGACGCCGGTCGCCCCGCCCGCCGCAGTGAAAGCCAGAACTTTCTCGATTGCATCATCAGTAAGTTCAGCGCCCTTGGTGAAATCGCCGCTTTCATCAAGACGGCCCTTACCGAGCAGAAGGCGAACGCCTTCAGGTCCAAACTTGTCGAGCTTGTCGATGGCACGCAGTACATTGAGGCGCTTGGCGGCATTGCCCTCACCTTTAAGACCGATAGCATCCAGCACACCGTCAAGAACCTTGCGGTTATTGACGCGGATCACATAATCGCCACGACTGATGCCTAGGCGCTCCATCGTATCGGCCATCATCATGCACATTTCGGCATCGGCCGAGACATTCGGCGCACCGACCGTGTCAGCGTCGAACTGCATGAACTGACGGAAACGACCCGGTCCCGGCTTCTCATTGCGGAATACCCAACCATTGCGATAGCTGCGATACGGTTTTGGCAGTGACTCGTAGTTTTCAGCGACGTAACGTGCCAGCGGCGCAGTCAGATCGTAGCGCAGCGACAGCCATTGTTCATCGTCGTCCTGAAACGAGAACACGCCTTCGTTCGGGCGGTCCTGATCCGGCAGAAACTTGCCGAGCGCATCCGTATATTCCACGAGCGGAGTTTCCACCGGCTCGAAGCCATAAAGGTCGTAAACTTCACGGATTGTCGCCATCATCTTTTCAGCGGCGCGCAAATCATCCGGCACCCGATCGACAAACCCGCGCGGCAACCGCGCCTTCATCTTGTCCGCTTTATCGGCCATTTTTCCTGCCTGATCGCTGATTTATACACACATGCCGATTGGAACCGGCATCAATTCTGTTGCCGGTTTCCTAACCGATCAAGTCCGTTGCGGCAAGTGCAGGAAGCGTGTTCAGCGTGTCGCAATGGCGACGGCTGCACCCGCCATCATGCCAGCACTGGTTCTGTTAGCGATCCGCATCATGCGGGGACTGCGCAGAAACCGTCGTGCTTGTGCTGCGAGCACCACCCATGCGGTATCGACTGCAGCGAGAACGGCAAACATGACCAGCAGCAATTCAGCCCAACCAACCAGCGAAACATGGGTGATATCAACCACCGTCGGCAGAATGGCGAGGTAGAACACCATGATCTTCGGATTACCAAGCGTTATCGCCAGCGCGCTAAGGAAGAGCTTCCCCGCCTCACCCTGACGCGGAATGGCATTTTCATCCGCAACTTCATCTACCGGTGCGATCCACATCTTCCACGAAAGATAGATCAGATAGGCTACGCCGACATATTTGAGGATGAGAAACGCAGTGTGAAATGTGTTGGCCAGCGCCGCCAGTCCCCAGACAGCGAGTGAAAGCCAGATAGCATCACCAAGCCATAGACCGAACATGAATGGAAAGACGCCCTTGTGGCCGCGGCTGATAACGCGTGCCACCAGCGCGCCGACATTCGGCCCTGGCGTACCCGCAGCCACAACCAGAATACCGGCAAATGCCAACAACGACACCAAATCCATGATCGTCTCCCATACTCAAAGATTGATGTTTCTCGCAGAAATGATGCGGCTTAGCAATCGTTGCACTAGCTGGGTCGTTTGAAACTCTGTCGCAATTTTTCAATGTGTGTCCGACAGTGACAACCTTCGATGTGGTCGTTCACCAGCCCCATTGCTTGCATGAAAGCATATACAGTCGTTGGACCAACGAATGACCAGCCGCGCTTCTTCAGATCTTTGGAGATGCGAATTGATGTTTCAGTCTTCGGATTGGCAACAAGGGTTGGATAGTCCACCACCGTAGGGCGATCTTTTACGCCCGGTTCGAATGACCAGAAATAGGCCGCAAGTGAACCCTTTTCTGCTATCAGCTCAATTGCGCGCTTGGCGTTGTTGATCGTGGATTCGATCTTGCCGCGATGGCGCACGATACCCTTATCGGCCAGCAAGCGCGCCACATCCTCCTGATTGTACTGCGCAACACGATGGAAATCGAAGCCATCGAAAGCGGCCCGAAAATTATCGCGTTTTCGCAAAATCGTGAGCCACGACAGGCCTGACTGGAATCCCTCAAGGCAGATTTTTTCGAAAAGCCGGAAATCGTCAGAGACAGGAACACCCCATTCCTTGTCATGATAAGCAAGATAATCGGGTAACTCGCCCGGCCAGAAGCAACGCGTCATTCCATCGGCGCCGACGATCAGACCGGTTTTTGCCTCAGCGACATCGCTCATTGTTCCGCCTCTCAAGTTTCATCCATAATTAATTATGTCGCGCAACCTGACACTAACCACAACTTTAATTGGAAGGGCCGTCAGGCAAAACACGCTACCAAAATTTACCTTTACGATTCCATTCCGGCACACAATCCCCACACGAGCATGAGGGTCACTCTCCTGACAGCTGATGTCAGGAGTTGCAACGGGCAACTGCGTCACAAAGATTTTCAGGCGCAAAGATACGGATCGGGATTATGAAACCACGGCATCTTCTTTTAATCGGGTCGCTTGCGGCTATTGCCGTTTCCATCGTCAGCACGGGCATGGCCTTTGCCAATGACCGCTATGCAACACTGCCGCCGGTACGTGTGAGTCCTGATCTTTCCGCGCCATGGGTAGCTCAATTGCATGGACAGCCTGCCCGCATAAAGGTCGTACCGCAATCTTTGCAGCCAGCGCCACGTGTTACCGCCAGACAGAAGCAGAAAGTCAAATCCGGCTATCGTCAGGTTTCGTATCAACGCCCGGCTGCAAACCCGGCCAATACGGTGCGAAAAAATCAGATTGATCCCGCTTACCTGCCGCAGACGGTTTCCTATTCCGGCAACGAAAAACCGGGCACAATCGTCATTGATACAGGCAAGCGCTTCCTTTATCTCGTTCAATCCGGAGGTAAAGCGATGCGATATGGCGTCGGCGTCGGGAAACAAGGTTTCAGTTGGAAGGGTTCGCAGCGCATCAGCCGCAAGGCTGAATGGCCAACCTGGACGCCACCGAAGGAAATGATCGCCCGCGAGCGCAAGAAGGGGCGTATCCTCCCGGCGCGTATGGAAGGAGGGATAAATAACCCGCTTGGCGCGCGCGCGCTTTATCTCGGTTCAACACTCTATCGTATCCACGGGACTAACCAGCCTTGGACTATCGGCAAGGCAATGTCGTCCGGCTGCATTCGCATGCGCAATGAAGATGTCACCGATCTTTATGAACGTGTCCCGGTCGGCGCAAAGGTGGTTGTCCGCTAATCGAACCATCTTTTTTATGTCATTTACAACCGCCTTCTCTCGGAGGCGGTCGTATTGTTTTCATAAATCTGAAAAGATCAAAATTTCTGCACAGAAAGAATGATTGCAGACTTGGAAACATGATTGAAAGGGCTTTTCCTTTTCCCCCGAACACCCATATGCTGACAGTGGCAAAGTCCAAAGCGAGATGAAAATGGCTGCCAGATGGCAGTTCGTGCTGGAGAAAGAACCGGCATGTAGGTCAATAGCATTCATGCGCATCAAAGGATCCACCTTTGCGCTCAATGCTTCGGAGGGAAAGGATAAATCATGACCGTACCGACGGTTAAACTGAACGACGGCAATCACATTCCGCAGCTCGGTTACGGTGTCTGGCAAGTAGGTAATGACGAAGCGGTGACCGCTGTCAGCGAAGCGTTGAAAGCAGGATATCGTCACATCGACACCGCTGCCATTTACGGCAATGAAGAAGGCGTCGGCAAGGCGATCAAGAGTTCCGGAATCGAGCGCGGCGACATTTACCTCACCACAAAACTGTGGAACGGTGAACAAGGCTATGAATCGACGCTGAAAGCATTCGACGCCAGCTTGAAAAAGCTTGGCACCGATTATGTGGATCTCTATCTCATCCACTGGCCGATGCCGTCAAAAGATCTTTTCATGGAAACATGGCGCGCTTTTCTCAAATTGAAAGAAGAGGGTCGAGCCAAATCCATTGGTGTATCCAACTTCCGTACAGCCGATCTCGAACGCATCATCACGGAAAGCGGCGTAACGCCGGTTCTCAATCAGATTGAGCTGCACCCACAATTTCAGCAGGACGAGTTGCGTCTGTTCCACAGCAAACACGACATCGCGACGGAAGCGTGGAGCCCACTTGGTCAGGGTAAAATTCTGGAGGATGCCACGCTGAATGCCATCGCTGAAAAGCATGGCAAGTCGGTTGCACAAATCATCCTGCGCTGGCACATCGAAACGGGCAATATCGTCATTCCCAAGTCCGTTACGCCCGCCCGTATCACAGAAAATTTCGATATTTTCGATTTCCGTCTCAACGGAACCGATCACGATGCGATTACGAAACTGGATAAGGCAGACGGTCGGATCGGCCCGAACCCGAGTACCTTTTCGGCTGGCTGAGCAGACATCGAAGACAAAACCGGGCAATTGCCCGGTTTTTTATGCAGCTATTTGTGACAATCCCTGAGGCTTCGGCCCACCATAGGCCCAGTCAATCAGTTCCACCGTGTGCACGATGGGTAGCTTGCTGCCGGTGGCGATCTGAGTCATGCAGCCGATATTGCCGGTAGCGATCAGATCGGCGCCTGTCGCCTCAATGTTCTTCACCTTGCGGTCACGCAACTTCGTGGCGATATCTGGCTGCATGATATTGTATGTACCTGCTGATCCACAACACAGGTGTCCTTCCAGAGGTTCTTTCACCTTGAAGCCCGCCCTTGAGAGCAGATCCTTAGGCTGGCGCACGATTTTCTGACCATGCTGCATGGAGCAGGCGGAATGATAGGCAATTGTTAGCGCTTGCGGTACATCCGGCTCCGGCAGATCAATACTGGCGAGATATTCGGTGATGTCCTTGGCCAACGCTGATACGTGTGCTGCCTTGTCCTTGTACAATGGATCGAGACGCAGCATGTAGCCGTAGTCTTTGATGGTCGTGCCGCAGCCCGATGCCGTGACAATAATGGCATCAAGACCACCCGCTTCGACCTCACGCGTCCAGACATCGACATTGTGCCGTGCCTGTTCAAGCGCCTGCTCCTCGCGGCCCATATGATGGACCAGCGAACCGCAGCAGCCTTCGCCCTTCGGTGTCACCACTTCGATGCCGAAGCGGTTCAAAAGCCGCAAGGTTGCAGCGTTGATGCCCGGATTGAGCACTGGCTGCGCGCAGCCATTGAGGATCGCCACGCGACCACGCTTCTCGCCTTTGGCAGCACTAACTGTTTCGATATTGGCGGCCGCTGGCAGACTTTGCGGCGCTAGGTCGAGCATGGCCGCCATCGGTCGCAGGGATTGGCTTTTGCGCAGGAGCGGCGCAAACGGCTTTCCAAGTTTTGCCAGTTTTAGCGCAGCGCGGAAACGACCCGGATAGGGCAGCACCTGCGCCAAAACCCCACGCAGGAAGCGGTTCACAAATGGGCGCTTATAGGTTTTTTCAATATGCGCCCGCGCATGATCGACCAAATGCATATAGTTGACCCCGGAAGGACAAGTCGTCATGCAGGAAAGGCAGGACAGGCAGCGGTCAACATGGCGAACGATTTCCTCGTCCGCAGGGCGACCGTTTTCCAGCATATCCTTGATTAGATAGATTCGTCCGCGGGGACTGTCGAGTTCATTACCGAGCGTCACATAGGTCGGGCATGTTGCGGTACAGAAGCCGCAATGCACGCATTTGCGCAAGATTTTTTCGGCTTCACTGACGCCGGGATCGCGCAGTTGATCGGGGCTGAAATGGGTCTGCATGGCTTCAAGCTCCAGCCTGACGGGGATGCATACGCCCCGGATTGAGGATATTTTCGGGATCGAATTGTTGCTTCAACCGCTGAGAAAGCGCTGCGAGTGCTGCCGGTTGCGGTTCGAACACTGCATTGCTTGCGCGAATATGTTCCGATGCGCGCACGAGCGTCGCATGGCCACCGCCATATTTGGTAATCAGCTTGCGCAAAGTTTGCGCTTCCGTGTCAGCTTCCATCCGCATCCAGATCAGCCCACCCTGCCAGTCGTAATAGGCATCGACACCTGCATAACGCCGGAACTCGTCCACCATACGCCAGCCTTGCATCGCCGTTATCGAAACACGCCAGACGGCGCGATTGTCTCCTGCATTGGCATAAGGCAAGACGTCGCGCACTTCACGCCAGAGCTGGTGCGACTGCTGCCCATCTAGCATCTCGACTTCACCCGATTGGCCCAGCAGCGCCTGCAATTGCCGACTACGGTGCTCGACCGAAGGTGCAAAGCCTTCGAGCCGTAGAACGGTCGCCGCATCCCAGCCTAGCTTACCGTCAAGGAAGCGATTGGCAACGGTCGGCGGCAGATGCGCAGCGGAAGCGACTTCCTCTCGCGATCCCATAGCCATTGCCATGACGCGCGCCGCCTGTTCGTCGGTCAGACCGCGCACGGCAAGCGTGGCTGCGGTTTCCGGCTTCGGAAGAACCTTGAACGTTACCTCGGTGGCAATGCCCAGCGTGCCCCAGGAATTGGCCATACCCTTGGACAAATCATAGCCCGTCACGTTCTTGACCACGCGACCGCCAGATTTGAACAATTCGCCCCGCCCGGACACAACGCGCACGCCAAGCACATGGTCGCGTGCGGCACCCGCCTTGAGGCGACGCGGACCGGACAGATTGGCGGCAAGCGCGCCACCAATCGTGCCGCGACCAGCATCGCCCAACAACAACGGGCCGTAATCCATCGGCTCGAAATGAAAGCACTGATTGTTGTCGGCCAGAAGCTTTTCGATCTCGACCATCGGCGTTCCGGCCTTTGCCGAGAGCACCAGTTCGTCCGGCTCATACAAGGTCACGCCCGACAGTTTGGAAACGTCGAGCACGCGACCGGCATCAACCCTGTGTCCGATGCCACGCTTGGAGCCATGGCCGATAATTTCCAGCGGCGTGGAACTGGCCAGTGCATCCTGCACGGCATCCAGAACACCAGCCTCATCTTGCGGCTTTAGAATATTTGCATCGCTCATGATCAAACCACAACTCAGAATCGGGGAATATCCGGGAAGGCCAGCTCGCCACGATGCACATGCATACGACCAAGCTCGGCGCAGCGGCGTAATTGCGGAAAGACCTTGCCGGGATTAAGGAGGTGCTTGGCATCGAAAGCACATTTGACACGCATCTGCTGGTCAAGATCAATCTCGTTGAACATTTCCGGCATCAGATCGCGCTTTTCGATGCCTACTCCATGTTCGCCAGTGAGAACACCACCGACTTTCACGCAAAGGCGCAAAATGTCCGCACCAAAATCTTCCGCTGCTTCCAATTCGCCCGGAATATTCGCATCATAGAGGATAAGCGGATGCAGGTTGCCGTCGCCCGCGTGGAACACATTGGCCACCCGCAATCCATATTTCTCGGAAAGTTCGCGCATCCCCGACAGAACACGCGGCAGTTCTTTGCGCGGAATGGTGCCATCCATACACAGATAGTCCGGCGAGATGCGTCCCACTGCCGGGAATGCCGCCTTCCGGCCTGCCCAGAAAGCCAGACGTTGTTCTTCCGACTGCGACAAAATGCAGGTTGTAGAACCGTTTGTAAGCGCCAGTGCTTCGACCCGACCTATCAGATAGTCCACTTCGACGGGCGGCCCATCAAGTTCGACGATCAGCAGCGCTTCAACATCGAGCGGATAACCGACCCGCACGAAATCTTCGGCGGCCTTGATGGCTGGCCTGTCCATCATCTCCATGCCGCCTGGTATGATGCCTGCGCCGATGATGTCAGCGACACACTGACCGGCTTGCTCGCTGGAGGGAAAGCCGACCATGACTGCACGCGCCGTTTCCGGTTTTTGCAGGATACGGACCGTAATCTCTGTCACGACACCGAGCAGTCCTTCTGAGCCGGTCATCAGACCGAGAAGATCGTAGCCCTCACTGTCGAGATGCTTACCGCCAAGCCGGATAACTTCTCCGGTGATAAGCACCATTTCGATCCCGAGCACATTATTGGCGGTCAGACCGTATTTAAGGCAATGCACACCACCCGCATTTTCCGCGACGTTACCACCGATGGAACAGGCAATCTGTGACGAGGGATCAGGCGCATAATAAAACCCCTCGTGTTCAACAGCCTTGGTAATGCCGAGATTGGTCACGCCTGGCTGCACCACAGCGACTCGGTTCGGATAATCGATTTCAAGAATGCTATTGAAGCGCGACATACCAAGCAGAACCGCATCCTGTAGCGGCATGGAGCCGCCGGACAGCGAAGTACCCGCTCCCCGTGGCACGACACGAATGTTATTATCGTGACAATAACGCAGAACCTGCGAAACCTGTTTGACTGTTTCAGGCAGCACAACGACGAGCGGAAGCGAGCGGTGTGCCGTCAGGCCATCGCTCTCAAACACGCGCATTGCATTGATGGCATCCACGACGCCTTCGCCTGGCACAATGTCGCGCAAGTCTGCAACGATCTGCTCGCGACGCTGCATGACGGACGCGTCCGGCTCCGGCATGATGAGTCCGCTCATATTCTCCTCCACCACTTGTGTGGTCAAAGTGCACTCCACACCATTTTCGTCAAGTGGTAAATCATTTTTACCACTTTATTCAGTAGCTAAACAGTTTCCACGCTGCGGCATAATTGCTTGCCTAGTTTCGCGGCGCTCGGCTAGATGCTTTAAACCCAACGCTTTAGCAAAAAGCACAGCAGGGAATGGGATAGCAGAATATGATGAGCAGTCTGGCTGATATGGAAATCTTTGCCCGTGTCGTGGCAACGGGCAGCATGTCGGCAGCCGCTCGCGATCTGGGTCTCTCGCCAGCGGTTGTCTCAAAACGTCTCGGACGGCTGGAAGAAAGGCTGGGAACCCGACTGCTTCAACGAACCACACGCCAAATTGCGCTTACCGAAGCTGGTCAAGGCTATCATGAGCGGGTTCTGGCCATTCTCTCTAACATCGAAGAAGCGGAAGCCTTCGTTGCTCGCCGTTCTGCCGATGCGCGCGGTACATTGAAAATTTCAGCGCCCACGACTTTCGGTCGCATGCATATCGCGCCCTATCTCGTGCCGTTCATGCGCGCCAACGCAGATCTTACCGTCAATATGCAGCTCACCGACGAGATGGTCGACATTGTGGGCGATGGATACGATCTCGCCATTCGGATCGCGGAGCTTTCCGATTCGACCCTCGTTGCACGCCGTCTCGCACCGGTGCGTCGTATTCTCGTCGCTTCACCCGGCTATATCGCGGAACGGGGCACACCACAGACGATTGAGGATCTGCAGGAGCATATCTGTCTGGCACCGCACAACAACGACCCCTGGCGGCTGGAAGGACCCAAAGGACCCATCGTTGTACGACCAGTGGGGCCACTGCAAACTAACTCCAGTGAAATGGTACGCGAGGCAGTCCTGGCAGGCCTTGGCATAGCGCAACGATCGACCTGGGATATCGGCCCGGAACTTGCAGCAGGCAAGTTGGTGCAAGTGCTGCCCGACTACGCTGCTTCTCGCAACGTTGCAATTCATGCTGTCTATCCGTCGAAACAGTTCCTCCCGGCTAAGGTCAGACTGTTCATCGACTATCTGGCAGATCTTTATGGCCCTGTTCCTTACTGGGAGAGCGGCGCATCTCCGCACGAAGTAGCAAAGAAATAGACTGGCTTTCATTCGTCGGTTAATAAGTCACGCGCGCTATATTAGCATGCCAGCGTACACAGCTGACTAAGCTTTTGATTCTAAAAGGCTTAAATATCTCGCAATCCGTTATTCAAGCGAATCGGATGATTTCCTCCCATTGTCCTGATTTCCTGGGAAAAATGATGAACACACCTGTACGTTTTATTCTAGCAATCATCGTCGCCGTTATCGTCGGCTGTGGTTTCATGTTCTATGACAAATCGCGCGGCGCTGAATGGGTCGTTTCTCCACAACAGATCGAACAAGCGAAAGCTGACGGCAAATCGGGCGTAGAAAGCCGTCCCGGCACGGTAACCGTACTTCCAATCCGGAGCGAGACAGCCGACGCACTTCCGTTCAAATGGGCGATGTATGGCCTTGTCGCAGGCCTTTTCGTACTTGTCGCGACACGCAAGCGCAAAAAAGCCTGATCATTTTTCGATTATAATTCCTGAGAGCCTGATTGCATTATCGATCGGGCTTTCATTTTCAATATATTCCGTTGCCGGACATCAACCTAAGGGCTACTTTGCCGCCGTTATGGAGAGGGCTTCAGACGGCATGGCCGAAACGATTTTTTCACGCATACAGGCAAGCCGCACGGCAGACGACGTCGTGCACCAGATTGAAACGCTTATTCTCGAAGGCGTTCTACGTGGTGGCGACCGGCTTCCCGGTGAGCGTGAGCTGGCGCGCCAGTTCGACATTTCCCGCCCGATACTTCGCGACGCGCTCAAGAGACTTGAGACTGCTGAACTCCTGATCTCCCGTCATGGTGGAGGCACATTCGTTGCGGACGTGATCGGACAGGTTTTCAGCGCCCCTGTGGTCAAACTTTTTGCCGATCACCGCAAGGCAACTGGAGATTACCTTGAATATCGGCGCGAGATTGAAAGCATCGCTGCAGAATATGCGGCACTTCGAGCCACGCCAGCCGACAAGGCACTACTGACTGAAATCATGGAAGCCATGGAAAAGGCTCATGGTGTTAGTGACTTCGACACCGAAGCACGCCTCGACGTAGAATTGCACAACGCTATTGGTGAGGCTGCCCATAACATTGTTCTCCTGCACACATTGCGGTCCTGCTATCAATTGCTGAAAGATGGTGTTTTTTACAACCGCAGCCTTATTTATAGCTATCCTGGCGTCGCCGATATGTTTCTATCGCAGCACCGCGCCATTTACGATGCAGTCATGGCAGGCAATCCGCAAGCGGCACGCGAAGCGGTTCGAAAACACATTCGTTTCGTGGAGCAGGCAATGCATGATCGCGAGCTTAACGAAGAACGCGAACGTGTCTCGCGTCTACGCTATCGTCAGCGAGTCGGTGCGAAGTCAGGCAAAGACTTGAAGGAAAGTAACAGCGAATGAACGGCGTGGTTTTCAAGGAAGCTAAAGGGCCTGACGGCATCCGCCTTTATGCCATCGGCGACGTACATGGCCGTCTCGACTTGTTGCGGGATATGCACAGGCTGATCCGTGCCGACCTTGACCACCGCCCGGCTCACGACTGGCGCATCATTCATCTTGGTGATTATATTGATCGCGGTCCGAGCTCGAGAGAAGTACTGGATTTTCTGATTGATGTGTCACATCGGGATGAGCGCGTCATTTCGCTGTTGGGCAATCACGACGACGGCTTTCTTACCTATCTGGCAACAGGAGATGTAGCGGGGATATTCGCACTCCACGGTGGCATTGATACTGCACGCTCCTACAGTGTAGAAATTGATTTTACTGATGCAGATTCAGCGCACCAAGGTCATGCCGCGCTCGTCAAGACCGTCCCCCAAAACCATATCGACTTCATTCGCGCCATGCCGCGCTCAGTCGCTTTTGGCGAATTCTTCTTCTGTCATGCAGGCATAAACCCTGCTGTGCCGTTAGATGCACAAGATCCGGAAGAATTGATCTGGATTCGCACAGCTTTCCTTAAATGGACTGAACTCTTCGAAAAGGTCATCATCCACGGGCATACACCGCAAAGCGCCATCGATATTCAACCCAACAGGGTCAATCTCGATACATATGCATGGAGAAGTGGGCAACTGTCAGCCATCGTGATCGACGGTTCTGAAAAGCGTTTTATTGAAGCTAGCTAGTACGCGCTCAATGAGCGCTGGAAATGCCATAACCGTCAGTAGACATCGCGTTGTTGCCCGCATCGACGGTAAATATGCCGACCGCCATGAATACAATCGCGGAAACCATCAGGACGGTGAGAAGAGCGGCATGCTTGGCAGTCATATTCGGAAACTCTTTCGACGGTGGCCGGATAAAGCTCGGTAGACGAGCCGCCACTTGAGAGCATGGCGATCAGCCTTGCTCATTCGGTTGCTGCCCGGGGGAGACGGCGTTCAGTTACACCCGAAAAAAGTTACCCGCAACTGAACGGTTCCAGCCAAGCCACCGCTTTTCTCTTGAAAAACCGAATTGGTTGAACGCTGTGGCAAAGCGGCAACGCGATACTTCGACTTAAGGTTAAGACGCAGTTGCGAGGCCCCTAGATTTGGTTTACCCACGCCTTGGCTAATGCAGCACCTGCGGCATCCGCTTGTGCTCCGAACTTCTTTGCAAGCTCTGGATATTGTAACGCCCAATCCGGCGCGAAACCCGCGATCAGTTCGCTTAGCTGGCCATTCCACTCGTCCACAAGCTGCGTGTTCGCCTCGAAATGGAATTGCGTGCCATAGACTGCACGTCCAATGCGATAAGCCTGATGAGGTGTCATATCACTTATCGCCATATGCAAAGCTTGCTTCGGAAGCGAAAACGTATCGCGATGCCAATGAAAGATTGGAAAGATGTCACCTGCGGCAGACAAGACCGGATCGCTTTTACCCTCCTCAGTAAGCCGAATTTCTTGCCAGCCGAACTCCATCGGGCGATCCAGAATATTCTCCCCACCATAAGCACGAGCCACGAGCTGGCTGCCCAGACAAATGCCGAGAACGGCCTTATCATGATCGCCAAACCGGCGTATAAGCTCGAGTAAATGGGGAAAATAACGACATTCGGCGTCGGCAAGCGCATTCTGCTCGCCGCCGAGAATGATCAAGGCTTGATAGCCATTGTCATCAGAGGGTAGTGAATCGCCGTTGTAGGGATGACGCAGATCAATCGAATGCCCAGCATTCACCAGTATTGGCTCGATCTGTCCCAATCCGGACCCATCGTAGTTCTGGACAACCAGCACACCCATGAGAAATCCCCAACCGCTTTTGTCTTTGCTAACATGGAAAAAGCCCGGACGACAGCCGGGCCTTTAAATCAGTTCACCACCGAAACGCTGACCGTTCGGCCAGCAACGAGATGGACACTGTCCGGCACCTCTTCAAGTTTCACACGCACTGGCACACGTTGTGCTAGACGCACCCAGTTGAAGGTCGGCGAAACATTCGCAAGCAAGCTGGAAGAATCGCTACGCTCACGATCTTCAATACCTCCAGCGATGCCTTCAACCTTTCCTTTGAGTTGCACTTTGCTGCCCATGATATCGACCACTACCGGGTCACCAATCTGGATACGCTCGAGTTTGTTCTCTTCAAAATAGCCAGAAACGTAGAACGAGTCCGTATCCACCAAGGCAGTCACCGCTGAGCCTGCAGAGACGTAATCACCCGGCTGAAGCGAGAAGTTGGTAATCACACCGTTGACGGGCGCTTTTACCGACGATCTATCGAGATTGAGTGCTGCAAGATCGCGATCCAGTTGCGCCTGCCGATAGGAAGCTTCCGCTTGCTGGGCCGTCGTTTCAATCTGCTCCAGTTTCTGGCGCGTCACGGTCGTGTCGTTAAGCTGGCGATAGCGGACCAGATCGCGGTTTGCCATATCAAGTGCCGCCTTGCTGCTATCAACCTTTGCTTCCGTTGTTTGCAGGGCGAGCTTGTAACGGGCCTGATCTATGCGAAAGATAACGTCGCCCTGATGAACAGTCGCATTGTCGTGGACGAGCACTTCGCCGACAAGGCCCGAGACATCCGGCGCAACGCGCACGACATCGGCACGAATTTTGCCATCGCGTGTCCATGGCGCGTTCATGTAGTAATCCCACAAATGCCAACCGAGGAGCCCTGCCATCGTGACCATGACGACGGTTACAAAGACACGGCCTGAATGTGCAAAGAGCTTTTTCATAGCGGTATTCCATTGAGAATGACGGCGGCAACACCGAGAATACAAAAATACATCGCAGCATCGAACAAAGGCCGATGCCAGACGAAACGATAAAGGCGTGCCCGCGCCAATAGGCGTTGCATGACCGTATTTGCAAAATAAGCGCCAAGCGCCAGCACGCCGAGGGTCGGAATGTAAATTCCGTAGATATCGAGTTCAGGTTGCATCACAAATCACATCGTTGTCTTAGGCTGCTTGCGGGAGTTCCATGAGTGGACGCGGCGGCAAGGCAAAAGGTGGCTCTTTCGGAAACAGATTGAAGCGAAGGGCGACCAGCGCCATTCGCGTACGTTTGGCTATTGCTGGCGATCCGCTCTCGATAATGGTGGTGATTGCCGTATCGATGGAGGCAAGCAGGTTTCTGTCGATTTCACCTGCCTGCTGTGGCTTGTTGGTCAAGGCTCGGTAATACGCGCCAACACCATCTAGCACTTCATCGACCGCTGGCCGACAGTTTTCGGGCAGTTTGGAGCGGTATTGCTGGAGATCGATCGTGTTCATGCCGTTTCGCAGATCGCGCAACAGATCGACCTTCGCGACATCTGCCGCCGGGACTAGCGCGAGACGCGGGGTCATCATGCCGATACGGTCGATCATCCGGAGCAAAAGGCGATTCATGTGCTGGCGACGATGACGTCCGGGGCGCCGTTCAGCAGCAAGTGCAATATCGTTCCAACCCGCCTTGATCAGGCGGCGCACGCTCCATTCAGCACCGACAGACCGGACAATTGAAGTCACTACGGCAGCGATTACGATCCCCACTACGGTGGCGAGATTGGCATTGGCAAAACTGACAAAATCGTGGGTCAGATGGCCCTGCAGCATGAGCATGTTCGGCAAGTTCACGCAGAGCACCATGCCGAGCAAAAATTGCGAAGGAATGGCAAGCAGCAACCCTGCTGGAATGAGGAACAGTCCCAGCACCAGAACCAGCGGAAAGAACCCATCCACCAGCGGCAACAACGCAAACTCAAAAATGAAGGCGGCAACGATGACAATCAAAAGTAGCCAGTTGAACTTGCGCATGACCGGCACCGGATCATCCATGGTTGCGAAGATGCAGCAGAAAATACCGGCCATCATGGCTGCAGCACTGCCTTGAGACCAGCCGCTCGCAATCCAGAATGCAGTCGCTACACAAGTTGCCAGAAAGGCAGAAAAGCCAGACAGGAAGGCCATGCCGTAGTCCCGATGCATAGGGCGAGATTTCAAGTGCGCGTCGTAACGACGCCAGCGCAGCGAATGTCGGGAACCGGAAACAATGTCCTGACGCAATGTGATGCAATCGCTCCATATTTGAACCAGATCGCGAACGCGCGCAGCCACATTGAACGGCAGCAATTCACCCCAACTTGTCGCATCCTTCCCATGCCGGTCGATTTCGTCGATCAACTGCAAGAAAACAGCACGGCGTTCCTCTGTCAGGTTTTCGCCACTCTCGATCCAGTCACCGGCCTCGTCCAACAGTTTCTGCACCGCTGGATGCCAGGACTTTTCGTTTTCACCAGGCTTCATCGCCAGCACATCGTGCAAGCTTGATATGATCGGAAGAACAGCCACCATACGCTGCTGCAAAACGTGAAGCTGCGTTCCGACATTTCTGATTGATGAAGTGTCATAGGCAACATGCGTCGTCAGATTGCGCAGCTCGAGCGCGTCGGCTGCAAGACGCTGGCGATCCCGAAGAAATTCAGGTGTAGCACCTTCACCCCGCATGCTTGCCAGCGCCAGCTTTGAGCCGTCACGCAGCCAATTATCGATACGACTGACGAGCACCGGGCCGCTGTGACGTGGAAAAATAAGTCGATTGACGACAGCAGCGCAAATGATCCCGATTGCGATCTCTTCCACACGACCTACGGCATAGTCGAAAGTCGTTTCAGGCACGGAAACAACGGCAAAACTCGCGATAGCCACCGTATAGCCAGCCAGCATGAACAAATAACTGCGCGGCGTACCATCGAGCAGGCTGATCGCAAGGCAGAGGCCCATCCAAAGACCGATCGCCAGCGTCAGTATTTCAGGGGAATTGACCAGATGCGGCACGAACAGAATGGTCACTGCTCCGCCGATAATCGTACCGATCAGACGGTAAAAACCCTTTGATGTGGTCGCACCTGATAGCGGATGCGCAACAATATAGACAGCCGCAATGGACCAGTAAGGATTGGGCAAATTGGCCATCAGGCCGATCCACAGCGCAAGCATGGCTGCAGCGAAAGTCTTCAGTGAAAAGACTACGTCCCAGAACTTCGGAGTTGTTTCGACTGGCTTCGTCATGGCTGTGAGGGCACCGGTTGAATGCGTCGCATCTTTCCGGTCGCGCGACCGATCAGAAAGATTATGTTTGAAACTTCTCATTCAGCTTGCGCAGTACTTCCATGGCAATGTCGACCGCGTCGGAATCGAAATCACCGAGGAAAATGGCGCGAAGACGGGCAGCAGACTTTTCCACCTTGCCGGCAAGGACGCGACCGTCCTCTGTCAGTTGAATGAGCTTGACGCGACGATCAGCATCGTCGGCAACCCGCTGGATCAGGCCATCCTTCTCCAACTCGTCGACAACCCGGACAATCGTTGCTCCCTCGATACCGACCCGTTCGGCCAGCACTCCTTGGGGAACACGATCTCCGTGCCGCAACAGGATCATCAGCGGTATGGCTTTCGCGTCGGAAAGACCATGTTCCGCCATCGCTGCATCGAAAGCTTTCCGCCATCCTCTGGCGGTGCTTGCAAGAAGCGGTGCGAATTCGACCCACGTTTGTTTCATCACATCAATTCCATTCAAATAGATAGCTTCATACCTATATGGATACAATCTAATTAAATGCAACTGCCATGATATTTCCCATCAATTGTTTGTGTAGGAATGCTAATTAATTGTCTCTTGATGCATTACCAAAGCGCTTGACCGCCGCCCCTGCCCTCTGCCATCGATGCTGTCATGCGCGCAAACTACAAAATGCAGAGACTATACGTTGAAAACGACCTCGACGACGGCGACCAGATTGAGGTCGCCCCGCAGGCCGCACATTATCTCACCCACGTCCTGCGCTTGAAGGATGGCGATGAAATTCTTGCTTTCAATGGACGCCACGGCGAATGGAAATCACGGCTGAAGCCGGAGGGTAAAAAGCGTCTGTTTCTCATGCCCTTCGAACAGACGCGCCCGCAGCCTTTAGCGAGTGATCTTGTTTATTGCTTCGCCCCTCTAAAACAGGGGCGGCTGGACTATATGGTCCAGAAAGCTGTCGAGATGGGCGCAGGTATACTGCAACCTGTCATCACACAGCACACTCAGGTATCAAAGCTGGGGGGCGACCGCATCAAGGCCAATGCGATAGAAGCTGCGGAACAGTGCGGCGTACTTTCCATACCTGAATGTTGTGAGGCCATTCGCTTTGACCGCTTCATTGAGCAGTGGGACAAATCCCGACATTTGATCTTCTGCGATGAAGGTTACGAATCGGACGATCCGTTGACCATCTTGCAGAAAATGGCGCCCGGCCCTGTTGCGTTGTTGATTGGTCCGGAAGGTGGCTTCTCGGAAGACGAACGTCAAACGCTCCGAAATCTCCCCTTTGTGACAGCTATTCCGCTCGGCCCTCGAATCCTGCGCGCCGACACGGCTGCTGTCGCTGCGATGGCTCTGGTACAATCTGTGCTCGGAGACTGGCGGAAAGCAGGATGATGTTCTCGAAATCTGACGTTCAATGGAATTGACTTGCGTGATTTGACAAATTTGTCCAATCACGCTGAAAAGCGAAAAATAGGCTAGGGATAGACTGCATGGCGCGCGATACAACTGACGAAACGGCACTGACGGGCGTTGAACAACTGGCGAACTATCTGGCTGGCGGATGCAAGCCCAAGGATGCCTGGCGTATCGGCACCGAGCATGAGAAATTTCCATTCTACACAGCCGATAACAGTCCCGTTCCCTATGAGGGGCCGCGCGGTATCAAAGCCATACTCGAAGGCATGCAGGCCACGCTTGGTTGGGAGCCTATTATCGATGAAGGCAATATCATCGGCTTGGTCGAGCCAACCGGACAGGGTGCCATTTCGCTAGAACCCGGAGGCCAGTTTGAGCTTTCCGGAGCACCGCTTTCCACCATTCACCAAACATGTCGTGAAGTGAATGCGCACCTGTCCCAGGTCCGCGAAATTGCTGAGCCTCTGGGCATCCGATTTTTAGGTGTTGGTGGCAGTCCAAAATGGACCTTGGCTGAAACACCTGTCATGCCGAAATCGCGTTACAAGATCATGACCAACTATATGCCAAAAGTCGGGCATGAAGGCCTGGACATGATGTACCGCACGTCGACCATTCAGGTTAATCTCGACTTCAGCTCGGAACGAGATATGCGCCGCAAGATGCAGGTTTCGATGAAGCTGCAATCTGTGGCCACCGCACTTTTCGCCAGCTCCCCATTCACCGAAGGCAAGCCAAACCACCTTTTGTCGTGGCGCTCGAATATCTGGCGCGATACCGATAACCAGCGTTCGGGCGTCCTGCCGTTCGTCTTCTCGGAGAACTTCGGTTTTACCGATTATGTCGAATGGGCGCTTGATATACCGATGTACTTCATCCTGCGCGACGGCCATTATCACGACTGTACGCATGTCACGTTCCGTCAGTTCATGAATGGTGCGCTGAAAGGTGAAGTGAGCGACCCGGTTCCCAATATGGGCGACTGGACCAATCATCTTTCCACGCTTTTCCCCGAAGTCCGTCTGAAACGCTTCCTTGAGATGCGGGGGGCCGATGGAGGTCCGTGGCGCCGCATCTGTGCGCTTCCAGCCTACTGGGTCGGCCTGCTTTATGATGACGAGGCTCTGACTGCTGCCGAGCTACTCACCAAGGATTGGACCTACGAAGAGGTCCTTGCCCTTCGTAACGAGGTTCCCGCTAAAGCTTTGAACACGACATTCCGGGGCAAGCCGCTGGAACAGGTCGCACGTGAGACTTTGAAAATCTCCCGGCTCGGTCTTTTGAACCGTAACAAGCTCAACAGCGAAGGCCATGACGAAACGCATTTCCTTGCGCCGCTTGAAGAAATCGTAGCAGCAGGCGTCACGGATGCCGAGCGCATGCTGAAGGCATATAACAGCGTATGGGCAGGATCGGTCGATCCAATCTTTCTCGAATATGCCTATTGAGCATTGAGCCGCAAAACACATCCAACAAAAAGGGCGCGGTATCCGCGCCCTTTTTGTTTTAGTCAGCTTGTGACCTGCTGGCCTTTGCTCGGATCGGGTATCACGACAATCGTGCTGCCATCGCGTACATTATTGTAAAGATCAATCACATCTTGATTGAGCATGCGAATGCACCCCGACGACACGGCTTTACCGATGCTCCATGCTTCCGGCGATCCGTGAATGCGATAGAGCGTATCGCGCCCATCCTTGTGAATGTACATCGCTCGCGCACCCAGCGGATTCTTGATACCAGGAGGCATCCCGCCATTGGCGATGCTGTAAGGCTCCAGCGCAGGTTGACGTGCAACCATCTCATCCGGCGGCGTCCAGCGCGGCCATTGACGCTTATAAGCGATCTTAGCGCGTCCGGCCCATGCAAAACCATCGCGTCCGACACCGATACCGTAGCGCATGGCCCGCCCATTGCCGAGTACATGGTAGAGATACTTGTTTGGCGTATCGACGATAACAGTGCCTCTCACTTCGTCCGTTGGATAATCGACTTCTTGCCGCCAGAACTTTGGATCAACCTTGCTCGTATCGACAGCCGGGATCGGGAACTGTTCTTCCGGCAGGGCCTGGTACATCAGCGGCACAGGCCGCGACGGTGCAGCTTCAGGCAGTTTTTTCACCGGTTGAGGTGGCTGTTGCGTCGTGGAAACACAGCCCGACAACGCAACAGCGCTTATACCTATAAGAAAGCCGCGACGGCTGAAAGCAGCCTTCGCAAAGCCATTTGTGAGGTCGTCCTGGGATTTTTTACGCGACATCCTGAATCTCTAACAATGACAGATGCGCGAGAAAAAGACGTCCAAGCTTAAGCCAGCCTTAAGGCCAAACGATCTCAGCAGAAAACGGAAAACACAGCGACTGACTGTTGCTAAAATAACGATCCCTGATTGCCTGAGCCGGGAGACTGAACCTTTTTTGTTTGTACAAGCTTTGCGGGCTCGGTCCTGTCTTCATCACCCGCAACGACTGCAACGTCACCATCGCGAAACCGAATAGACAATGCATCGCCAGCCGATACGGATGCAGCCTGCTTCACCGGCTTCCCTTCTTCATCGAAGACAACTGCAAAACCGCGTTCCAGAACGCTTTCATAAGAAAGCGTGCGCATAAGACGCTCCAGTTCCTGCCCGCGCCGTTTAGCTCTTTCAATGAGAAGACGGACAGCTTGATCGCGACGACGATCCAGCTGTTCTATTGCTCCGGTCGTAAGTTTTGTTCGCCGCAGTATCGGCTCCGCCGAAAGACGATTTGCCCGATGAATGAAAGCCGTTCTTCGTTCGCGCAGGAATGCTTCGAGCGCACGAGGCAGTCTTTGTCCAAGAGCGGTAACATCGCGCTGCAGTTCCGCAAACCGGCGCTGCAGCAGGCGCGACGATAGCTGTCGCGCATGCCCCTCAAAGTGAACCCGCTTCTTTTGTGTGTTGACGAACAGAGCCCGCGTGAGGCGCGAGGCTGCTTCATCGAAACGGCGGCGTGGTAAAGCCAGCAACTGGTCAGCCGACGGAAGAGCACGCGCTGCCGAACGATGTGCTTGTCGTTTCAGATCGATAAAGCGTGACATGGCCGACGAAAGTCGCGCGGATTGTCCCACCAGCGCTGCCAGAAGATCTGCCTTTACGGGCACCGCCATTTCCGCCGCACCTGTTGGAGTGGGCGCGCGAATATCCGCCGCAAGGTCAATCAAGGTCCAGTCGGTTTCATGACCGACCGCAGAAATTACCGGTATATGCGATGTAGCAACGGCGCGAACGACGATTTCGTCATTGAAGCCCCAAAGGTCTTCCAGACTGCCGCCCCCGCGCGCCACGATCAGCACATCCGGCCTCGGAATATTCCCTTCGTCGGGCAAAGCGTTGAAACCGTGTACCGCAGCTGCCACCTCAGGTCCACTTGTCTCGCCCTGCACACGCACAGGCCAGACAATGACATGCAGCGGATAGCGATCTGCGATCCGGTGAATGATGTCCCGAATGACGGCACCGGTCGGAGAAGTCACCACTCCGATCACACGGGGCATAAAGGGTAAGAGTTGCTTTACGGCAGGATCGAACAGGCCTTCCGAAGCCAGCCGCTGCTTGCGCTCCTCCAGAAGTGCCATCAGCGCGCCCGCGCCGGCTGGCTCCATCTGTTCGATGACGATCTGATATTTCGATGAGCCGGGATAGGTCGTGAGTTTGCCTGTAGCAATGACTTCCATCCCCTCTTCGGGACGGAAGCGGAGACGACTCATCGAACCGCGCCAGATGACGGCCTCAAGACGCGCACGATCATCTTTCAATGCAAAATAGGCGTGCCCCGACGAATGCGGACCTCTATAGCCGGAAATTTCGCCGCGCACACGCACATGCCCGAACGTATCCTCGACCGTGCGCTTCAACGCGCCGGAAATCTCGGAAACGCTATACTCGGCAACATTGGACGATGCGCCGGTAAAACTCGAATCGGAACCCATGCTCATCCCATCATAGGCAACCACGTGGCATGGCTGGTCAAGAAGCCATGCGGCGATTTACGAAGTCGTCACCAGCCTGGCAGCAATTCGTTGGCTCGTACCCTCCTCGTACGGACCGCCGGAAACGGTGAAATTTCCGCCGAAGCCATCGCGCCGGGCTGCGGTGACGATATATTGTCTAGACTTTCAATAATATGCTGCGCAAGTGCGTCGACGACTGCATTCTGTTTTGTATGGCCGCGCATGATGCCAATGCCGAACTCCGGCAGCATTCCAAACCCGTCTGCTTCACCAAGGACCCGCATACCGGGACGCAGTGCACATTCCGGAAGAACTGAGACCGCAAGGCCGGAGAGAACTGCCGCCGCCAAAACAGTCGCTGACCAGCTGGTAATGATGATACGATAATCGCGTCTGGCCGCTTCCAGCACATCAATGGCTGCATGACGCCAGATACAGGTCGGGCGTCCGACAGCAAGCGGCAGGACAGCCTCTTCATGCACAGCATGATTGGCAGAAGTCACCCAAAGCAATGGCTCCGTTCGAACAACTTCCGAACGACGTTTGTCATCGCACTGGGTGACAAGAGCAATATCTAGTGTTCCGCGGCGGATCATCTCGTCCAGATTGACGGTCGGTTCGCACACAACCGACAATTCGACGCGCGGGTTTGATCGCGCAAAACGCGCCATTATTTCCGGCAAAAACCGATCGGCATAATCGTCCGGCGTACCGATACGCACGTGGCCTTCCAGTTGAGTGTCATCAAACGCAGCGATGGTTTCACCATTGAGCTGCATCATGCGGCGCGCATAAAGTAAAAGACGCTCGCCCTCTTCGGTAAGACGATTGGTCCGTCCATCACGTTCAAATAACGGCTTGCCAATACGCTCTTCCAGGCGGCGCATCTGCATGGAAACGGCGGATTGCGTCTTGAAAACGGCATCCGCCGCCCGCGTAAAACTGCCCGCATCAGCTATGGCTATGAAGGTCTGTAATTGATCGAGATCCAGAGGCGTGCTCATCGGCGTCATCCATCATTATTATTGAAGAATTACATTAAAAACATTCGTTGGAACAATCAATTTGATTGTTGGATAAAGCCGCCATCGTAAAGGAAAAGGAGCCGCGAAAGCGAATGACCCTGACGATAAGGATCACTTAGCCCCGCCAGATCAAAGGAGAGCGGACATGACAGCGACAAGCAAGATAACGACAACGCATTTACCTGCAATGAGCGGACAGACCGCCACGTTCGTGCAGATGGTAAAGGCCGTATTTACGTCGGTCATGCGTCGCTGGACGTTTTCCAATGGTCGACGGCAAGTGCTGAACCTGAGCAGCTTTGACGACCACATGCTGCGCGATATCGGACTTCGTCGTGAGGATATTTACACGGCAGCTCATTATCGCGGCACGGAAGACCCTACACGGGTTCTGAGTGAACTGGCAGACGCTCGGCTACGGATCAAGGCTACACGCCTGATCTGCTGAACCAACATCTCTTCGGATTCGGTAAGGCACGGCCCTATTTGAACCCGCAGACAAATCATCTGGCAGGCGCCACCTTCACATACCGGGTCCCCTCCCGGTCAGCCTGCCCCTTGCCCGGCCGCTCCTCCGCTGGCCGGGCTTTTTTTATGCGCCGACTTCACGAAAGCATCCCGCTGCGCATCAATTTGCAGCGGCCCCACCGTATGAAATCGGCAATTGCTGGATAACTTAAATCACTTTGATTTTTTTCGAAGAAAAGTGTTGCGTTCGGTGTTTGAGTTCGCTAGATGGAGGCCGGCGCGAATGAGCTTACGCTTTTATCGCGCTTGCAGGCCTCCAGACTGAAGGCATTTGCATATTCCTGCTGGGGAATAGTTTAAGGGTAGAACAGCGGACTCTGACTCCGCTAGTCTTGGTTCGAATCCAGGTTCCCCAGCCACTTTAAAATCAATGAATTAGTTGTCATTTTCCTTCATCTTCATATCGCATAACTCTGAAATTCAATGCAACATAACGCATTGAGTTGAATAGGTAGCGCTACGTTCAGGCGGCAGAACGCGACATCAGCGCGATATGAAATTTCGATTCTTGCCCCGCCCACCGACTTAGTATGTGCGGCGATTCACTTCCTCGCGCTTTGGTTGCAATTCGCAATAATTGCGACTTTCACAAATGGTAGACCAGATTGATGGCGATCTCGGCAGGATTCGAAGAACTTGCTGGCGCATGCGGAGTATCGCTGCCGTCGATCAAGCGTCTCGAAACGCAGCGTGGTGAACCTGCTGCCCAACCCCGCACCGTGGAGGCTATTCGCAATGCTCTTGAGGCCGCTGGTGTCATCTTCATTGACCAGAATGGCAACGGCCCCGGCGTTCGCCTGAAGGGCCCCAGCCATGAAGCGTACGGTGATTCATCAAGAACTAAGCCCAGATGGGCAAATCAGGTTAATGGTTATCCAGCGGTCAGATGGTTCCCTTATTTACACCGCGGAAAAATTCTGGATTGATGATGTACCTGAGTACAATTATCACGCTGAGTATTGGGCCGCCTTCACCGACAACAGCTCGATATTCGATAGCTTAGAAACAGCAATTCGTGAGCTTCGCGTGGAGTATCCATGGCTGGTGCCAGTGGAAGGCTAGCGGGCCATAGTGCGATGGACGATGCAGACATCGAATTTATAGGTACGTCAACTCCACTTGGAGAATATTCTGATGGCGGCATACACCTGCGTGGACACTGAGCGGTGGCTTGATGCCATTTCCGGAGTAATTGCTTACTTCCCTGAGACAGAACAGACTCTTCTGCCGCTTTTTGAGCGTGTAGAAGGGATACAACGCAATCTCGTTTCCAGACAGGCTACACGCGATCGCATCGCGGAGCGTAGAACAAGCGGTTCGCTATTTGCAGAACCGCAGGTGAAAGACTTCATCGTATAGCGCGACAATCAGGATGAGACGCCGCATTGCCTCACTAGAAATGTTCCCTGATTGTTGGCCGTTGCCTCATCTGATTTGCTCCCAGCATTTGTGGGTGCGGAGCAAATCAGATGAGGCTGATCAGCGTGACGACGAAGAAGGAATTGGTTGCTGCTCTGGCAAAGCGCTATGCGGCCGGAAAGCGGGAGGAAAAATCGCAGATCCTCGATCAGTTCGTATCGATCAGTGGGATGCATCGAAAACACGCGATGCGTTTATTGCGGGGGGCAGATAAGCAACCGCAATCGCGAACGCGGGCGCAGATTTATAACGAGGCGACCCGACAGTCTCTTATTGTTCTGTGGGAAGCCTCTGACCGCATCTGCGGCAAACGATTGAAGCCCTTGCTGCCAATTCTGATCTCGGCGATGGAACAACATGGCCATTTGAAGTTAGACGATCAGGTCCGCACACTTCTGCTACAGATGAGTGCGGCTACCATCGACCGTGCATTGAAAAGCGTGCGAGAAACAGCAGGCGGCCGTCGACGCCGACGTTCCGTTGCTTCATCGGCATTGAAGCGGAGTATCCCAATTCGAAAATTCTCCGACTGGGGTGATCCCGCACCTGGCTTCATCGAGGCCGATCTTGTGTCGCACTCCGGTCCCAACGCACGCGGCAGCTTTATTCATACTCTTGTCCTTACGGATATTGCGACCGGTTGGACCGAGTGCGCGCCTCTGATTGTTCGCGAACAGAAGCTCTTGACGGAAGTTTTGACCGAGCTTCGCCGCATGATGCCGTTCCCGCTGCTTGGCTTTGATACGGATAACGATAGCGTATTCATCAACGAGACCCTCAGGGACTATTGCGTTCATTCAGATATCGAATTCACTCGCTGTCGGCCATATCGCAAAAATGATCAGGCTTATGTGGAGCAGAAAAACGGATCGGTCGTCCGCCGAATTGTTGGCTATCATCGGTATGAGGGTGTTGAAGCTGCAGCAACACTTGCGGAGCTTTATCGTTCGGTACGCTTGTTCGTGAACTTCTTTCAACCGTCGTTTAAATTGCTCGAGAAGCAGCGAAATGGAGCGATGGTCAAGAAGCTCTACTCTTCTCCCGCGACGCCACATCAACGGCTATTGTCGGATGCAAGGACGGCGGTCGAGGTACGCGACCCCTTGGTGCGCATGAGTGAGCAACTCGACCCTGTGATGCTCCTCCGAAACATTCGTGCAGGACAACAGCGGCTTGCCGACATTGCGCATCAGGGAGCACCCTCAAGCGAGGCTCCCGATATCGAGAGCTTTTTGCGAAGCCTGCGTATCGCGTGGACGGAGGGCGAAGTTCGTCCGACCGCGAAAGCAAAGCCAAAACTGAAACGCGAGCGACGGCGGCCTGACCCGCTGGTTAACGTCACGAATGATCTTTACAGTTGGTTTGAAGCTGAGCCATGGAGAACCGGCCGGGAGCTACTGGAGCGACTTCAAAGCATTTATCCCGGCGAGTATCCTGATGCACTAATCCGTACGGTGCAACGACGGGTGAAAGCCTGGCGTCGCGATCGCGCGCATAGAATGATATTCGGAAACGAGTCTGGCGAAGATGAACAACTACCAGCGCTCAGCAGGGCTTAGGGAGCATTCTGGTGAGGCAATATGCTATC